>JANMJI010000209.1:0-7139 GCA_031371275.1 Betaproteobacteria bacterium
CATCTCGCGGCGCGGCCTGGTGCAGGCTACCGCCGCTTTGGCCACCGGCCACTTGGGCGGGCTGGCGACGGCACAGCCACTGGCGGCACCGCAAGCACCCCAAGCACACCAAGGCCCGCCAGGTTCAGCAGCCGAAGACCGCGCGGTGACGATGCTGCCGATTCGCCTTGAAGTGAATGGCCAAAGTCATGCGCTGACGCTGGACAGCCGCACGACGGTGCTGGACGCCCTGCGCGAAGCCCTGAATTTGAAGGGCACCAAGAAAGGCTGTGACCACGGCCAGTGCGGAGCCTGCACCGTGCTCATCGACGGGCGTCGCAGCAACGCCTGCCTGACGCTGGCGGTGATGCACGACGGCCACGCCATCACCACCATCGAAGGTTTGTCGCGCGGCGATGAACTGCACCCGTTGCAGGCGGCTTTCTTGCAACACGACGGCTTTCAGTGCGGCTATTGCACGCCCGGGCAAATCTGCTCGGCGGTGGGCATGTTGGCCGAGGCGCGTGCCGGCATGCCCAGCCATGTGACGGCCGATCTGCAAGCCAATCTTCAAGCAGTTGGCGCAGCGCTTTCCAACGAAGAAATCCGCGAACGCATGAGTGGCAACCTGTGCCGCTGCAGCGCCTACCCGAACATCGTCGCGGCCATTCACGAAGTGGCTGGGGCGCGGGCATGAAAGCATTTACCTACGAACGCCCGGCCAGCGCGCAAGCCGCGGCAGCAGCCGCTGCGGCCACACCCGGCGCACGCTTCATTGCCGGTGGCACCAACTTGCTGGACCTCATGAAGCTGGAGGTTGAAACCCCCACCCACCTGATAGACATCACCCGGCTGGGGTTGGACAAGACCGAGCCCATGGCCGATGGCGGCCTGCGCATTGGTGCCATGGTGCGCAACGCCGACCTTGCCGCCCATCCGCTGGTGCGCAAGGGCTATGCGGTGTTGAGCCGGGCCTTGCTGAGCGGCGCTTCGGGCCAGTTGCGCAACATGGCCACCACCGGCGGCAACCTGCTGCAACGCACACGCTGCGACTACTTCTACGACACCAGCAAGCCCTGCAACAAACGCGAGCCCGGTGCGGGCTGCGCTGCGTTGGCGGGCTACAACCGCATGCATGCGGTGCTGGGCACCAGCGAACAGTGCATTGCCGTGCATCCTTCGGACATGGCCGTGGCCATGCGGGTGCTGGACGCGCGCGTGGAAACCATGTCGGCCAGCGGCGCTTCGCGCAGCATAGCGATTGCAGACTTCCACCGCCTGCCGGGCACCACGCCGCAGGTCGAAAACACGCTTCGCGCCGGCGAGCTCATCACCGCCGTAACCTTGCCGCCGCCATTGCCCGGACGCCACGTTTACCGCAAGGTGCGCGACCGTGCTTCTTATGCTTTTGCGCTGGTGTCGGTGGCTGCCGTTGTGGATGTGGGCGCTGGCCGCATACGCGCGGCCCGCCTGGCTTTTGGCGGTTTGGCGCACATGCCCTGGCGCGTGGCCGCCGCTGAAAACGCCTTGGCCGGCACTGCTGTGGGCGCCGTCGGCGGCGACCGCGCTGCGCAGGCCGCAGCCGACGCCGTATTGGCCGGCGCACGCGGCTTTGGCCACAACGATTTCAAGATACCGCTGCTGCGCAGAACCCTGCGCGCTGTGCTCACAGAAACCTGAAGCAGAGGTCTGCATGGACATGAACCGCCCCGTGCCGCGCAATGCCATTGACGACAACCGGCAGGGCTTGATAGGCAAGCCGGTGAACCGTGTCGATGGCCGGCTGAAGGTCATGGGCCTGGCGCCCTATGCCCACGAAGTGCAGGAAGCCCCCGAAGCCGGGCGCGCTGCCTATGGCTTCATCGTCGAGGCCACCATCGCCAAAGGCAGCGTGGCGCAAATAGACACCGCGGCCGCCGAGCGTGCGCCCGGCGTGTTGCTGGTGATGACGCACAAGAACGCGCCGGCACAAGGCGCCTGGGGCCCACTGGAAGCCAAGGACAGGTTTGCACGCGCTGGCCCGCAATTGGCTGGCCCGCGCATTCGGCACTATGGCCAGGCGGTGGCTTTTGTGGTGGCAACGGGTTTCGAGCAAGCCCGATCGGCTGCGCGTCTTGTCAAGATTCGCTATGCAGCAGAGCCGGGTGAATATGAACTGGTGCCGAATCTGGCCAAGGCCGAAACACCCGCCGATGATGCTTTCCAGAAAACCGACAGCCTGGTCGGAAATTTCGAAGCCGCCTTCGCTGCGGCGGCGGTGCAGATTGACGCGCGCTTCACAACGCCCTGCCACGTTCACGCGCAGATGGAGCCGCACGCCACCGTGGCCTACTGGCGCGGTGGCAGGGTGGTGGTGTACTGCTGCGCGCAACTGCTGAAGAGCGCGCAGAACGCGGTGGCCCATACGCTGAAGATTGCGCCAGACAAAGTGCAAATCATCAGCCGCTACATCGGCGGTGGCTTCGGCGGCAAACTGCCGGTGTATGCCGATGTGATGTTGTCGGCGATGGCGGCGCGGCAACTGGGCCGGCCTGTGAAAACAGCGTTGACGCGGCAGCAGATGTTCCACACCACCACGCACCGCAGCGACACCGTGCAGCGCCTGCGCCTGGGCGCCAGTGCCGACGGCAAGCTGGCCGCCATCGCCCACGAGACCTGGTCGCACAGCGCACGTTTCGACAACTTCTACGAAAGCGCGGGCCTGCAGACGCGCACGCTGTACGCGGCGCCCCACCGCATGACCACGCACCGCTCGGTCAAACTCGACCTGCCGGTGTCAGATTCCACCCGCGCGCCCGGCGAGGCGGTGGGCATGCTGGCGCTGGAACAGGCGATGGACGAGTTGGCCGACAGGCTGGGCATCGACCCGATCGAATTGCGCCTGCGCAATGAACCACCGCAAGACCCGGAACTGGGTCTGCCCTACTCCACCCGCCAGCTCGTGGCCTGCCTGCGCGAAGGTGCGCAGCGCTTCGGCTGGGCCCAGCGCCAGGCCAGGCCGGGCCAGCGCAGCGAAGGGCGCTGGCTGCTGGGCATGGGTGTGGCGGCGGCGACGCGCAGCAACCTGCTGATGCCTTCGAAATGCCGCGTGCTGCTGGACGCCCAGGGCGTGCTGACCGTGCGCATGGCGATGACCGACATCGGCACCGGCAGCTACACCGTGTTCACGCAAGTGGCGGCTGAAATGCTGGGCTTGCCCATGGCGCGGGTGCGCATGGAAATGGGCGACAGCGACTTGCCCGACACGCCGGGCTCGGGCGGTTCGTGGGGCGCGGCCAGTGCGGGCTCGGGCTTGTTCGATGCGTGCGACCAACTGCGCGGCAAGCTGGCGCGCAAGCTGGGTATCAAGGCCGACGAAGCCGTGTTTGCCGAGGGCCGCATAGCTGGCGCTGGGCGCTCTGAAACGCTGGCCGCGCTGGCGGGCGCAAAAGGCATTCAAGCCGATGGTGAAATCAAGCCCGGCAGCATGGCCAAGAAATTTTCGCAGCAGGCCTATGGCGCACACTTTGCTGAAGTGGCGGTGGACCGCGACAGCGGAGAAATCCACCTGCGCCGCATGCTCGGGGTGTTCGCTGCCGGCCGCATCCTGAACGAAAAACTGGCGCGCAGCCAGGCCTTGGGCGGCATGGTCTGGGGCGTCGGCTCAGCCCTGCACGAACATGCGGTGATAGACCCGCGCTACGGCAATTTCGTCAACCGCGACCTGGGCGGCTACCACGTACCCTGCCACGCCGACATTCCGGCCATTGAAGTGCACTTCCTGCCCGAGGTGGACGACAAGACCAACCCATTGAAGATCAAGGGCGTGGGTGAACTGGGCATCTGCGGCGCCGGTGCTGCGGTGGCCAATGCCGTGTTCAATGCCTGCGGCGTGCGCGTGCGCGACTTTCCTTTGACGCTGGACAAGGTCATGGCGGGCATGGCGGCGTTGCCTTAAATCGGATAAATCAGCGAATTGGCAATCAAGTCATTGTCAAACACCGCCACGCGTTGCGCGAACTTCAGCCCTTCATCGGTGACCACCACAAGGTCGAGATAACGCCCCACCGACAGAATCTCGGGCATCGCATCACGCTTGGTGCGAATGACGACGTAACTCGCTTCGCAACGCAGCCCGTTCTCAGCGCGCGACAACAGCCGCGGCAAGCCGACGATGTGCCGTTGGTAATAGGGGTCGTGATAGATCGTGTCGGTGGCGCCAAAGACACGGTCTTTCAACATGCCACGGCTTTCAAAGGACAGCGTGGCCAACGGCAGACCGCGGTCGAAGTTCTCGCGTGATTGCAGCTTGTAGATGCAGTCTTCGGTGAAGAAGTCGGGCCAGCGTGTGAAGTCGCCGCTGTCCAGCACGGCGGCATAGTCGCCGTACAGCGCATGCAATGACATTAGCAACTCGGCGTCCATTGCCGCCCCATTCACAGCCGCCATCACAGCCCCATCACTTCACGCCAATAGCCGTACATGCCGCGTATCAGCGTCTCGGTCACCATGTGCGGCGTGGGCTTCACGTCGCGGCCGTCCAGCTCGCTCAGCGTGCGCGCTTGTTCGTTGGCGGCGAAGGCCTGCTGGGCAAATTCGATCACCTCGCCGTCGTCGGCAGAAACAAAACCCGCGGGCCCGAACAGGTTGGCCTGGCGCAGGCGGCGGCGGGTCATGGCTTCATCGTCGGTGTCGAAGCCGAAGTGTGTCCAGACGAAATCAAACACGCCCGGCGCCACCGGCTGAATGTGGCGTGTCGAAAGCGAATTCACCTGCTGCTGAATGATGAGGCTGGGGAACAGCGTCATCATGACCACGCTGGGGCCGCCCCACCAGGTCTCGGGCACGACATCGAGCAGCCTGTCGTCGTGCAATTGCATGCCGGCTTTGAAGCTGGTCACGCCCTGTGTCACTTCACCCAAATTTGAATTGGCGCCCGCGTTGCGCGTGCTCACCATCGCGGCGTGGCGGTGCTTGGCGTCCATCACCATCTGGCTGCGCTGGTCGGCGCGCCACAGGCCGAAGGTGACGAACCAGGTGTGCAGCAGGCCGGGGTGGTAGGGGTCTTTGATGTTCTCCTGCATCAGCTTCCAGTTGGCCGGAATGCGCTGGCGGTTGTAGCCCAGCAGCTTGAGCGGGCGTTCGGCGCTGAACACGCGGTCGAAGTAGCGCAGGATGTCGGGGCCCAGGAAGTCTTCGAAGGTCTCGATACCGTGGTCGAAGCTGGCGAAGACGACGCCACCGCGGCGCGCCACCTTCAGCTTCGTCAGGCCATGGTCGGCCAGGTTGAAGTCGGCCGGCATGCCACCTTGCACCTGGCCGTCTTGCTTCACGCCGCGGCGAAAGGGCAGGCCTTGCAGGCTGCCGTCGAGCTTGTAGGTCCACTGGTGGTAAGGGCAGGTGAAACTG
The DNA here is from genome assembly GCA_031371275.1 of Betaproteobacteria bacterium. Classification (GTDB taxonomy): domain Bacteria; phylum Pseudomonadota; class Gammaproteobacteria; order Burkholderiales; family Burkholderiaceae_C; genus Rubrivivax. The sequence continues at coordinate 5,368 of JANMJI010000209.1, forward strand.
TTGACGCGGCCATAGCGTTCGCGGCAAAAGGCCACGCCGCGGTGGGCGCAGCGGTTCTCGACGACGTGCAGCACACCATCGGCGGCGCGGACCAGGATCACGCTGCGTTCACCCACCACCGTGCGCTTGAAGTCGCCGGGCTCGGGCACCTCGCATTCCAGACCTACATAACACCAATGGTGATGGTAAAAAAACCGTTCCAGCTCTTGTCTGTACAAGTCTTCGCGCGTGTAGGCCCAGCCGGGCACGCGGCTGGTCGGCTGGTCGCCCCAGTCGGTGGCCGGGGTGGACAAAGGCAGGGCAGCATTCATGGCCAGGGCTCCGTGCACATTGGGCGCAACAGCGTTGACTTTAGCGACGTGGCGGGCGCATCGCCTCACAGGGGTCGGGGCGCGGCTGCGCGGCGGTGAAGACGCGGCGGTCGAAGGCGGGTTGTGTGCTGCCCGTGGTGTCGCCTTGTTCCAGCACGCCAATGGCTTCGCTGCGCACGCGCACGGCCGCTGGCAGCCACAGCGGCGCGCCCAGGTCGGTGCGCACATGGCCATTGCCGGCCAGCAGCACCACACCCCGTTCAGCGTGGGCTTGCAACACCTGGGCCATGAACTGGTCGCGTGCGACTTGGGCCTGGGCCATGCGCCCGGCGGTGGCTGCATCCAGCAGGCCGCAGTGGCTGGCCTCGATGCCTGCGGCCTGGGCTTGCAGCACGGCAGCGGGCACGGCGGCATTGAAGCCGGTGGCGGCCAGGCCTTCGCGCATGACGCGGCGCGTGTCTTCGCGCGACACGTTGGCCGCCACGATGGGCAGGCCGTATTGCAGCGCCAGCGCGATGAAGGGCTTGTAATGCGGCCACAACCAGCCGCTGCCACCGGCCGCGGCAATCAACGCATCGGCGTCGGGCGCAGGCGTTTGCGCCAGCAAGCGGTCGATGAGTGGCTGCTGGTCGCGGTCAAACTGTTCCAGCGCCAGAGCGGGGCGCGCGCCGCTCTCGAGCCAGGCCTTGAATGCCGCCAGCCGCAGCGCGTGCTGGGCAGCGTTGTCGTGCACCTCACCCAGCAGCACCACCGGCTGTGTGAAGCGCAGTGGCGCGCTGGCGGGTGTGCTGCAGGCCGCGATGGCGATGATGCCGATTGCGCTGGCCAGCCTCGTCTGCATCATGGTTTGAGCGTCTGTTGCACGAACTGGATCAGCGCAGCGAAGTAGTAATCGGCATTCTCGCGCCGTGCAAAACCATGGCCTTCGTTGTCGGCCAGCAGATACCACACTGGCGTGCCGCGGCTTTGCAGGCTGCGCACGATCTGCTCGCTTTCTGTCCACGGCACACGCGGGTCGTTTTTGCCCTGCGCCACCAGCAAAGGCTTGGTGATCTTGGCGACATGCGTCAGCGGCGATATCGACTGCAAAAAGGCGCGCATCGCCGGGTCGCGTTCGTCGCCGTATTCCACCCGGCGCAGGTCACGCCGGTAGCTTTCGGTGTTCTCCAGAAACGTTACCCAGTTGCTGATGCCCACCGTGCTGGCGGCGCCGGCAATGCGGTCGGCAAGCAGCGTGCTGGCGGCCAGCGCCATGTAGCCGCCATAGCTGCCGCCGACCACCAGCACGCGCGCCGCGTCCAGCCGCGGCTGCGTCGCCATCCAGTCGATGGCGGTGGCCATGTCCTTCACCGAGTCTTCGCGCAAACGCCCGTTGTCCAGCGCCAGAAAGGTCTTGCCGTAGCCGCTGCTGCCGCGCACATTGGGCTGCAACACGGCCACGCCCAGTTGCGTCAGCAGGTG
>JANMJI010000241.1:0-20417 GCA_031371275.1 Betaproteobacteria bacterium
GCGCTTCGGTGGCCGCCCACTGCCGGCGCGCCCGCTCATCCAACACCGATGCAAGCGATCGGTACTTCGATTCGATCTGCTCTATCGCGGATGCAACCTGCATTCCGCTTTAGACCACACCTCCAAAACTTTATCAAGTTATTTTTGCGCGACGCCTTAGGTTGATTCAATGCGTCATTGATGGCCCTGTTTCAGGCCTGACGTTGGGCATCACCTTGGCCGCAATAGCCTTCGCGGCGCCCAAGCGAATCTGTCAAACGCCGGCGCCGGCCAGGCTGCCCAGAAAGCGCGCTGCATCCTGGTAGCCGATGACACGCTGCGCCGCCAGTTCCTGGCCATGCGCATCAAAGAACAGAATGCCCGGCGGTCCGAACAGCTGGAAGCGTTTCAGCAGCGCACGGTCAGCGGGCGAGTTTTGCGTCACGTCGGCCTGCAGCAACAGCATGCGGTCGAGCCGGGCGCTGACGCGTGGGTCGCTGAAGGTCAGGTGCTCCATCTCCTTGCAGCTGACGCACCAGTCGGCGTAGAAGTCCAGCAGCACGGGACGGCCGGCACTGCGCACGATGGCGTCAAGCTCGGCCAGGTCATGCACACGCTGGAAGCGCGGCGTGCCCGCGGTGGCATTGCGCGCGGCCACGGCAGCGTTGCCGCCTTGCGGCAGCGCCTTTTGAGCAAAGCGCTGCAAGGGCTGCAGCGGGTCGGTGGCGCCGCCCATCGCGCCGACGATTTGCGCCGACCCCAGCAGCGCCAGCGCCAGCGCAAAGGCCTTGCCCAGCCGGCTGCCGGCCCCGGCAGCTTCAGCCAGCCGATCAAAGGCACCGAACAAGCTGGCCGCGACAAGCAGCAGCACGCCCCAGCCCGCCACGCCCACAGGCGCGGGCAGCACCGGGTTCAAAAGCCACCACGCCACGCCCAGCAGCAGCACGCCGAAGAAGCGCTTGACCGATTCCATCCAGAGGCCCGCGCGCGGCAGCAACGCACCGGCCGAGGCGCCGACCAGCAGCAGCGGCACGCTCATGCCCGCGGCCAGCGCAAACAGCGCGCTGCCGCCCAGCAGCACGTCGCGCGTCTGGCTGATGTAGAGCAGTGCGCCGGCCAGTGGTGCGGCCACGCAGGGGCTGACGATCAGCGCCGACAGCCCGCCCATCGCAAACACGCCTGCCCATTGCCCGCCTTTGAAACGGCTGGCACCGGCGTCCAGCCGGTCGCGCAGCGCGGTCGGCAATTGCAGTTCGTAAAAGCCGAACATCGACAGCGACAGCGTCGCCAGCATCAGCGCAAAACCGCCCAGCACCCACGGGTTTTGCAGCGCCGCGGCCAACCCTTCGCCAGCCAGCCCGGCGGCCACACCGAGGGCTGTGTAGACCAGCGCCATGCCCAGCGAATAGGCCAGCGCCAGACCGAACCCGCGTGAGCGCGAAGTACTGCCACCACTTTGGCCGACGATGATGGACGACAGGATGGGCAGCATCGGCAACACGCAAGGCGTGAAGGACAGCAGCAGGCCGGCGATGAAGAACGCGCCGAGCACCAGCCACAGGCGGCCACTGCGCAGCGCGCCGTCGATGCCGGAATCTGCGCCTGGCACGGCGACAGGCGCGGCCGTGCCAGCCACTGCCGCCGACGCCGCTGTGCCGCTCTCGGCCGGCGGCGCGCTGACGCGGCCATCACCACCGTAACCCACCAGTTGCACATGCGCCGTGCTTTCCATGGGCAAGTAGCACAGGCCCGCGTCGGCACAGCCCTGGCTCGTGACGGTGAGCGTGAAAGCGGCCGGCGCGGCCTCGACCGGCACGCGGATCACGACCCGGCCGCGATGGGCCTCGACGTTCTTGTCGAAGGTCTTGTCGAACTTGACCTGTCCCGCTGGCACCAGCGCCGTGCCCAGGCGCACGCCTGCGTCTTCGGCGGCGAAGGCGAACTGCTCGCGGTAGAGGTAGTAACCGTCGGCCACGGTGAAGACGATTTCGACGCTGCGCGCGTCCAGCGCACGGGCCTCGAAACGAAACGCCTGCTCGGGCGCCAGAAAGTCTGCGGCGGCGGCAGCAGGCAGGCCCGCCAGGCCCAGCAGCAGCCCCAAGGCCGACGCCATCAATCGCATGAATCGCCTGAATCGTATCAATGGGGTCATGGCAGTCAGGGGTTGCGGGGAGTGGCAGGCCGTGCCGCGCCAGGCTGCGGCAAGCGTGGGGGCACGAGAAGGGGCACGAGAAGGGGCAATTGGCGGGTGAACAGGTTTTCGTCTTCCAGGCAGCGCAGATCAAGGCACAGCGCAGCGTCGCGCACATGGCCGATGACAGGCCAGGGCAGGCCACGCCACGCGGCTTCCAGGCGCTTCAGTGCCGCACCGCTGCCGCGCCCGCCGGGCTGCGGCGTCATCGCCAGCCCGGCACTGGGCAACAGGTCAAGCGGCCGCGCGCCGCTGCCAATCTGGCTGTGCATGGGCAGCGTGCGCACGGCATACGCAGGCCCGATATGGGCTGCCACCAGCGGCAGCAGGCGTGCCGCCAGCGCGGCCATCTCGGCTTGCGGCCTAACCAGCAAACGCAGCGTGGTCAGCCGCTCACGCAGTCGCTCGGGGTGGCGGTACAGGCGCAACACCGCTTCAAGCGCCGCCAGCGTGAGCTTGCCCACGCGCAGCGCCCGTTTGAGCGGGTTTTTCTTGATGCGCTGGATCAGGTCGGCGCGCCCGGCGATCAAACCCGCCTGGGGCCCGCCCAGCAGCTTGTCGCCGCTGAACAGCACCAGGTCGGCACCGTCGGCCAGCGCGGCTTGCACGGTGGGCTCTTTCGGCAAGCCGTAGACCGACAGATCGATCAGGGTGCCGCTGCCCAGGTCGTTGACCAGCGGCAGACCGTGGGCGTGGGCCAGCGCGGCGAGTTCACGTTCTGGCACGGTTTTGGTGAAGCCAGTGATCTCGAAGTTGCTCCAGTGCACCTTCATCAACATGGCGGTGCGGGGGCAGACGGCGTCTTCAAAATCCTTCAGGTGGGTGCGGTTGGTGGTGCCGACTTCGCGCAGCTTTGCACCGGCGCGGGCCATGATGTCTGGCACGCGGAAGGCGCCGCCAATCTCTATCAATTCACCGCGCGATACGATGACTTCACGGCGCTGCGCCAAAGTGTTGAGCACCAGAAACACCGCCGCCGCGTTGTTGTTGACCACCGTGCAGGCTTGGGCGCCCGTGAGTTCACGCACCAGGCCTTCGACGAGGTCGTCGCGGTCACCACGGGCCGCGGTGTCGAGATCGAACTCCAGGTTGGCCGGCATGCGCATGACCATGGTCACCGCATCGATCGCTTCTTGCGGCAGCAGCGCACGGCCCAGGTTGGTGTGCAGCACGGTGCCGGTGAGGTTGAACAGCGGGCGCAGCCGTGGCTGTGCGGCGGCGACCAGGCGCTGCGCGCACAGAACGATGAGCGTGTCTTCGCTGAAGTCTGCTGTGGGTGCTTCAGCCACGCTCTTTCGTGCTTGCGCAAGCACCCCGCGCATGGCAGCGACGACGGTGCTGTGGCCGTGTGCGTGCAGCAGCGCGGGCGACAAGGCATGCGCCAGCAACCTGTCCACCGACGGCAGCGCGCAGCGTTTGTCGGTGGCGCCACGCGCCGCCGGCACAGCGGTCTCGGTGCTCAGCAGATCAGCGGCCATTGTTCAGGCCTGTGCAAGGCAAGGTGCACAAAGCGGTGCATGAGACGGCGCATGAGACAAATCCGGACATGGCGGAAGAGAGTGGGAGTCGAACCCACCAGGGACCGTAGAACGGCCCCTTCCGGTTTTGAAGACCGGCCGTCCCACCGGGGAGCGCTTCTCTTCCATGTTGGTGTGCTTGGCCTTAACCGAGTTCGTGCAGCAAATCCAGCGCGGCGGTGCCGAACACCGCGGCGCTGTCCTGGCGCACACGGCGGCCGTCTTTGCGCCGCATCGTAAAGCCGGCGCGGTCGAAAAATTCGAGCATCGGAATGCCCAGGTTGCGGTGCAGGCCAGTGCTGTCACGAAACGGCCCCACCGTGACCACGCCGTGCGGCGTGGCCAGGGCCAGCGCCTCGGTCTGCGCGGCCAGCAGCGCCACCGTTTGCGGCAGAAAAAACACCTCACGCCGAACGCGGTGCAACTGGCCCATGCGTGCCAGGCGGCAGAACAGGGTGCGCAGACTTTCTTCGTTGACGCCCAGCTCGCGCGCCAATTCGGGCACCTGCGGCGGCGCCAGGCCGGCCGAATGGAGACACGGCAGCGCACGCTGCCACAGCCGCTGCTCGGCCGTGCTGAGGGCCACGCGGTGCGCGGCCAGTTGGTAGCGCGCACCGACACGCAACACACGCTGCTGCGCGATGGCGGTGTCCAGCAGGCCAGCCACCACCGCCGCTGCGGGGCGCTGCGGCATCAAGCCACGCAGCTCTTGCAGGTTGGCGCCAGCGCTGTCGGGGTGGCGTTGGTGATGACGCGACAAAGCCAGCATTGCCTGCTCGGCCAGTTGCTGCCAGTGCGCTGCGCTGAAGGCGCGTGATGAGCGCGAAGCATCGACGCTGCCCACCGTGCCGGCACTTTTTTGCAGGACGTGTGCGCCCGCGGCCTTTAGCCACGGCAACAGGGCCACATCGCCGAGTTTGAACAGCTGCGTGAACCAGGCCAGATCAATACCAACGGGCGACACGGCCAGCAATTGCACCAACGCAGCCTGCGGCGTGGCTGCCTCCAGCGCCGCCAGCCAGGCGGCGCGCTGCGGCTTGCGCCGGCCGCGTTCTGGCGGCGAAGCGTCAAGCACCAGCCCGCCACCCAGCGTGCGCTGCGCCGACTGGTCGCGCAAGATGAAGCGGTCACCGTGCAGCGCGCTCACGGGTTGGTCCAGCACCAGTTGCACCAGCGCGCTTGCGCCGGCTTGCAGCGCGGCTTCCTGCAACAGGGCCACGCGGCCCTGTACATGCGCCGCGCCCAGGTGCACATGCACTGGCGTCCAGTGCTGCAGCGGGCGTGCTTCAGAAGGCAGCAGCGCCAGGCGCGCGTCAAGCCGCTGCGTTGGCGCGTGCAGCGCCGGGGCCAACAGCCACTGGCCACGCTCGATCTGGCGACGGTCCAGCTGCGGGGCCACGATGTTCAGCGCACAACGCTGGCCGCGCGTGCCGCTGGTGGCCTGGCGGTTTTGCGCATGCAGGCTGCGCACACGCACTTCAAACCCCAGCGGCGAAATCATCAGCCTGTCGCCCACCGCCACCTGGCCATCGAACACCGTGCCGGTGACGACGGTACCAATGCCTGCGAGCGTGAATGAGCGGTCAATCGCCAGCCTGAACGGGCTGTCTTGGTGGCTGTTCGCAATCAACGCAGCGCGCTCTGCTGCGCCTTGCAAGTGAGCGCGCAATGCGCTCATGCCTTCCCCCGTGACCGCAGACACCGGGAGGATGGCAAAGCCGGCTTGCAGGCTGCCCGCCAGCAGGCCGCGAACTTCCTCTGACGCGGCGGCGCGCCGCGCTGCATCCACACGGTCGATCTTGGTCAGCGCCACCACACCGCGTGTGAGCCCAAGCTGCCCGAGGATGGCCAGATGTTCAAGCGTCTGCGGCATGGGCCCGTCGTCGGCCGCAATCACCAGCAGCACATGATTGATGCCGGTGGCGCCGGCCAGCATGTTGTGGATGAATTTTTCGTGGCCTGGCACGTCGATGAACCCAAGCACTTCACCACCCGGCAAGACCTGGTAGGCGTAGCCCAGATCGATGGTGATGCCGCGTGCCTTCTCTTCCTTCAGACGATCGGCATCGACACCCGTCAATGCCTTGACCAGCGATGTCTTGCCATGGTCGATATGACCGGCGGTGCCAACAATCATGTGCTCAGAGCCTGAGAGTTTTTCGGGCGTGCCCGAGCGGCGTGCCAAAAGGCGCTCGATCCAGTGCAGTGTTCGATGCTAGGCAGCACTTAACAAAGCCGATGGATTTGTCGTCCTGGTCAGGCGCAAACCGCAGCAATGCCTCGTGGCATTGCGAGGACTTGCAACGACGCCAGGGCGGTAAAGACGCGGTTTTATGTGCTGCATAGCGTCGAACACTGCACCAGGCACAAAGCGCAGCCATAGCTCGGGCTATGGCGAGCATTTGCAACGCCGAGTGGGCGTCTTTTGGCGTGATGAGCGGGCATGAACGAAAGACTCTGGGGCTCTCAGGCCAGGGGGCCACACTCCTGCAATGACATGGGCCAGGGGCACGCGCTGCGGCATGCCCCTGGCTGTTCTCTCGCCTTGCCGAAAATCGGCAAGGCCGCGGTCACTGCCGCGCCCTTGCCTTTGCAGCCGATCTACTTCACCGTCGTCTCAGCCAATTCCAGCATCCACGTTTTGTAGGGCACGAAGTTGATGCGGTTGCTGACCGCATACAGCTTCGAAGGTGCGTACAGGAACAACACGTTGGCCTGATCGTGGACGTAGCGGTTCATCTGCGCCGTCAGTCGCTCCAGCTTGGACTTGTCGGTCTCGGCCAGCAGCTTGGTGCTCATGGCGTTGAACTCGGCGTCTTCCGGCATCTTGCGGAAACCACCATCCTTGCCGAAGAACTCGCGGAAGACGACACCATACGGGTATTCGGGCGACCAGTCGAAATGCTCGACCAACCACACGTCCCAGTTGTCACCCTTGGGCGCCGCAGCGTACTCGGCCACCACCTTGACCCCGGCTTTCGCCAGGCTCTTGGTCATGGCTTCGACGACAGCCTTGTAGCCCTCACCCGCCACCACTGTAATGCTCTTGACGCCGCCGGCCGCCAGCGCCTTGCCAGCCGCCGCTGCATCGTAGGCATACGGCTTCAACGACGCTTCATGGCCGAACTGGCCGGACATGATCATCGAAGACATCACCGTGCCATAACCCAGCGCAGCTTCCTTGACCACCGCGGCACGGTCTACCGCCATGTTCAGGGCCTGGCGCAATTTCACGTCGGCCCATTTCGAGTTGGCAACGCTGCGGTTCAGCACGCCCACCAGCACCGTCTTCGATTTGCTTTCGACGACCTTGGCTTTGGTGCTTTTCTTCAGCGCCACGGCTTCAGCGGGCGTCAGCTCGGTGACGATGTCAACCTTGCCGCCCTTGGCAACTTCTTCCAGAGCCTCGGCCTTGGAAATGACGTTGTCAAAAACGAAGGTGGCCTTTGGAATGCGCGCCTTGTTCCAGTAATTGGCATTGGGCTCCAGCGTCAATGTCGGAGAACGCTTGTCAAGTATCGAAGCGCCTTCCTTCAAGACAAACGGACCAGTCCCCCACGGACCCGGTTCGTCTATCACTCACCAATTGCCTTCAGCGTTGCCGGTCTTCTTGTTCTTGAACCCGTTGGTGTTCCAGAACTTGGTGCTGGCCACATGCATGCCGCGAAACTTCATGACCGCCGCACTGTCGGTGCTGGGGAACACAAAGCGCACGGTGTAGTCGTCCACGACCTCGAGCTTGGTCTCTTTCGGGAAGTTCAAGAACGCGCCCGGCGGATGCGGGTTCACGGCCTTCTGCACTTCGTCGAAGCTGCGACGAAACACCTTGGCGTTGAAGGCTTCGCCGTCCTGAAAGGCCACGCCCTTGCGTAGCTTGAATTCCATCGTCGTGGCGTTGACCCAGCGGTAGCTTTCAGCCAGCGTGGGTACGGTGCGGCCGTCCTTGTCCACCCGCACCAGTTCTTCCATGGTGTTCCAGGTGATGGACAGCCAGTTCACCGGCGAGGGGTCGACGATGTGGATGACCGGCGTCGCAGCAAGCGCTGCGGCCGCGGCCGTTGCCATCGTGACCGCCAGCGCCAGTGTCCGCAGGCGCAGCTTCAAGCGCCCCGCGGTGACTGGTGGGTTGGCAAATTTCATTGTGCTCGTCTCCTGTGTAGTTGATGTGTCGATACGCTTCACTGCAACGCCCGTCAGTCAGTCAGGCAAACATTCAATCGGTCAGATGACCAACGGCCGTACCAGTTCTTCAAATTTGCCGGGCGGCGTTTCGCCCAGCAGGGTCTTGACGATGCGGCCCTGCGCATCGACAACCACCGCAAACGGCAGGCCACCGACGCCGTTGCCCAACTGTTTGGTCAGCGCGACGGCGTCGTTGCTGCCGAGCAGCAGCGTGTAATTGATCTGGTTCGCTTTGGCGAACTCGCGCACCTTGTCGGTGTTGTCAATTGCAATGCCGACGACATTCAATTTGCCGCCGTATTTCTTGTGCAACGCAATCAGTTCTGGCACTTCCTGCTTGCACGACTTGCACCAGGTGGCCCAGAAATACACCACCATCGGCTTGCCTTTGAACTGCGCCAACGCTTGCTGCTTGCGGTCGAAATCCTTGAAGCTCGCCGCGAACAAAGCCTGCGCGTCCGCGGCACTGGGAGCGGCCTGGGCGGCGCCCATCAATGGCGTCAATCCACTGCCCAGAGCAAGGGGCAGCGCAAACCATGCCATCACGGCGGCGGTGCGAAATGCTCTGGCGGCCTGACGTGTCATGTCTCAACTCCAGCAACCGAATTCGAGCCTGGCAACGCTGACCTGGCGCCACGCGCCATCAAAAAAAATCGCTCACGATTAGCGCGCTAACTGTCAATATACGCCGCAGCCCGACACCACCTTCCTCGGACTTACCCGCAACCGCTGCGAAGGACGTGGTACGCGCGCGATCGTTTTACGAACAGAAGCTCGGCCTCCTGCCCAAGCAAGTCAGCGAGAGACCACCGACGACTGCACTGCGCCCTTGCCCAAATCCCGGGTTTGGCCCTTTTCGCGGGCGATAGGTCGCAGGGCGCGGCGCGTCATTTCCAGGCCGCGGGCACAGCCGTAGACCAGCGACGCGGCGGCGGCTCGCGGCGGCTTCGGACACCCGGAACTCCGCCTTGCCGACAGCGACCACCAGCGCCATCTCGAAGTGGTAGTTTCTAGTACCGGGCGGATACGCAACGGTGGCGCCGAACTCGACCATCGTGCCCGGTGCCTTGGTGAAGTAGAACGGCACCTCGACGCTCTTGTCGACAGGGCGGCCCATCTCGACTGCATGCGCGTGGTAGTTACGGCTGACCAAAATGATGCGCTTGATGGGCAGGCGCTCGGTCTTGCCGCGTACGGGCAACGAGCACACCGGCGGCGGGTTCCAGATGCAGGTGGTGGTCGTGATGGGGTTCGTGTGTCGGATTGAACCTGGAAACGGCAGTTGAACTCGCCCGAGTGGGCTGCGATGCGGTGCGATGGCAAGGCGCGACGAGGCAACGGGCGCATGCCCGCAACGAGAAGCAACGCCGCCAGCGCGCGCCGCAGCGCAGTCGGTGCGTAGCGCTCTCACCCAAAAAGGGGGCTGTTGTCGGCGTCGAAAAGTCCAGCATTCACGCGGTGTTCGGGCCGGCAGCAAGCGGTCAGCTACCGTTTCCAGGTTGCATTCAGTCTCGGACTTCGCGGTCTCTAATTTCGAACACGCCGAGCTTGGTGTGCAGCGGTGTTTCGTCGGCGATGAAGATGAAGGCGGGCGCGTTGGCGGAGATGTTGGACAACGTCACCGGCGTGTAGCCGGGCGCGCAGCAGGTGTCGGCTTGCGCAAACAAGAAGCGCTGCCCTTCGCGCTGTTCACCCACCTGCACGCTGGCACTTCCCTCGATCAGGTGAAAAACCATTGCCGGGCTGCGCACCGGCAGGCGCAAGGTCTGCCCGGGCCGCAGCATCAGCGCATAGAAGCCGAGGATGTTTTCGACATGGCCGCCGGTCTCGGGGTTGGTGTAGGTGACCTGCACGGCTTCAAGATCGGGCTGATCGGCAGCCAATGATTCGAGCGCCGCGCGTGCATCGGCCCACGGGTAGCGCAGCATGGGGTAGGGCTTGCGCGAGCGCGCGAACACAGGCGTGGGCACGATGCCGCCGCGCGCGTAGGTCCGCGCGCCTTGCGTGGGCAACGTCTTCTGGCGCCCGCCGTCGACGTGGTAGCTGGCTTCCATGTAGTAGACCAGCGGCAGGTCGAGCACATCCAGCCACACCACCGGCTCGTTGCCGTCGTGGCCATGTTCGTGCCACAGGCCGGTGGGCGTGAGGATCAGGTCGCCGCGCAACATCGGGCACTTCTCGCCGTCGACATTGCTCCACGCGCCCTCGCCTTCGACCACCATGCGCACGGCGTTGGGCGTGTGGCGGTGCGACGGCGCCCACTCACCGGGCAGCAGCAATTGCATACCCAGGTACATCGCCGCGCTGGCCTGCATCTTGTCCAGCCCGTGTCCGGGATTGGCCAGCACCAACACGCGGCGCTCGGCCTTCTCGATGGGTGTCAGCGCACCGGCTTTCATCAGCAGTGGCCGAATGACGGCGTAGGGCCAATGTGTGGCGCGGGTGTTCAGGATCGGCTTGCCCGGCGGCAGCACGCCGCGCAGGCTGGGCCACAGCGGCACCAGGTTTTGCGCGCGCAGTGCGGCGACGTAATCAGGGGGCAGGTCTTCAAGTTTTCCGAGTTCGCTCATGGTGTTGTCCTTGGGATTCAAGCGGCCAAACAGTGGGCCGGTTGTATGGCAAGCGGTTCGCCACCCAGCGCCAAGCGATGGACGAGGTGATCGACTGGTTGACGTTCTACAACCATCGCAGACTTCACTCCACGCTGGGCTATGTCAGCCCGATGAGGTTCGAAGAAAACTGGCACGCGGGCCACGCAAAGAATGCCGCGTAACCGAGTGGCTATGGACTACGTCGAACGAGGGCAAGGTCAGTTGGTAGCCGCGACGGCGGCTCTGCGCCCGCCAGAATTTTCGACGCTTGGTGATGGTTGCCATGTGCGATGACCCGGTTGACGCCTCCATCGCCAGTCTCGACGTACGCCATTTTGTGCCAATGCCAGAAAAACCGCCGTCTCGCGATGCCCAAGCACAAGAAAAAACGGCCTGGCGTTTCCGCCAAGCCGTTGATCTTCAACACTTGATTTTTGGTGGGCCCTGACAGATTCGAACTGTCGACCAACGGATTAAGAGTCCGCTGCTCTACCAACTGAGCTAAGAGCCCTGGAACTGGGTGCGCGGCCGGGGCCGGGGGGTAGCGGATACGTGGTGGGTCGTGCGTGACTCGAACACGCGACCAACGGATTAAAAGTCCGCTGCTCTACCGACTGAGCTAACGACCCGTCCGCAGAGCCTCAGATTATATGCAGAAAACTGCGGCCAACTACCCGGGTGCGGCTGCCAGCAACAGGTTGATGGCCTCGCCCGCGGCCACCATGCCGAAGGTGGCGGTGACGGCCACGCTGGAACCGTAGCCGTGGCAGTTCAGGCTGCCGTCGTTGGCATCGCCGCCACCGCTGGCGTCGCTGGCACCGCTGGCATCGCTGGCATCGCTGGCGTCAGGTCTGGCCGTGGCGCCGCCAGCATCGGGTGCAGCCACGCTCTCGCGTGAGAACACGCAGCGCACAGCCATGCGGCCCTGGCGCGCCGCGCCCGCGTGCTTGCGCAAGCGCTGGCGCAGACTGGCCAGCAGCGGGTCGTGGCTGGTGTCGGCCAGGTCTTGCACTTCCACCTGCTGGGCCGCACGTTTGCCACCGGCTGCGCCCACGCACACCAGCGGTATGCGCGCCCCCAAGGCCCAGGCGGCCAGCGCGGTTTTGGCGCGCACCTGGTCACAGGCATCCACCAAGACCTGCACCGGCACGGGCAGCAAGGCAGGCCAGTTTTCTTCGTCGACGAAGGCGTCCACCACCTGCACGGCGCAGCCCGGGTGAATGGCTGCGATGCGCTCGCGCAAGGCCTCACCCTTGTGCTGGCCCAGGGTGCTGGTCAGCGCTTGCACCTGGCGGTTGATGTTCGATTCAGACACATGGTCCAGGTCGACCAGCACCAGCTGCGCGACGCCGCTGCGGGCCAGCGCTTCCACCGTCCACGAACCCACGCCGCCCAGCCCCACCACGGCCACGCTGGCCGCGCGCAGCCTGGCGTAAGCGGCATCGCCATACAGGCGGCGCAGGCCGCCGAAGCGGCGTTCCAGGTCGGCGTCTTCGTTCGTCACGGGATTCATCGGCGACAGCATGGCAGCCGGCTGGTCAACGTTCGCGGGCCCGCTGCAAGCAGCGCTACTTGATCGATGCCAGCCGTTCCTTGCCGGCCTGTGCCGCTTCAGACTGCGGATAGGCCTTGAGCAATTCTTCGATGGTCTTGCGCGCGCCTTTCGGGTCTTTCATCTCGGCCTGGCTGTTGGCCAGCGCCAGCAGCGCCTCGGGCGCGCGCGGGTGTTCGGCCGCGGCGGCCACGAAGGCGCGAAAGGCGACGATGGCTTCCTTGTAGTCGCGTTTGCCGTACAGCGCGTTGCCCAGCCAGAAACGCACCGAATCGAGGTACGCACTGCCGGTATAGCGGCGCTGGAAATTCGACAGCAAAGCCACCGACTTGTCGAAATCACCACCGCGAATGGCCGCGATAGCTTCGTCGTAGGCGCGTTTTTCGTCCTGCTCCACCATCGCGTCGCGGCCGTCTATGGCCACCTTCACGGGTTCCAGCTTGCGCAGGCGGTCGTCCAGCGCCTGGCTGGCGTCTTTCTGGCGCCGTTGCAGGTCGGCCAGTTCACGCACCTGTTGTTCGTCGTTGCCACGCAGCTTGGCCAGCTCGCCACGCATGGCCTCCAACTGGTTGTTCAGGTCCAGCAGGCTGCGGCGCAGCGCCGTGAGTTGTTCGGTCAGCGCCGCGTTGGCGGTGGTCAATTCAGCCGCACGTTGTTTGCCCGAATCTTCCACCGCGGTGACGCGGTTGCGCAGGTCGACGATGGCTTTGCGGGCTTCTTCGTCGTCGAAAATTCCAGCCTGCGCCGACCCGAAGGCACCCGCCAGCAGACAGGCGACCAGGGCCGCCCGCCCTTGTGCACGAGCCTGCATCTCAGCGGTCCTTCAGCTCGGCACGGCGGTTCTTGGCCCAGGCCGATTCGTCACCGCCAGTGGCGGCCGGGCGTTCTTCGCCAAAGCTGACGGCCTCCATTTGACCGTCGGTGGCGCCCAGCAGCTTCAGCGACTTGACCACTGCCTCGGCGCGCTTTTGGCCCAGCGCCAGGTTGTATTCGCGGCCACCACGTTCGTCGGTGTGGCCTTCAATGACCAGGCGCTTGGCCTTGTTGGTCGACAGCACCTTGGCATAGCCGTCGATCAGCGGCTGGAAGTCGCCCTTGATGACGAAGCTGTCGAAATCGAAGTAGACGACGCGCTGGCTGGGCAAGGCCATCATTGCGGTGGCGCCGGCTGCGGTGGCACCCGCGCCACGGGCCGATGCACCGGCCACGCCGCTGCCGTCACCCGACTTGGAAAGGTCCACCGTGGCCACTTGCGACTGCGGTGCGCCGCTGGGCGTGGCTGGCAGGGTGCGCGCTGCCGTCGGTGTGGCGACCGGCTGGCGGCTTTCCACCGGCGCCGCGGTGGTCTGTTCGGGCAGCTTGGTGGTTTCGCAGCCGGCCAACAAGGCCAGCGTCGCGGCCAGTGCGGTACAGGTCTTCAAACCAGAAATGGGCATCTTCACAGGCGTCTCCTTCAAGCAGGTGGTGGGCGTCGGGCCCAGAGCTTCAACAGCATCGTCATCAACATCAAAAGCAGCAGCGACAGCGGCAGCAGCATCGGCAGCATCAGCGGCCATACGGCCCCCAGGCCGGCTCGCGCATGTCGGCGCCGCTGCTGATGGTGAGCAAACGCGTTTTGATCTTGCCATCAAGGGTGGTGGTCATCAACACGTCGCTGCCCTGAACGCGGGTGGCGTAGACAATGAGCCGGCCGTTTGGCGCAAAACTGGGGCTTTCATCGTCCTGTGTGTCTGAAAGCGGGGTCACAGTTCCGCTGTCCAGGTCTTGCAACATCAAACGGTAGGCCGTGCCCTGTCTGGTGATGAAGGCCATCTGCAGGCCGTCGGGGCTGATGGCAGGGCTGATGTTGTAGCCGCCGGCAAAGCTCACCCTTTCCACCGTGCCACCGCTGGCCGGCACGCGGTAAATCTGCGGGCCGCCGCCGCGGTCGCTGACGAAGTAGATGGTCTTGCCGTCGGGCGCGTAGCTGGGTTCGGTGTCGATGGCGTTGCTGCTCGTCAGCCGCGTCGGCGTGGCGCTCGAGCCGCCACCCACAGCCAAGGTGTAGAGCTGCGCCAGGCCATCTTGCGACAGCGTCACCGCCAGCCGCTGGCCGTCGGGCGACCAGGCCGGCGCGCTGTTGCTGCCGCGAAAGCTGGCCACGATGCGGCGTTCACCCGTCGTCAGGTCTTGCACCCAGACCACGGCTTTCTGCGTCTCGAAAGACACGTAGGCCAGCTTCTTGCCGTCGGGGCTCCAGGCCGGCGAGATGATCGATTCCGGGCTGGCCAGCGCCACCTGGCCGCCTTCACCATCGGCATCGGTCACATGCAGCGTGTAGCGCCGGCCGACCCGCACGACGTAGGCAATGCGGGTCGCATTGACACCCTTTTCACCCGTTAGCTTCTGGTGGATTTCATCGGCCACGCGGTGCGCGGCCAGGCGCAGGTCACCGGCCAGCACGACCTTGCTCTGGCCCAACAGTTCTTCACCCTTGACAGCGTCCCAGAGCTTGTAGCGCACGTCAAAACGGCCATCGACACCGCGCGTGACGGAGCCCGCCACCAGCGCATCGGCGCCGCGGCTGCGCCACAGCGGCAGGTCGACCACGCTGCGTTCATCCAGCGCCACATTGGCATCGATGCCGCGCACCAGACCGCTGCGTTCCAGGTCGGCCTTGATGACTTGCGACACCGCCACACCCGATGCCGCTTCACCGCGGAAGGCGGCCAGTGCCAGCGGCACCTGGGTCGCGCCCACGCCGTTGATCTCAACCCGGAACTGGGCTAGCGCCGGCAGCGCCGGCAGCGACAGCCCGGCCGCAGCGCATGCGCCGGCCGCGCTGGTGGCCACAAAAGCGCGGCGGCCGTGACTGAACCGGGGCTTCAAGGCAGGCGTGCGGGGCGGCAAGGCATGCGGCGCATTGTAGGCAGCGTGTTTGCGGCGCCAGCACGGGCGCGCGCACGCGCACCGGCAGGCGAACCGGCGCCGCGATAATCCAGCGCCGCCGCTTTCACATCGACATGCCCACTCTCTTGCAGCGTCTTTCGCGGCTGTTGCCGTACATCCGCAACAGCCGCCTTGGTCTGTGGGCCGCAGCCGCCGGCGCGGCCATCACGGCCGTCACCGAACCGCTGATTCCGCAATTGCTGGGCCACTTGCTGGACCAGGGCTTTACCGGCGGCAAGCTGCCGCTGTGGCTGGTGCCGGTGGCCATCATCGGCTTGTTTGCAGTGCGCAGCCTGGCGGGCTTCTTGTCGCAATACGGGCTGTCCTGGGCCGCCAACCGTGCGGTGCAGTTGCTGCGCGAAAAGATGTTTGCGCGGCTGCTGGCCAGCGCGCCGGCGCTGTTCACACAGCAAACCGCCAGCGGCATGACCAACACGCTGGTCTACGAAGCGCAGAACGGCGTCGGCACGCTGTCAACTTCATTGCTGACGCTGGTGCGGGATTCATTGGTGCTGGTGGCGCTGCTGGCCTATCTGCTGACCCTGAACTGGCAGTTGACACTCATCGTCGCGCTGCTGTTCCCGGCCGTGGCGTGGGTCATGCGCACCATCGGCCGCCGCCTGCACCGGCTGACCCTGGAAGGCCAGCAGGCCACCGATGCGCTGGCCTATGTGGTGGAAGAAAACATGCTGGCCTGGCGCACCGTGCGCCTGCATGGCGCCGAGGCGCAGCAGGGCCAACGCTTCTTCGAGCGCGCCGACCGTGTGCGCCGGCTGATGATGAAAGCCGTGGTCGCCGGCGCCACGATGACGCCGGTGACGCAGATGCTTTCAGCCTGCGCCTTGAGCTTGGTCATCGTCATCGCACTGTGGCAAAGCCGCAGCGGCGCCACCTCGGTGGGTGAATTTGTGGCCTTTGTCACCGCCATGCTGCAACTGGTGGCGCCGGCCAAGCACCTGTCTGACGTGATGGCACCGCTGACGCGGGGCCTGGCCGCGGTGGAACGCGGGCTCGACCTGATCGAGCAAAGCCCGGTCGAAGAAGGCGGCAGCTACGACGGCGGCCGTGCCCGCGGCGACATTCAGTTCAACGCGGTGACGCTGCGTTATCGCGAAGACACCGCGCCCGCGGTGCAAGATTTGACGCTGCATGTGAAGGCCGGCGAAACCGTCGCCTTGGTGGGGCCTTCAGGCGCCGGCAAAACTACGCTGGTGAACCTGTTGCCACGTTTCATTACGCCCACCAGCGGCAGCATCACTTTGGACGGTAGGTCGCTGGGCGAATGGGACGTGCGCGCCTTGCGCCGGCAGTTTGCGATGGTCAGCCAGGATGTGGTGTTGTTCAACGACACCGTGGCCGCCAACGTCACGCTGGGTGCCGACATGCCGCGCGAACAGGTGCGCGATGCACTGCGTGCGGCCAACTTGCTGGACTTTGTCGAGGGCCTGCCGCAGGGGCTGGAAACCGCCATCGGCCACAACGGCAACCAACTGTCAGGCGGCCAGCGCCAGCGCCTGGCCATTGCGCGCGCCATTGCCAAAGACGCGCCGGTGTTGATACTGGACGAAGCCACATCGGCGCTGGACAGCGAAAGCGAACGTGCGGTGCAGGAAGCGCTGGAACGGCTGATGCAGGGCCGCACCACGCTGGTCATCGCGCACCGCCTGAGCACCATCGAACATGCCGACCGCGTGCTGGCGCTGGACGGCGGCCGTTTGGCCGAACAAGGCACGCATGCCGAATTGCTGGCGGCCGGCGGGTTGTACGCGCGGCTGCATGCAATGCAGTTCCGCGCTTCATGATGCTTGCGGCTGCATGCCACGCAGTTCCGCGCTTCATGATGCGCACGGCTGCACGCAACGCAGTTCAGAACCTGTTGGAGACATCACCATGACGACGATTTCACGCTACCCGGTGCCCGAACTCAAAGACCTGCCCGAGGATCTGCGCACGCGCATTCTGGAAGTCCAGGAAAAAGCCGGCTTCGTGCCCAATGTGTTCCTGGCGCTGGCCCACCGGCCGGCCGAATGGCGGGCCTTCATGGCTTACCACGATGCGCTGCTCATCAAGGACACGGGTTCTTTGAGCAAGGGTGAACGCGAGATGATCATCGTCGCCACCTCGGCCGCCAACCAGTGCCTGTACTGCGTCGTCGCGCATGGCGCCATCCTGCGCATCTACGAAAAAAAACCGCTGCTCGCCGACCAGATTGCCGTCAACCACCGCAAGGCCGACATCACGCCGCGCCAGCGCGCGATGCTCGACTTTGCGATGCAGGTCTGCACCGCTTCGCACAGCATCGAGGAAGCCGATTTCGAGGCCCTGCGCAGCCATGGCTTCAGCGATGAAGACGCGTGGGACATCGGCGCCATCACGGCCTTCTTCGGCCTCTCCAACCGAATGGCCAACCTGAGCGGCATGCGGCCCAACGACGAGTTTTTTCTGATGGGGCGCGTGGCCAAGGCAAAACCCTGAAGGTTTGAAAACAGGGCCCGCAAGCCCCGTAGTCATGACCAGCGCGGCCACCGCGGTCAGGCGCTTGTCTGCAACACCCGAATGCGGTCTTCAATCGGCGGGTGGCTGCTGAACAGTGCCATCAGCCCGCTGGGCTTGCTGCTGATGCCCATCGCAGCCATGCTTTTTGGCAGTTCACCCGCTTCGACGCCGCCCAATCGGGCCAGCGCATTGATCATCGGCTGCTTGCGGCCCATCAACGCGGCAGCGCCGGCATCGGCGCGGTACTCACGCTGGCGTGAGAACGCGGCCACAACGATGGCTGCCAGCACGCCCAGCGCAATGTCCAGCACCACGGTGGTGATGTAGTAGCCGATGCCCGGGCCTTCACGGTCGTTGCGCAGCACCACCTTGTCGACGAAGTAGCCGATGACGCGCGACAGGAAGACCACGAAGGTGTTCATCACACCCTGGATCAAGGCCATGGTCACCATGTCGCCGTTGGCCACATGCGCAATCTCGTGGCCGATGACGGCTTCCACCTCTTCGCGGCTCATGCTGTGCAGCAGGCCGGTAGACACGGCGACCATGGCCGAGTTCTTGAACGCGCCGGTTGCAAAGGCATTCGGCTCGCCTTCAAAGATGGCCACGTCGGGCATGCCGATGCCGGCCTTCTGCGCAAACTTTTCCACCGTGGCGACGATCCAGCGGTGGGTCGGGTCGGTCGACTGGTTGATGAGCTTCGCACCCGTGCTCCACTTCGCCATCGGCTTGCTGATGAGCAGCGAGATGATGGCGCCGCCAAAGCCCATCACCGCGGCAAAACCCAGCAACATGCCCAGGTTCAAGCCGTTGGCCGTGAGGTAGCGGTTGACGCCCAACAGGCTGGCGGCCGTGCCCAACACCAGCATCACGGCCAGGTTGGTGATGATGAACAGCGCAATGCGTTTCATGACGGTGGTGACGGCCGGCGGGGCCGCGGGGTTGCCGAGGACAGGCTGAATGTTAGGCTGCGCCGCGGCGTTTCAAGCAAGCCTGGGCGGCGTGGGGGCTTGCACGGTGGCCGCTTCAGCCGCGCAGTCGAACCTGCGACGGTTGGTCAGCCGGGACCAGCTCGAAGCGGTCTGACAACTGCGAAAAGAACTTCGGCGAAGGCGTGTTCTTGCCCAATAGCTGGGCTTCACGCAGGCGCTGCACGGCGACGTTCAAAGCCAGGCCCTGGCCGGCAGACAGCTCGGGCAGGCAGGCCAGCACGGCCTGCAACGAAGCCGAAGACCGACCACCGGGACGCGCTGTTTCGGCGCCGCGTGAAGGCGCGCGCGATGCGGGTGCGGTGGCGGCGGCCCGGGGCAGTGGCGCGTCATGCACGGGCCGTTTTACGGGCAGTGCGGCGGGCAGCGCGTCGGGCAGTGCAACGGGCAGTTCGGCGGCTATCTCGGCAGGCATTCTGGCGGCCTGCACGGCTGCACTCTTGCGCGCTGCCGTCTTGCGCGCGGGCTTGGCGGCGGCGGGCTTGGTGGCTGCGGCTTTCTTGGCGGCAGGTACCTTTTTTGCCACCGGCGTCTTGGCCGCAGCCTTGCGCGCCGGCCGCTTGGCCGGCGGGCTTCGGCCAGGCTCAGCAGCCGCGGCCTTGCGGTGTTCCAGCACCGTGAAGTCGTCGTACACGGCTTGCGTTTCATCGCCGGTCTTGCCTTGCTGGCCGATGCCGCGCACGACACAGCCCTTTTCACGCAGGCGCTGCACCAGCGGCGCAAAGTCGCTGTCTGAAGATGCGATGACGACCACGTCAGGCCGTTCGGCCAGCACCAGATCGATGGCGTCCACCGCCAGCGCAATATCGGTGCTGTTCTTGCCGGCGGCCAGATTGACCATCGGCTTGATGCCCAGGCGTTTGAAGGCCGCCTGGTTGCTGACAGCGCTTTCAGCCGTGCAATAGGCGCGCCGCACATGCAAGCCACCATGCTGGTTCAGCAGCAGGCGCACGGCCTGCTCCATCACGTCGACCGACACGTTGTCGGCGTCGATCAGCAGCATGACTCTGTCGTTACTCATGGCAGCCACTCATTGGAGTTTCCAGTTCAAGGTTTCACCGGCACGCAGCGGTTTGATGGTGGCGTCGCCGAAGGGCAGCTCGGTCGGCATTTGCCAGGCTTCGCGCTTCAGCGTCCGGCTGCCGGTGTTGCGCGGCAGGCCATAGAAATCGGCGCCGAAATGGCTGGCAAAACCTTCCAGCTTGTGCAGCGCGCCCGCGGCCTCAAAGGCTTCGGCATACAGCTCCAGCGCGGCCGGCGCGGTGTAGCAGCCGGCACCGCACACGCTTTGTTCCTTCATCACCGCGGCGTGTGGCGCGCTGTCGGTGCCGAGGAAAAACTGCGGGTTGCCCGAGGTTGCGGCGGCCACCAGCGCCTGGCGGTGTTGCTCTTTCTTCAACACCGGCAGGCAGTAGTAGTGGGGGCGCAGCCCGCCCGTAAAAAGCGCGTTGCGGTTGTAGAGCAAATGGTGCGCCGTCAACGTGGCCGCGGTGTGCGGGCCGGCTTCGGCGACGTACTGCGCGGCTTCCCGCGTGGTGATGTGTTCGAACACCACTTTCAGTTCGGGAAAGTCGGCGCGCAGCGGCTGCATCACACGGTCAATGAACACGGCTTCGCGGTCGAAGATGTCGACCTCGGGGTCTGTCACCTCGCCGTGTACCAGCAGCAGCAGGCCTTGGCGCTGCATCGCCTGCAGCGCCGCACAGGTCTTGCGGATGTCGGTGACGCCGGCGTCGCTGTGGGTGGTGGCGCCGGCCGGATAGAGCTTCAGTGCCACCACGCCGGCGGCCTTGGCGCGGCCGATCTCTTCGGGGGTGGTGCTGTCGGTCAGGTACAGCGTCATCAGTGGCTGAAAGTCACTGCCTTCACCAGACTTGGGCCGCGCCGCAATGATGCGTTCGCGGTAGGCCACGGCCGCCGCCGCGGTGGTCACCGGCGGGCGCAGGTTGGGCATCACGATGGCCCGGCCGAACTGGCGCGCCGTGGCCGGCA
>JANMJI010000245.1:0-6787 GCA_031371275.1 Betaproteobacteria bacterium
TCCGATTCAGCGCGCGCCACACCACTTCTGAAGTGAGTGGCATCTGCACCTTCTCGGCATCCCGCTTGAGCCCCGCATGGTCCAGCGCGTCGACCACCGCATTCACCACCGCCGGCGTGGCGCCAATGGTGCCCAGCTCGCCCACACCCTTGGCGCCCAGGCTGTTGGTCAGGCACGGCATGCGTTCGTCGAAGGCCGTTTTGAAGCCGCGGAAGACATCGACGTGCGGCAGCGCGTAGTCCATGAAGCTGGCGCTCAGAAGCTGCCCTTGTTCGTCGTACACCACCTGTTCACACAAAGCCTGGCCGATGCCCTGCACGGCGCCGCCTTCGACCTGCCCACGCACGATGGTCGGGCTGACGATGCGGCCGATGTCGTTGACGCTGGCATAGGCCACCACTTTCACATCGCCCGTGGCGGGGTCGATTTCGACCTCGCAGATGTGGCAGCCGTTGGGCCAGCTGGGCGCGCTGGCCTTGGCGCCGCCTTCGGCCAGGATGGTGGTTGTGGGCTGGCGTTGTGCCAACTCGAACAAGCCTATCGAAAGGTCGGTGCCGGCCACGGTGTAGCGGCCGCTGGCGTATTCGATGTCGGCCGCCGCGGCTTCCAGCGCAAGTGCTGCCAGGTCTTTGCCGACTTCCACCGCGCGCAATGAAGCCACCCGCGCTGCGGCGCCGCCGGTGAACAAGGAACGGCTGCCGGCGCTGCCAAAGCCATTCGCGCGGTCGGTGTCGCCTTGCAGGATGCGAATGCGTTCCAGCGGGATGCCAAACACGTCCACCGCCAATTGCGCGTAACTGGTGGCAATGCCCTGGCCCATGGCCATGGTGGCGCTGGTCAGCTCGACATAACCGTCAGATGTCACGCGTACCTGGACGTTTTCTTCCAGTGCGTTGCCGCCCGTCCATTCCAAAAAGGTGGCGATGCCACGGCCACGCAGCAGGCCTTTGGCCTGGCTGGCGGCGCGGCGGGCCGCAAAGCCGTGCCAGTCGGCCAGCGCCAGGCCCTGGTCCAGCACCTGCTCGAAGTTGCCGCTGTCATAGGTCTGGCCCATCGCGCTGAGGTAAGGCAGCTGGTCGGGGCGGATCATGTTGCGACGGCGCAGCTCGGCCGGGTCGAGCTTCATTTCGCGCGCCGCGGCGTCCAGCAAACGCTCGGTCGTGTAGATCGCCTCGGGCCGGCCGGCACCGCGGTAGGCGCCGGTGGCTGCGGTGTTCGTCAACACCGCGCTAATGTGCAAACTGAGGGTGGGAATGTCGTAGATGCTGGTGCTGACCCACGGGCCTATCAGCAGCCCGATGGCCACGCCCGCGCCGGTGGGCGTGGCGCCCACGTTGGCCAGTGAGCGCACACGCAGCGCCAGCACCTTGCCTTGCGCGTCCAGCGCCATTTCTGCGTGGCTGATGAGGTCACGCCCATGCACCGCGGTGAGGAAGTCTTCCAGCCTTTCGGCCTGCCACTTGATTGGCCTTTGCAACTGCAGCGCGGCAAAGGCCACCAGCACGTCTTCGGGGTAGAGCGCGGTCTTCATGCCGAAGCCGCCGCCCACGTCACCCACCAGCACGCGCACGGTTTCCAGCGTCTGCCCGGGCAGGCAGTGCACCAGGCCACCGCGCACGCCAGTCGGCATCTGGGTGGACAGGCGCACGGTGAGCTTGCCGTTTTCCAGATAGGCCAGCACCGCGCGGGGCTCCATGGGGCTGGGCGCCAGGCGCTGGTTGACGATGTCCAGCGTGATGTGGTGCGCCGCACGGGCGAAAGCCGCTGCGGTGGCGTTGGCGTCGCCGTGTTTCATCTCGGCCAGCACGTTGCCGGGCGCGCCCGGCCAGACTTGCGGCGCGCCCGCTGCGATGGCCGCTGTGGCATCGACCACAGCGGCAAGCGATTCGATGTCAAGCACCACCGCGTCGGCTGCAGCGCGCGCGGCTTCACGGCTTTCGGCGACGACGGCGACCACCGCTTCGCCGACATAACGCACCACATCCAGCGCCAGCGCATGCTTGGGCGGCGGGCTCATGGCCTGGCCGTCGGGCTGCTTGAAACCGCCCGCCGGGGCCAGCGGCTTGACACCCGCGGCTTGCAGGTCGGCTGCGGTGTAGACGGCCACCACGCCGGGCATGGTGCGTGCGGCGGCGGTGTCTATCGAAGTGATGCGGCCGTGGGCGTCGTTGGACCGCACAAAGCGCACAAACAACTGGCCGGCCGGCGCCACGTCGTCGGTGAAACGGCCCTGGCCTTGCACCAGCGCCGGGTCTTCAATGCGGCGCACGGCTTGCCCGCTGCCAAAGCGGCCAGGCTGGAAGATCAAGTCGGGTGCGTTCATGCGGCCTCCGTGCTCATCGCCAGCGCTGCTTGCTGCACCGCGGCCACGATGTTGACGTAACCCGTGCAGCGGCACAGGTTGCCTTCCAGCGCGTGCACGATGTCGTCTTCGCTGGGCGCTTTGTTCTGCGACAGCAAACAGGTGGCTGCCATCACCATGCCGGGCGTGCAGAAGCCGCATTGCAGGCCGTGGCAGGCCACGAACGCTTCCTGCACCGGGTGCAGCGTGCCGTCTGTGAGCCCGTCGGCGCGTCCTGACAAATTCGCCAGGCCTTCGATGGTGGTGACAGCGCGGCCCTGCACCTGCACCGCCAGCACGCTGCAGCTCTTGATGGCCTGGCCATCCAGCAGCACGGTGCAGGCACCGCATTGCGCGGTGTCGCAGCCGACATGGGTGCCGGTGAGGTGCAGGTGGTCGCGCAACAAATGCACCAGCAGCGTGTTGGCATCGGTCGCCACCTGGGTGCTGCGGCCGTTGAGGTGGAAATCAATCACAGACATGGGCGGGGCTCCGTGGCGCCACTGGAAATGCGGGCGCGTCAGCCGTGATGATGCCCGTTCGCCGCGGCGGCCGTGGTGGGCGGCTGTGGTGTGCCGCTGTAGTGCGCAACTGTTGTGTGCCGCTGTAGTGCGCAGCCGAAGCGCGCGGCCCACAGCCCTGCCTACACCGCGCAACTGCGAAAGCCGCAGAACAGGTGGTCTGCCTCTGGCGCGGCAAAGCGCCGGGCCTTGGGGTGACGCCAGCGTGAACGCGTGGCCCACGAACCGCCGCGCAACACACCGCAAGCGCCCTCCTCGCCCAGCCTGGATGCAGCGGGCACGGTATCCAGCGCACCCGGCGCGGGCCGGTCTGCGCCCGGCCAGGCACGGGCGCTGCCGCCCACCCACTCGAAGACACCGCCCCATGCAAAACCGCGGCCGGCGCCGTGGCTGGCTGCAATTTCCCATTCGGGTTCGGTGGGCAGGCGGCGGCCCGCCCAGCGGCACCAGGCCTGCGCCTCATGGCGCGTCACATGCATCACCGGCTGGGCCATGCTGGCGCGCTGCAAACCCGCCTTGGCGCCAAAGCCGCGCAGCACCAGCACGCCACCGTGCAGCTGTTCCACCTGGCCGGGCGCACGGCGGCTGCACCCCTGCACCCAGCGCCAGCCGGCTTCGGTCCACAGTTCGGCGCGGTCGTAGCCACCGTCTTCGGCAAACTCGACATAACGCGCCCAGTTCACGGGTTGCGCGTCGATCTCGAATTCGGGCACGGCCACGTCGAAGGCCCAGCGTTCGTTGTGCGGCACCAGGCCACCCGGCGTTGACCCGATCATCCCGTGCTGGGCCGGCAGCCACAGCGCTGGCCGGTCGGCCCGCGCCGGCGCTGCGCCCAGATGCAGGCGCTGGGCCAGCGCTTCGGTCAGGCGGTCTTCGTGCAGCAGGCTGCTGCGGTAGTAATGCAGCGCCGCGTCGTCTTCGGCATCGGGGGCCATGGTGGCCAGCAGTTCCAGCGTTATTTCCAGCGTCTCTTGCAGATAGGCGCGCAGTGGTTCGGTGGGCGGTGGATCGCCCTGCGCTGCCAGCCAGCTGTCGATGCGCGGCTCGATGCCCGCCAGCCGCGGCGCATGCGGCTCGCAGGCTTCACCGCGCCGGCGCTGCACATGGCGCGCCAGCCAGAATTCCTGGTACCACCCGGCATGCGCCGCCAGCCGCAGCGCCGCGGCCGATTCGTCCAGCGCCAGCAGCCGCAACAGGTGGTTGCGGCTGTCTATCAGGGCCAGCGACAACAAATCGCGCCCCGCACAGCGCATGGCCTGCGGGTCGTCCAGCGCCTGCGCACTGGGGTGATGGCCCGACAAGCTTGTTTCTGATGTCATGGACTGCTCAGCAGCGGCACCACTGGCCCAACCCGCGAGGGCGCGTGCTCATGGAGGCGACCTGCGCAACCACTCGGTTGCAATGGTGCGAATCCGAGACGCCCACTCGCTGGTGACCTCGCGCGAACTGCCCTCAAATGCAGACAAATGGCCGCGCGTGATGTGAGGGTTGTTCAAGGTAGCGCCACGCTGCGCGATGTACAGCGCCCTGGCGCGCAACACCTCCAGCATGGCTGCGCTTGAGAAGACAGGCTGGCCGGCTTCGTTGCATGCATGGGCACCGCGCAAGTACTGATCGGCTGACCATTGCTGACGAAGAACCGCCCGCGCATCATCGGGCGTGTAATACGGCTTGCGCCCGCAAACCGCCCAAAGGTCTTTCAGTTTCAATCCTGCTGAACTGCATTGGGCGATACGGTGGTCAATGACGATCTTGGCTTCGATTGAATCAATCCAAGATTTCATGTCGTCGGGCGTCAGGCAGATGGAACGCAGCAATTCGGGCCGCCTTTCATGCCGGCTGTAAAACCCGATCACAAAGAGCTTGCGGCGCCACTTTTCAATGTGCTGCATGCTGACATCGCGCGCCGTGGACACGGTATCGGTTGTGGTGGACTTGACCTCGACTTCCAACGCGTGGGCCTGGCCGTCAACGTTCAAACGCAGTAGCGCATCAACGCCTGAGCGTTGGTGCGAAGCATCCCAACTCAGGTTAAAAAGCCGCACCAGTTCGCGCTCCCGCTCGTCGTCCTGAACGGTCAATCTGCGGCTCCGAGCGCGCGCGCCACCTGCAATGCAACGGCATAAGCCACGGGCGGGCAAACGCTATTGCCGATTTGACCCAGCGTCTGATACACCGCACCGCTGAAGCGCCATTCGGGCGGAAACCCCTGCAACAGTGCGCAATCATCGACCGTCATACGGTGGTGGCCGTTCTCAGGCACAAACGCGCTCGCCAGCGCGCGGCTCGTTTGCACGCCGTTCGGCCAGATGCCCAGCTTCGCCCAGGTCGCCATGGATGCCTTGCTGTTCACCACCCCCGTGGTCTTGCGGGGCCCGGTAAAACCAGAACGCAGCGTCGGGGCCACGGCGTCAAAACCAATGTCGGCCAGGCCCAGGCTTTGCCTTGCGGTGTTGCGCGGCAAGACAGGCCCAAACAAGTCATGGGTATCGCCATGGGTCGGCAATGGCAGCTGGAATCGACGGGCGTCGCGTTGCGTACGGAAGCCCACAAAAAAGACGCGTTTGCGCGCTTGGGGTACGCCCAAGTCGTGGGCCGACAGCTTGAACCGAAAGACCGTGTAGTCGGCTGTCAAGGGGTCAAGGATGTTGCCGGCTACAAACGACTCGAACTTCTTGTCCAGCATGCCCGGCACATTTTCGGCAATGAACGCACGGGGCCGGGCCTGGCGCACGCATCGAACAAACTCGGGCCACATGTTGCGCGCGTCGGATGCACCCGCTTGCTTGCCGGCGATTGAAAAAGGCTGGCACGGCGGGCCGCCGTGCACCACATCCACACCGCGGAATGGGGTGAATGCGACCGTCGTCACATCACCCTGCGCTGCGCCCGAATGCACCGCCCAGGCCGGCCGGTTGGCGCGCAAGGTCTGGCCGCACACGTCAAGAATCTCGAACGACGCGCAATGCGCAAACCCGGTCCTCTCGAACCCGATATCCAAACCACCGCCGCCGGAAAAAAGAGACAAGGCTGTCATGCCGTGAAAGTCAAGCTGCGGCATCAGGTCGTTGATGTCCAGCCGTGCGCCACGAGGCTCCAACCCTTTGTCGCCCGGCGCCACAGCCGAGGTCAAAAGGAGCTTTCGTTGTTTCGAACGCTGCGACGTTGCCCTGTATCGCTCGCGTTGCGCGTCAGTCAAGTCATACGGCATGGCGGCACCGGCGGATCATGAAAATATGTATGAATGTACAGCCAGAGCTGGCGCCAGCAGACGCGTTCTTCATTGCCCGACAAGCCCATTTCTGATCGCATACACCGTCAATTCAGCGTTGTTCGCCAATTGCAGTTTTTCAAGCACGCGCGCGCGGTAGACCGACACCGTCTTGGGGCTTAGCGTCAGGTCTTCGGCGATGTCGGCCAGGCGTTTGCCGCTGGCGATCATGACCAGCGTTTGCAGTTCGCGGTCGCTCAAGGTCTGGTGGGTGTTTTGCGTGGCCGGTGCGGTCAGGCTTTCGACCAGCATCTGGGCGATTTCTGGCGTCACATACTTGCGCCCCTGGGCCACCGTGCGCACGGCCTGCACCAGCAGTTGCGGGTCGCCGCCCTTGTTGACATAGCCATAAGCGCCCGCCCGCAAAGCGCGTATCGCGTACTGGTCTTCGGGGTACATGCTGACCACCAGCACCTTCACGGCGCTGCCTTCGTCCTTCAGCGCGTGCAGCGCGTCCAGGCCGCTGCGGCCGGGCAGGTTGATGTCGAGCACCAGCACGTCGCAGGGGCCGGTCTTGCCGGGGTCGCGGCCGGGGTCACGCGGGCTGTCGGCAGCCGGGTTGCTCAAGGTTCTGAACAGCGAACGCAACTCGCCGTAGTCACCCGCTTCGCCGACGACGCGGATGTCGGGCGCATCAGACAGCGTGTCGCGTAT
>JANMJI010000276.1:0-1500 GCA_031371275.1 Betaproteobacteria bacterium
CGGCAACGTCTTGCAGCGTGATGCGGCCGTGGCCGCGCCGTGCCTGGCGCGCGGCGGGCGTGGCGAGGGCAGGTTCCGCGGGTGACGCAGTGGCCGCAGGCTTCACACGGGCCGAATGCACAGCAAGCCCCGCACGCGCCGCAGCCGCAGGCAGTTCCGCAAGCGCCCCGGCCGCAACAGTTTTGGCGCCTTTGCGGGCCTTGCCAGCCTTCACAGCCGGGGTCTTGCCAGTGGCAGTTTTGGGTCTCGGCACCGGGTTAGTCACAATGGACGCTGGGGGGATGGCACCCTAATGTTAGCGGTAACAAAGCCATACGTCCACCGCATGCCGCGTGCTCTTGAAGACCTCCGCAGCCGCCGCTGGTTTGCGGCCCACGACATGCGCGGCTTTGCGCACCGCCAGCGCATGCAGCAGATGGGGCTGCGCCGCGAAGACGTGCTGAACCGCCCTATCGTGGCCATCGTCAACACCTGGTCCGACCTGTCGCCCTGCCACGCCCACTTGCGTGAACGCGCCGAGGCTGTGAAGCGCGGCGTGCTGCTGGCCGGTGGCATGCCTTTCGAGCTGCCGGCCATGAGCCTGGGCGAGGTGCTGGTCAAGCCCACCACCATGCTGTACCGCAACTTCCTGGCGATGGAAACCGAAGAGCTGTTGCGCAGCCTGCCTGTCGATGGCGCAGTGCTTTTGGGTGGCTGCGACAAGACCACGCCGGGCCTGCTGATGGGCGCCATCAGCATGGGCTTGCCGGCCCTGTTCTGCCCCGCCGGGCCGATGCTGAACGACCGCCACCAAGGCCGCACCGTGGGCGCCGGCACGCACACGCGCATGTTCTGGGACGACAAGCAGGCCGGCAAGATTGACGAAGAAGAATGGGTGCGGCTGGAATCGCGCATGACGCGCAGCCCCGGCACCTGCAACACCATGGGCACGGCCAGCACGATGACGGCCATCGCCGAAGCGCTGGGCATGACGCTGCCAGGTGCCAGCAGCATCCCGGCGATGGACGCCGCGCACCCGCGCATGGCGGCCGATTGCGGCCAACGCATCGTGGCCATGATTGCGCAGGACCTGCGGCCGCAGCAGATCCTGACCCGCGGCGCCTTCCTCAATGCTGCGGCGGTGCAGATGGCGCTGGGCGGCAGCACCAATGCGGCGGTGCACATCCTGGCGCTGGCCGGCCGCGCCGGTGTGGCGCTGACGCTGGACGACCTGGACGCCATGGCGCGCCGCGTGCCGGTGCTGGCCAACCTGTTCCCCAGTGGCGACAAGCTGATGGAAGATTTCTACTACGCCGGTGGTCTGCGGGCGCTGATGGCACGCCTGGGCGGATTGTTGTCACTGGACGAGATCACCGTCACCGGCCGGCCACTGCGCGAACAATTGCAAGGCTGCGAAGTCAGCGACGACGACACCATCAGGCCACTGCACAACCCTGTTAGCCCACACGGCGCACTGGCCGTGCTGCGCGGCAACCTGGCGCCCGATGGTGCGGTCATCAA
>JANMJI010000303.1:0-4682 GCA_031371275.1 Betaproteobacteria bacterium
GCCAGCAGTTCACGGGCCACCCAGGCCAGCATTTCGGGCATGCGGTCGGCAGCGAATTTCTCGTCTTGTTTGACGTTGGTTTGCAGCAGCGCCACCTTCATCGCACCGGCAGGCTGCGTGTAGCCGGCAGACGCCGCCGCCGGCTGCCAGGCCTTGCGTGTCACGGCGCGGGCCAGCGCGGCCAGCGGCGCGTCCACCTGCGCGTAGCCGCTGGCCAGCCACGGAAAGCCGGTGAAGATGACACCGCGCGCCAGCTCGGTCAGCAGCCACAACGCGGCAAACAACAGCGCGTCAGTGGCAGCATCGCGGCGCCAGCGGGCATAGCCCGCGCAGGCCGCCGTAGCGGTGCATGCTGATGAACAATCACCACCCGCCGGCGCACAGCCAGGCCGTGCCGTAACACCAGCCAGGCCAGCGTCAGCAGCGGCAGCGGCAGCGGCAGCGGCAGCGGCAGCGGCAGCGGCCACCAGGCAGTGTGCACGAAGGCCAGCGTTTGCAGTGCCCCACAGGCCGCGGCAACGCCAGGTTCCAGCCGCCGCAGCGCGGCCTTCAATCGACGTCGCGGCCTGCGGACACGCCGTCTGCCACCGGCACCCGGGTTCTCTACACGGGTCTGACGCAGGGGGATCGTGGCCTGGCGCTGGCGCTGAACATGCCCAGCTTACTTCCTCGCCTGGCCCAGGTCGTTGAAGGCGGCAGGCACGGTGAGCCCGGAGTGGACCCAATCGAACAAGGCGTAGCCTCGAAACTCGGGCAATGAAACCTGCTTGACGGTTTGCTCGAGGCTCAGTCCTTCGGCGATGGCCCTTTCCACGCCCTGCTTGACCGCTTCCAGATAGTCGATCTGCCACTTCATCGCTTCGCGCCCCATCACCGCGCCATGTCCTGGGACGATGCGCGCGCCTGGCGGCAGAAAGGCATAGACGCTTTTCAGCGTCGCCAGCGTTTCGATGAGGTGCCCATCCAGTAACCACGGCAAGGCGGGTTGGGACGCGATGATGGCGTTGCCGCTCCACATCACCTTCGCCTCCGGTTCCCAGACGAACAGATCGCCCCCTGTCTGCGCGAAGCCGAAGTCGATGATCTCGACCTGCTTGCCGCCCAGGTCGAGGGTTATGCGCCCTCCTCGGGGCACCAGCACGTCGCCACTGCGTGCCTGAATGGGCTCAATGCCCCGGCCGGTGCCGAAGTTCTTGACCATGAAGGCCTTGTCGTCCTCGAGATGCTGGTCGACGTACTTCTTGGTGTTGATGTGCTGGACGATCTTCGTGCCTGGCGCCAGGTACATGTTGCCGAACGAGTGGTCGCCGTGCGCGCTGGTGTTGACGGCATAGGTCAAGGGCTTGGACGTTGTCTTGCCCGCCAACGCCAGCACCTGGCTGTTGAGCCGGCGGTTGAGCATGGTCTCGATCAGCAAGCTGGCCTTGCTGCCGACGATCAGGCCGCCGCTGGTGGCGGCAGCGCCCCCCTTGGCATTCAGTTCCGTGGCGTTGCTGGCGACATACGCAAAGACGCCAGGCGCCAAGGTCTCACTGACCATCTGCACTTTGTTGGCGTCCCAGATCGGTTCGGCAGCGTTGGCCCCGGCGCCGCCCACAACACCACACACAACGCCGCCTGCCAAGCACAGCGCAGCCCACGCGGCCCGGGGCGATTGAATCGATTTCATGGTCATGTCCTTGATGAAGCTTGGGTAGTCACCAAGCCTAAGGTTCGCAAAGACGCAAGACAATGGTCAATCGGAACAAGCTGCATTTGCACATATGCAAGCGACAAACGACCTGAACGACCTGCGATTCGTCGCCGCCATCGCGGAGATGGGCTCGCTGTCCGGTGCCGCTCGGCGGCTCGGCGTCAACCATGCGACTGCGTTTCGGCGGCTCGACAAGCTTGAGGCGAACCTGGGCGTGCGCCTGTTTGAACGCCGAGTCGGGCGCTACGCCGCCACCGAGTCCGGGGAAGAACTCGCACGCGCCGGCGCTGCGATCGAACGTGAGGCTGCCGAATCTCTGTCCAAGGTGGCGGGCCGTGACTTGCGGCCCAGCGGCGTGGTGCGCATCACCACGACCGAGAGCATCGGGATGCGGTTTCTAGGACCCATCGCGCGTGTCTGCCGCGAGCGCTATCCCGACATCACCTTGCACTTCACCACGGCCAACGAGGTCCACAGCCTGTCCAGACGCGATGCAGACATCGCTCTGCGCGCGTCAACACGGCCGCCCGAGGATTTGATTGGCAAGCGAATTGCGATCCTGGCTCATGCCGTGTATGGCGCCAAGCGCTACCTGCGGCGCACACGCCATGTTCAGGACTTGCGCGAACATGACTGGATCGCTCTGGACGACTCGATGAGCCGCCAGGTCTCGCTCAAGTGGTTGGCCAAGATCTCACCGCTGGAGCGGGCCGTCCTGCGCACCAACAGTTTTGTCGGTGTGCAGGGTGCTTGCGTTGAAGGGCTGGGGCTGGCGGTGTTGCCGTGTTTCATGGGCGACAGCCAAGCGTCGCTCAAGCGTGTGACCGAGACGCTGGACGACTGCATGAACGAGCTCTGGATACTGATGCACCTGGATTTGCGCGACACCGTGCGTGTCAAGACCGTCTATCAGGTCATGCTGGAAGAGGTTGGCAAAGCGTCGTCGTTGTTAGGCGGCGCAGGGGCGTGAGACTTCACGACCGACTGCGATCGACCGCTACGGAGCCCGCCGGTGACCGTCTCCTGTTGGCCGCCCCATGACGCTCAGACCGCGCGACTAAACATTCGCTGAGTACACATTGCTTACGTTCAGCCCGCTCGCGCCACGGAAGGCACCGCGGTAGGAGCGATCACTTGGCCGAACCCAGTCCATCGTTCCTTGGTGGCCGGAACGGTCGTTCGACCGTTCTCTTGCCGGCAGCGGCCCCCAGGAACACGAGATGAACGCACCGGATCAAGTTTCAGGTGCGCACCTGACCGGGTAATGGGGCACGCCGGCGAGCCGGTCCTCCGCGAACGGATTCAGCGACGCACGGCCCTGCGTTGTGCCGCTGATTGCAGCAGCGGCGCCTTTCGGTTGAGTCGTTGGCGTGTAGTCTGAATGACTGCAAGCGAGCGGTGTGATCAACGGCCGGTCCCGGCCATCACCGGTCGTTGCCGACTGGCAGCTTTCAGGCAACGAAACCGGATACTCTCGAGTATCGTGGGGATATCGACGACCCGATTCGACATGGCCCGCCGTCTCGGTACTCGCGGGGGGAGTAGATTCCGCTTAGCAAAGAGGCGGGGCCAATGAACGAGCCCGAAGCGCGCCACCGGCTGGCGGCGATCCTGGCGGCAGATGCAGCGGGCTATTCGCGCGTGATGGCCGAGGACGATCGCGTCGCACTTGCTATGCTGGACGCCGCGCGGGCCGTGTTCCGCAGGCACATCGAAGCGCAGGGTGGCCGCGTCATCGATACCGCAGGCGACTCGGTGCTCGCCTCCTTCGAGGCCGCAACTGGTGCGGTTCGCGCGGCGCTCGCCATTCAGCGAAAGCTCTCAACCGCCGAGCACCGTCAACGCAATGCGGCGCGGCTCTCCTTTCGCATTGGCGTGCACTTGGGCGACGTGCTTGAAAAGGCCGACGGCAGTGTCTACGGCGACGGGGTCAACATCGCTGCGCGGCTGCAGGCGCTGTGCGAACCCGGTGGCGTGATGGTCTCGCAAGCAGTGCACGGCGCAGTCGCCAGCCGTATCCGCGGCGGCTTCGACGACGCGGGTGAGCAGGCAATGAAGAACATCCCCCATCCGGTGCGCGTGTTTCGGTTGCGCGCCGAGGGCCGCAGTCCCGCTCACCGTTTCGGCCGCTACGCAGTGCTGCCGCAAGAGCGCCAACTCCTCATCGACGGCAAACCCGCTCCGCTCGGCGAACACGCCTTCGACCTCCTTCTTGCGCTGATGGAGCGGCGGCAGGGAGTCGTCAGCCGCAAGGAGTTGGCTGATCTGGTCTGGCCTGGCGAAACGGTCGATGACACCACCCTCGCAGCGCCATTGCGCGCGCTGCGCAAGCTGCTCGGAGCGAACCTGATCGCTACCGTGCCGGGGCGCGGCTACCGCTTTGTGGCGGCGCTCGACGAGGACGGCGAGTCGTCAGCCGAAGCGATACCCGACTCGGCTCACTCGCCAGTAGCCGCTGTCCCCGAACCCCCCAGCCCTAAACCCTTCGCGCCGCCCGGGGTACCGCCGACCCTGCTTGGCCGCGACGACGACCTTGTCGCGCTCGATCACCTGCTCGCCCAGCACCGTCACGTCACGGTGCTCGGCGCGGGCGGCATCGGCAAGACCTCGCTCGCGCTCGTCGCGGCGCACGCCAGACGTCACGCACAGCGCGACGGGGCGGCCTGGGCCGATCTCTCGTCGATCTCCGAGCCGGCGCTCGTCTGCGCCGTGGTGGCGCGAGCGCTCCAGCTGCCGGTGGCGAGCGGAGACCATCAGCTGGGCGCGCTGGTGGCCGGTCTGAAGTCGCTCGACCTGCTGCTCGTACTCGACAACGCGGAGCATCTGATCGATGAGGTGGCGCGACTTTGCAACGCCATCGTGACCGGCGCGCCAGGCGTGCGGCTGCTGGTTACCAGTCAGGTCGTTCTCAAGGTCGAGCTCGAGCGGCTGTTCCGGCTCGGCCCATTGGCGATACCCGAGGCAGGCACTTCGGCGCACGACGCGATGG
>JANMJI010000306.1:0-8374 GCA_031371275.1 Betaproteobacteria bacterium
GCCCATGCCCATGCCCATGCCAGCCACCCCAAGCGCCGCGGGCACTTGAACAGCCACTGCACAAGGACGCTTCACATGCCCACCTGCCGCTTTGCCCACCTCGGCTCCACCGCCCTGCTGACCAGTCTGATGTTGGTGGCCTGCGGCGGCGCTGACCGGCCCAGCGCCGCCAGTGGCGACAGCGCTGGCACTGCCAGCAGCGCGGCTGACACAGACAACGGCCGCGCCCGCCGCCTGTCTTTGCCGGCGGGCACGCCGATACCGGCTGACGCGGCGAGCAAAGGCATGTTCGGCCCGGTGCAGAGCTGGCCGCTGATCCCCTTGCATTCGGTGCTCACACCCGATGGCCGCGTGTTGAGCTACGGCACCAAAGCCGATGGCACGCAGACGGGCTTTTTCATCTACAGCGTGTGGGACCCGACGGACAACAGCCAGCAGACCTTCACCAACGGCACGGCCACCGACATCTTTTGCAGTTCGCAACTGGTGCTGCCCAGCGGCGACAGCGTGGTCATCAACGGCGGCGACAACTGGACGGGCACGGCCACCACCAACGGCGCCAACAACAACAGCAACATTTTCAGCGTTAGCACGCGCACGCTGACACGCGGCAACAACATGAACCGGGCGCGCTGGTATTCGGGCGCCACCACGCTGTTGAACGGCGACATGTACATCCAGGGTGGCAGCAACGGCACCGACCGCCCCGAGGTGCGCACCGTTGCCGGCAGCTTCCGCCTGCTGAGCACCACCGACACCAGCGCGCTGGACTTCATGTACCCGCGCAACTTCATCGCCCCCGACGGCCGCGTCTTCGGCTATGACAGCGCGGGCAAGATGTACTTTGTCGACGCCACGGCGAACGGCGGTGCCAACAACGGCACCGGCAGCATCACCCTGGCCGGCCAGTTCAACAACGCCAACGCTGGCAGCGACGCCAGCGCGGCCATGTTCAGCCCCGGGCGCATCTTGCAATTCGGCGGCAATTCCAATGGCGCCATCGTCATTGACATCAACAGCGGCACGCCCAGCGTCACCGTCACCGCGGCCATGGCCAGCCAGCGCCGCCTGGCCACCGCCACGCTGCTGGCCAACGGCCGTGTGCTGGCCACCGGCGGCAGCCCGGTGTGGAACGACGTGGCGAATGCCAGCTACACCGCCGAAATATGGAACCCGCAAAGTGGCACCTGGGCATTGGCCGCCACGCATGTGAAGGCGCGGCTGTACCACAGCGTGGGCCTGCTGCTGCCTGATGCCACCGTGCTGGTGGCCGGTGGCGGCGCGCCCGGGCCGCAGAACAACACCAATGGCGAGATTTACTACCCGCCGTATCTGTTCAATGCCAACGCCACGTTTGCAACGCGTCCGGTCATCAACACCGCGCCCACGGTGGTCGACGTGGGCCGCACGGTGCAGCTGGGCATCAGCAGCGGCCGGCCGATTGCGCGCGTGACGTTTGTGGCCACGGGCTCCGTCACGCATGGCTGGAACATGAACCAGCGTTTTGTTGAATTGCCGTTTGCCACCCAGACCACGGCGCAGGGCACGACGTTGCAAGTGCAGATACCGGCCCGCGCATCAGACGTGCCGCCGGGGTTCTGGATGGTGTTTGCCATCGACGACAACGGCGTGCCCAGCGTGGCCAAGCTGGTGCGCGTGAACGTGGCGCCGGCGCTGAACACGGCCGTGCAGCCGGTGTTGACATCGCCGGGCAACCAGACCGGCGACACCACGACCGCCGTGAATCTGGCACTCAGCGCCAGCGACCCCAACGGCGACACCCTGACCTTCAGCGCCGGTGGCCTGCCCCCTGGCCTGGGCCTAGACGCCGCCACCGGCCGCATCACCGGCACGCCCACTGCATTAGGAAGTTATGCCGTCAGCCTGGCGGCCAGCGACGGCATCAACAGCGCCAGCGCCAGCATCACCTGGACGGTGACAGCCAGCACGGGTGGCGCAGGCGGCAGCGTGGTGCTGGCCACCCCCGCCACACCGGCCCCGGCGGTGGTGGGCAGCGCGGTGAACTTCAGCGCCAGCGCGACCGGAACGGGGGTGCAATACAGCTGGAACTTTGGCGACGGCAGCGCTGCCACGGCCTATGCCAACAGCGGCAACGCCAGCCGCAATTACGCCAGCCCGGGGCTGTACTACGCCAGCGTCACGGCGCGCGACAGCGCCGGCAATGTGCAGATTCAAACCGTCACCGTGCAGGCCTTTCTGGCGATCACCGCCAATGCGCCAGTGATGTCATCGGCGCTGCTGCTGGAAACCCGCGCCGGTGCCAACACCAGGCTGTGGGTGGCCAACCCCGACAGCGACACCGTCAGCGTGTTTGACAGCGTTACCCGTTTGAAGCTGGCCGAAGTGGCGGTGGGCAGCAGCCCGCGCGCGCTGGCGATTGCACCCAACGGCGATGTCTGGGTGACAAACAAGACCAGCGCCAGCGTCAGCATCGTCAGCGCCAGCAGCCTGACGGTGGCTGCCACCATCAACCTGCCGCGGGCTTCACAGCCGCACGGCATGGCGTTTGCGCGCAGCAGCGGCATGGCCCTGGTGGTGCTGGAAGCCAGCGGGCAACTGGTCAAGATCAACCCGGCCAACAACAGCGTGGTTGCCACACTCGGCTTGGGCAACAACCCGCGCCATGTGGCGGTGGCCGCTGATGGCGCCACCGCCTATGTGTCGCGCTTCGTCACGCCACCGCTGGCCGGTGAAGGCACGGCCAGCGTCAACACCGGCAGCGGTGGTGGTGAAGTGGTCGTCATCAACAGCACCGCCATGGCCACGCTGCGCACGCTGGTGCTGGCCCACAGCAACAAGGCCGACGCCGAAAACCAGGGCCGCGGCGTGCCCAACTACCTGGGTGCCGCGGCCCTGTCACCCGACGGCACGCAGGCGTTCGTGCCCAGCAAGCAAGACAACATCGCGCGCGGCCCGCAGCGTGACGGCCTGGCGCTGAACTTCCAGAACACGGTGCGTGCCGTCAGCTCGCGCATCAACCTGGCCACGCAAACCGAAGACGCCGCCGCGCGCATCGACCACGACAACGCCAGCGTGGCCAGCGCCGCGGCCTTCGACCCGTTGGGCGTGTTCTTGTTCGTGGCGCTGGAAACCAGCCGCGAAGTGGCCGTCATCGACGCCCACAAGCGTACGCAGTTGCTGCGCATCAATGTCGGCATGGCACCGCAGGCGCTGGTGGTGTCTGCCGACCGACGCACGCTGTACGTGCAGAACTTCATGGACCGCACGGTAGGCGTGTTTGATTTGACGCCGCTGGTGCAGCAGTCACTGGCCAGCGCGCCAGCCTTGGCCACGCTGACCACGGTGGCGTCAGAAAAGCTCAGTGCCGCGGTGCTGCTGGGCAAGCAGTTTTTCTACGACGCCCGCGACACCCGCCTGGCGCGCGACCGCTACATGAGCTGCGCCGCCTGCCACAACGACGGCGCCGCCGACGGACGCGTGTGGGATTTGCGCGGCCAGGGTGAAGGCTTGCGCAACACCATCAGCCTGCGTGGCCGGGGTGGCGCGGGCGGTGGCCACGGCCGCTTGCACTGGTCCAACAACTTCGACGAAGTGCAGGACTTTGAAGGCCAGATACGCAGCTTGGCCGGTGGCACCGGGCTGATGAGCGACGCGCTGTACTTTGCCGGCACGCGCAGCCAGCCGCTGGGCGATGGCAAGGCCGGCGTGTCGGCCGACCTGGACGCGCTGGCCGCCTATGTCACCTCACTCAACACCTTCGCGCCCAGCCCGTTCAGACCCAGTGCCAGCACACTCACTTCGGCCGCCAGCACCGGCCAGGCGCTGTTCGCCAGCCTGAACTGCGCTGGCTGCCACAGCGGCACGGCATTCACGCGCAGTGGGTTGGACAACCCGGCCGACATCGGCACGCTGAAGGCCACCAGCGGCCTGCGTTTGAACGGCGCGCTGACCGCCATCGACGTGCCCACGCTGCGCGACGTGTGGGCCACCGCACCCTATTTGCACGACGGTTCTGCCGCCACGCTGGAAGCCGCGATTGCGGCCCACGCCGGGCTGCTGGCCACGGCCAGCGACATCGGCAACCTGGCCGCCTATCTGCGTGAAGCCGGCAGCGACGAAAGCACCGCACCCACCTTGTCCAGCAGCGGCGCCGGTTTGCTGGGCAGCTACTTTGCGGGCAGCGACCTGGCCGGCACGCCGCTGGTGCAGCGCATTGAAGCGGTGAACTTCGACTGGGGCAACGGCCAGCCGGCGGTGGGTGTGGCGGCCGACAGTTTCTCAGTGCGCTGGACAGGCACTTTGACGGTGCCCAACAACGGCAACTACCGCTTCCGCACCATCAGCGACGACGGTGTGCGTTTGTGGGTCAACGGCACCCAGCGCATCAACAACTGGACAGACCACGCGCCCACCACCGACACATCGGGCAGCTTCAAATTGAACGCCGGGCAGCGGGTCAGCATCACGCTGGAGTTCTATGAACGCGGCGGCGGCGCGGTGATGCAGCTGCAGTGGCTGCGGCCTGGCACGTCCTCCTATGTGGCGGTGCCGGCGGCAAGCCTGAATACGCAGTAGAGGCCATCAATCCCCTGCGAAAAACCGCTCCACCAGCGCCCACTGTTGCGGCGTGTTCAGCGCCGGCGCATGGCCGCAACCGGGCACGGTGACGACGACCGCGCGCGGGCCGCGCACGCGCATGGCTTCGGCGGTTTCGGCCAACAGCAAATCGCTCGTTTCACCGCGCAGGCACAGCACCGGCAGCGTCAGCGTGTCCCACGCATCCCACTGCACATTGTCGTTGGGGTGGTGCTCGAATTGCATCACCATCGCCGGGTCGTAGTGCGGGGTCACCTGGCCGTCGGGCAGGCGGCGCGTCGAGCTCTCTGTCAGCAGCCGCCATTGCCCGTCGCTCAGCCAGCCATAGGGCTTGTAGACGCTGCGGAAATAGGCTTCCAGCGCGGCCATGGTGGCAAAGGCCGGCGGGCTGCCGGCGTAGCTGCGAATGCGCGCCACGGCGGCGTCAGCAATCTGCGGGCCCATGTCGTTCAGCACCAGGCGGCGTATGCGCCCGCGCAGGCTACCGGCTGCCGCACGCAGCCCGATGGCGCCGCCCATGCTGGTGCCCAGCCAGTGCATCTGCGTGATGCCCAGCTGGTCCACCAGCGCCAGCGCCAGCTTCTCGTAGAAGGCGTTGCAGTACTCCACTGCGGGCTGCGGGCTCCACTGGCTCAGGCCGCGGCCCAGCGTGTCGGGGCAGATGACGCGAAAGCGTTGCGACAGGTGCGCGGCGATGGCGTCCATGTCGCGTGCCGTGCGGGCCAGGCCGTGCCAGGCGATGACGGTCTCGGCATGGCCCGCACCCCACTCCATGAAGTGGATTTCCCGGCCTTCGCAGACCAGGTAGCGTGATGCGGGTTGCATGTGCTGGGGCGCTTCGGTTTTCAATCCGGCACGGTCAACGTGGTGGCCGTGACGGTGATGCGGTCAGCCGTCGCAGGCGTGGCTGCAATGGCCGGCACATTGGCCGCGGTGATGGCCGTGGCCGCACCCGGCGTGCCACCGCGCGGCGTGGTATGCACCACCTGCGAAGGCGGCAGCGCGCTGCCGTTTTTCAGGTGTGCCCACATCGCGTCCATGGCCCGCACGTAGTACAGGTGCAGGGGGATGTAGCGGGTGTCGAAACCGGCAAAAGGCAGGAAGCTGTCGAAGTGCTGGGCGTTGGTGACTTCGACGTAGCGCAGCTTGCTGGCAGCACCCTCAACTTGCGTGTTACGCAGGACGTACGGGCGTGAACTGAAGTTGGCCGGTATCAGCGTGTCACTGCGGCCGTGCACCACGATCGTCGGCTTGCCACCCAGGTTGGCCGTTCGGTAGACCTGGGCCACGCCGGCTTTCAGGGTGGTCGCGTTGGCGCTGGCGCCCGTCCACAACTGGCGCAGGCAGTTGGCGCCGTCAAAGGCGAAGTCCAAAGCGCCGGTGCTGGCCGATGTCGAAGCGGTGTGGGTCTTGGCGCCGCCCACGCTGTTGTTGTTGATGATCTGGATCACGCCGCTGGGCGGCACGCCGTTGCCGGTGCTGAAGATGCCGGCTATCGAAGCCGCGGCGGTGGCGGTAGGCGATGCCGTGGCGTCGACCGCGCCGAAGCTGAAGCCGCAGACGTTGTCAGTGACGCGGAAGCGGCCGTAGCTGTTGGCGTAGGTCACCGCAATCGCCGGGCTGGCGAACAGCCACATCGAAGCGTGCAGCAGCTTGGCGTCGTCTTCCCAGCCGTAGGCCGCCAGCTTGGCCAGCGCGTCATCGGCCTGGGCTTGTGTGGTGGCACCCGTCACCAGGCCGGCGGTGGCCAACGCGGCGCAGCGGTTGCCGGCCACGAAGGCCGTGCCGCCGGTGTAGCCGAACGGGCTGCCGGCGGCGGCCGTGGCCAGCGCCGCGCAAGGTTGCAGCAGGTTGCCGTAGCTGAAGTAGTCGTACAGCGGCCGGCTGCCGTTGCTGTAGGCGGCTTGCGTGCCGCGCTGGATGACGGCCGTGCCGGTGGCACCGGGTGCGAGTTGCACGTTGGGCTCGCTGACGGCAACGCCGTCAATCAACCCGGCGCTGTCTTGTTCAGCCGCTGCCAAGGCCGCACCCGCGCCGTTGCTCACGCTGCTGGCAATCACCAGCGTGTTGGCAGGTGTGATGACTTTGGTGTGGCGGCCGTCGGCCAGCACCGCGCCGTACTTTTCGTTCAACACCCAGAAGGCAAACTCAATCGCCTGCAAGGTGTTCAGGCCCCAGTCCTTTTCCGGGTTCTGTTCGCTGTGCGCGTGCTTGACGGCAAAGCGGTTGGGCGTGGCGGTGTTGAAGGCCGCGCGCTCGGCGTCGGTCAGGCGGGCGCTGAAGATGGCGGTGGCGCCGGCGGCCGTGGCATCGGTGCGGCGGCCATCTATCAGGTTGGTGGTGTGGGCCTGCAGGTCATGCACGCCCGTGCCCGTGCCCTTGTCGGTGTAGGCCACCGCGCAACCGTGTTTCAAACCCCATTCACCGGCCGAGCCGATGGCGCCATAAACCCCGCGTGAACCCGATGAGGTGGCGCTGACGATGCACGGCGCCGTGGCGCTGAAGGTGCTGGGTATCTGCACCATCATCGTCACGTTCTGGCGGCCGGTGCCACCGTCGGCATAGGCGATGGTCTCGGTGCCGGCGATCTTGCCTTCGCCGCTGCCGGCCACGCCGTCCACACCCACGTTGGGGCCGTACAGCGTGCCGAAGCCGCCATTGGCGGTGACATCGACGATGGCGCGGTAGTTGGTGACGATAGCCAGCTTGCGCAATTCGGCCGCGGTGGGCGTGGCCGACAGCGTGGGCGCCGCGGCGGTGGACAGCAGGCCGCTCTTGCCGACGCCAGCAGTCAGCAGGTCGTCGGCGCTGCCGTCGTAGGTCAGCGTGTTGACGGCGCCGGCAAAGCTGGGCTTGATGTTGACTTCGTAGTCACCGGCACCGATGGTGCTTTTGTCGCCGCCGCCGCAGCCAGCGGTCATGGCCACCGAGCAAGCCAGCGTGCAGGCCAATGAAATGCCACTCAATTTGAACGTCATGGTGTTTGTCTCCTAGGGGTTTTTGGGGTCGTCGATAAACGCAGCCGGCCGACGATGCCGGTGGGAAAGTGATAGACGGCGAGCACGAACAGCACGCCCAGCCACAGCAGCCAGCGGTCTGGCGTGACCAGTGCGCCGAGCACCGGCACACCGTCGACCACACCGGCGCCCAGCTTCAGCAGGTCTTGCAGGTAGTTCTGCGCCAGCACGAACAGCACCGAGCCGATGACCGCGCCATACAGCGTGCCCATGCCGCCGATGACGACGATGAGCAGCGTGTCCAGCATGATCTCGAAACTGAGTGTGGTGTCGGGCCCGGTGTAGCGCAGCCACAGCGCCAGCATCACGCCAGCGGCGGTGGCAAACAGCGCGCTCAACACATTGCCCAGCGTGCGGTACACCACCGTGCGAATGCCCAAAGCCTCGGCACGAAAGTCGTTTTCGCGCAGCGCCTGCAAGACACGGCCAAAGGGTGAGTTGACGATGCGCAACAGCAGCAGGAACAACACCACCGCGGCCACGAACAGCAGGTAGTAGGTGAGCAGCTTGCCGTCGATGGCCACGCCCAGCACGGGGGTCTCGAAAGGCTGGAACGAAGGGCTTAGCGCAGCCGGGTTCTTGAAGCTCAGGCCGTCTTCACCGCCCGTCAGATCAGACCATTGCGAGGCCAGCGTTTGAAACGCGGTGGCCACGGCCAGCGTCATCATGGCGTAGAAAATCGCCTTCACGCGCAGGCTGAACAGGCCTATCAACAGCGACAGCAGCAGCGACACCGCCATGGCCACGGCCACCCCCAGCAAGACTGCCGTCCAGCCCGG
>JANMJI010000222.1:0-6574 GCA_031371275.1 Betaproteobacteria bacterium
TGGCCTGGATCTGGCCGCGAATGAACTGCAACGGCATTCTGGCGCTCGACGACTTCTATCCGCGCCATGATGGCGAGGCTTCACTGGCCATCAAAGAGTTCTTGCGACAGGCCAACGACTATCACATCGTCGACTGCATCAATGCCCAATTGGTGCTCAGAAAAACTGTCTGACAGACACCTTGCCGGCTGCGACGCGGAGCGCCTCAAGCCGCTCAATTCATCTGCGTCACAAACTTCGTATTCAGGTAGCCGTCAAAGGTCTCGACCCCGCCTTCGCTGCCATAGCCACTGTCCTTGATGCCGC
Organism: Betaproteobacteria bacterium; assembly: GCA_031371275.1. Lineage (GTDB taxonomy): Bacteria > Pseudomonadota > Gammaproteobacteria > Burkholderiales > Burkholderiaceae_C > Rubrivivax. Next base: position 307 of record JANMJI010000222.1, read on the forward strand.
CAAACGGCGTCTCGGCCAAGGCCATGCCGAAGTGGTTGATGCTGACCATGCCGGCTTCCAGCCCGTTGCTCAAGGCACTGGCGTTTTTGGTGCCGCCGGTGAACGCGTAGGACGCCAGACCAAACGGCAGACTGTTGGCGCGTCTAAGCACTTCTTCGATGGTCTTGAAGCGCACGATGCCGGCCACCGGGCCGAAGGGTTCTTCGGTCATCAGCTTGCTGTCTTCGGGCAGGTCTGTGACGACGGTGGGCGGGTAGAAATTGCCTTCACCGGCCATGGCCACACCGCCGGCCAGCACCGTGGCGCCGCGCTGGTGGGCGTCTTCGATAAAGCCGGCCATGGCGGTGACACGCCGCGCCTGCGCCAGCGGGCCCATGCGCGTTTCTTTCAGCAGGCCATCGCCCACCTTGACCTTTTCCAGCTTGGCCAGAAAGCGCGCCACGAACTTGTCGTAAGCGCCCTCTTGCACATAAAAGCGCGTCGGGCTGATGCACACCTGGCCGGCGTTGCGAAACTTGAAGGGCACCAGCATGTCGGCCGCGGCTTCAACGTCGGCGTCGTCGCAGACGATGACCGGCGCGTGGCCGCCCAATTCCATCGTGCAGCGTTTCATCAGGCTGCCCGCCAGCCCCGCCAGTTGTTTACCCACAGCGACTGATCCTGTGAACGAAATCTTGCGCACGGCGGGGTGGCGAATGAGGAAGTCACTGACCTCGTGCGGCACGCCCCAGACCACGTTCAAACAGCCCGGCGGCAGGCCGGCGTCATGGAAAAGTTGCGCGATGGCGACGACCGCGCTGGGCGCGTCTTCCGGACCTTTGATGACCATGGTGCAGCCGGCGCCCAGGGCCGCGGTGATCTTGCGAATGGCCTGGTTGAAAGGAAAGTTCCACGGGCTGAATGCGGCGCAGACGCCGATCGGTTCACGCAACACCAACTGGCGCACACCCTCTTGCCGCGGCGGAATCACACGGCCGTAAATGCGGCGGCATTCTTCGGCGTGCCACTCGGCGTGTTCGGCGCAGAACACCACCTCGCCCACCGCTTCGGCCAGTGGCTTGCCCTGGTCCAGCGTGATGTTGCGGCCGATCTCGGGCGCACGTTCACGCGCCAGTTCGGCCACCTTGCGCAGCACCTTGGCGCGGTCCAGCGGGCTGGTCTTGCGCCAGGTCTCAAAAGCCCGCTGCGCGCTGGCCACGGCGGTTTGCAAGTCTTCGGTGGTGGCGTGCGGCAGCTTGGCCAAGACCTGGTTGGTGGCGGGGTTCAGCACGTCCTGTTCTTTGCGGCCTTGCGCCGTGATGAACTGGCCGTCGATGTAAAGGCTGAGGCTGGGATACATGCATTTTCCTTGTTAGGTTCAGACGCCGGAATTTCTGATGTTCGGTGTTCAAACGGTCACGGTTGAGACGCCCAGGGGTTAAACGCCCAGACAAGCGGCCAACTCAGTCGCCAGCGGTGCGCAACGCAACGCCGCTGCGTCGCCCTGCATCACCACCAGCCCTTTTTGCAGGACCAGCGCGCGGTCGGCGTGGGCCAGCACCTTGCGATAGTCGCGGTCAACGATCAAAGTGGCAATGCCGCTGGCACGGATGTCGGCCACCACACGCCAGATGTCGGCGACGATCAAAGGCGCCAAGCCTTCGGTGGCTTCGTCCAGAATGATGAGTGCGGGGTGCGTCATCAGCGCGCGGCCTATCGACAGCATCTGCTGTTCACCGCCCGACAACTGCGCGCCCAGGTTGTTCACCCGTTCGGCCAGGCGCGGGAAGGTGTGCAGCACACGTTCATACGACCAGTCCTTGCCGCCACCGGCCGCGTGTTTTGAAGGCTTGGCCGCCATCACCAGGTTTTCACGCACGCTCAAGGTGGGGAAGATGCCGCGGCCTTCGGGCACGTAGGCCACACCGGCGCGCGCCACCTCGTGCGGGCGGGCGCGGCTGAGGTCACGCCCCGCAATGCGTATGCGCCCCTGCCGCTGCGCCACATGGCCCAGCAGCGTGCGTATCAGCGTGCTCTTGCCCATGCCATTGCGCCCCAGCAAGCCCACGGTTTCGCCGCGCGCGATGGCGATGCCGACGCCGTGCAGCACATGGCTGCTGCCATACCAGGCGTGCAGGTCCTGGGCTTCGAGGAAGGTCTCGGCCATGTCAATGTTCACCCAGATAAGCGGCTTGCACGACGGGGCTGCTGCGCACGGCCTGCGGCGTGTCGCTGGCAATCACCGCGCCGTTGACCATCACGGTGATGCAGTCGGCAATCCGAAACACCGCGTCCATGTCGTGCTCCACCAGCAGGATGGCATGGCCTGGCTTCAGGTCGGCCAGCAGCGCCAGCATGCGTTCGGTTTCTTCGGCGCCCATGCCGGCAAGGGGTTCGTCCAGCAACAGCACTTCCGGGTCGGTGGCCAGGCACATGGCAATTTCGAGTTGTCGTTTCTGGCCGTGTGAAAGGCTGTCGGCGCGGCGATCCAGCCCTTCGTTCAAGCCAGCGCGTGAAGCGGCGCGGCGGGCGGCTTCCAGGCTGGTGGTGCACTGCTGCGCAGCCTGCCACCAGGCCCAGGGTTTGGGGGTCCTGGCCTGCGCCGCCAGGCGGCAGTTTTCCAGCACGGTGAAGGTCGGGAAGATGGTGTTGCGCTGGTAGCTGCGGCCCAGGCCGGCGCGGGCGCGGCGCGGTTGCGTCCAGCCGGTGATGTCTTGCCCCAGCAATTCCACCGTTCCGCCCGATGCCGCCAATTCACCCGACAGCATGTTGATGAGCGTCGACTTGCCCGCGCCGTTGGTGCCGATGACGGCGTGCACCGTGCCGCGCGCAAGCTCAATAGACACCCGGTCCACCGCCACCAGCCCGCCCCAGCGACGCGACAACTCGTGGCCACGCAGCAAGACATCACTCATGCCTGCACCTTGGCCGTTATGTCCGATGCGGCTGCCGTGCGCCGTTCGCGCCGAGCCCGCCATTGCGCAGGCAACCCCACCAGCCCCTGCGGCAACAAGGCCACGCTGGCGATGATGGAAAAGCCCAGGCCCAGATGCCAGTGTTTGGCGAAGCTGCCAAAGATGTCTTCGCTCTTGAAAAACTCCTGCAACAAGGCGAAGACAAACGCACCGACCAGCGCACCGCGCAAGTGGCCCAGGCCGCCCAGAATAATCATGATGAGGACCGCGCCGCTGAAGTGCCAGCTCAACAGTTCGGGGTTCACAAAACCGTCTTTCACTGCGAACAAACAGCCGGCCAGGCCCGCCAAGGCACCGCTGATGGTGAAGGCCGCGAGCTTGTACGGATAGGTGGAAAAGCCGGCGGCACGCATGCGCTGTTCGTTGGTCTTGATGCCCGCCAGCGCACGCCCGAAACGCGAGCGCAGCAGCAGGGCTAACAAACCAAATGTGCCTGCCAGGCAGACCAGCGTCAGGTAGTACAGCAGCACCGGCTGCTGCAGGTCCAGGCCCGGCCACAGCGTGGGTTTGACGTTGAGATAAATACCGTCGGTGCCGCCGCCCAGCGGTGTGTCGTGCACCACGTAATAGGCCATTTGCGCAAAGGCCAGCGTGACCATGATGAAGTACACGCCCTTGGTGCGCAGCGACAGCGCGCCCACGGCCAGCGCATAGGCACCAGCCAAGGCCATGCAGGCCGGCAACAACCACCACAACGAAGCCGCGCCATGGGCTGGTGACAGCAGCACCGTGGCATAAGCGCCAATGCCGAAGAAGGCCGCCTGGCCAAAGCACACCAGGCCGGTGCTGCCCACCAGCAATTCCAGGCTCAAGGCAAACACCGCATAGACCATGATCTTGGTCACCAGGTCGACAGCAAAAGCGCCGCTCAACAGCGGTACCAGCGCCAGCGCCGCAAAGGCGATCACGACAAAGATTTGTCTACCGCGTGCGGGGTTCATCGCTTGCGTGCCCATCATCCCGCTTTGAACAAGCCGTCAGGCCGCCACAACAAGATCAAAGCCATCATCACGTAGACCAGCACGCCCGCGGCTTGCGGCAGCAACACCTTGCCGAAGGTGTCGACCACGCCGATGAGCAGCGCCGCCACCAGCGCACCGCGAATGCTGCCGATGCCGCCGATGACGACGACCACAAAGCACACGATCAACACCGTGTTGCCCATGCCCGGGTAGACACTGCTGACGGGTGCTGCCACCATGCCCGCCAGCACCGCAATGGCCACGCCGGCGGCAAACACCACGCGGTACAGGAACTGGATGTTGATGCCCAGGCTTTGCACCATTTCGCGCTGCGCCACGCCGGTGCTGCCGTCGCGAAACAACATGCCCAGCCTCGAGCGTGTGAACACCAGATACATGCCCAGGGCCAGCAACAGGCAGACACCGCTGATGAACAAACGGTAGACCGGATACGTCATGGTGCTGCCCAGCGCGATGCTGCCCGACAGCAGTGCGGGCGCCGCAACGCCATGCACGTCGTCACCCACCAGCAGGCTGCGCAGTTCTTCAAACACCAGGATCAGGCCGTAAGTCATCAACACCTGCTGCAAGTGTTCGCGTTCGTACAAAAAACTGAAGAAGGCCCATTCCAGCGCATAGCCCAGCAGCACCGCCAGCACCACGCCCACCAACAGCACGCTGAAGAAGCCGCCGCCGAACACGGCCGCCACGGGTGCGGCCAGCGCAAAGGCCATGTAGGCGCCGATCATGTAGAAGCTGCCGTGGGCCAGGTTGATGACGCCCATGATGCCGAAGATCAGCGTCAGCCCGCTGGCCACCAGGAACAGCAGCAAGCCGTATTGCAGCGCGTTCAGGCACTGGATGAGGAAGGTCGCGAAGTCCATGTCAGTCAGCGCCGGGCCGCCCCAAGCAGACTGAAGCCCCCTTGGGGGGTCGCGAACAAAGTGAGCGTGGGGGCTTCATGACTTTACGGATTCTGCGGGCTGGCGTGTGCCGCGATGAAGGCCACCGTGGCGTCAATCAGCATCTGCGGCTGGTCGCGGTGCGGGCTGTGGCCGCAATGCGGCAGTTCCAGCAACTGGGTCTGCGGCACTGCCTGGCGAATACCGCGTATTTGCGCCAGCGTGCCGTACGCGTCGTCCACCCCCTGCACGGCCAGCAGCGGGCAGGCGATGGGGGCGATGTCGGCTTCGATATTCCAGGCACGAAAGGCGGGGTTCAGCCAAGCGCCGTTCCAGCCGTGGAAGGCCGAATCGGGGTCGGCGTGGTAGCGCGCCAGGCCTTCGCGCAGCTTGCCGTCGGCATAGGTTTTTTTCGCCTGCGCGATGCTGGTCACGCTCAGGTCTTCTACAAAAATGTGCGGCGCCACCACCACGCAGCCGGCCACTGGGTGGGTGGCCGCGTGCAGCAGCGCGATGCTGCCGCCATCGCTGTGGCCGAACAGCCAGGGCGGGTGTTTTTGCACGTCCACGTTCAGCGCTTGCAGCAAGGCCGGCAGCACTTCACGGGCCTGGCGGTGCATGAAGTCCGGGTCCCAGTTTTCGCCGGCCTCACGCGGTGTGGACTGGCCATAGCCCGGCCGCGAATACACCAGGCCACGCAGCCCTGCGGCTGCACACAAACGCTGCGGAAAGTCCCTCCACATCGCCACCGAACCCAGGCCTTCGTGCAGGAAGACGAGCAGCGGTGCGGTGGCCGGGCCGTCAACCCAGACGTGCTCAACGCGCACCGGGCGGCCGGCCCAGTGGATATCGATGAAGGCGCTCAAAGTCGCGCCTGAAGCAGCCACGCTCATTTCACCGCAGCTTCGTGTTCACGCAGCCTGAAACGCTGAATCTTGCCGGTGGCTGTCTTTGGCAGCTCGGCCAGGAATTCAATCGTCCGCGGGTATTTGTAGGGCGCCAGCCGGTCCTTCACGAAGGCTTTCAATTCGGTGTCGGTGACGGTGGCGCCGGCTTTCAAAACGACAAACGCTTTGGTGCGCGTCAGCCCCTGTTCATCATTCACGCCAATCACCGCCGCTTCCAGCACCGCGGGGTGCTGCACCAGCGTGGCTTCCACTTCAAACGGGCTGACGTAGATGCCACTGACTTTGAGCATGTCGTCGCTGCGGCCGCTGTAGGTGTAGCTGCCGTCGCTGTTGCGCTGGTATTTGTCGCCGCTCTTGGTCCACGCGCCCTGGAAGGTGTCGCGTGTCTTTTCGCGGTTGCCCCAGTACATCAGCGCAGCACTCGGGCCGCGGATGTACAGGTCGCCCGTTTCGCCATCGGCCACCGGCTGGCCGTCGTCACCGCGCAGTTCGATGTCATAGCCCGGCACCGGCCAGCCGGTGGTGCCGTAGCGCACGCGGCC
>JANMJI010000330.1:0-7978 GCA_031371275.1 Betaproteobacteria bacterium
CTTTCTGGACATCTACTACGCCGGCGCCAGTGTGCTGCTGCGCGCCGATGATTTTCACGACATGGCCTGGGCCTACTTTGTGCGGGCCAAGGCCGACAACGTCGTGCATGCAGAACTGTTCTTCGACCCGCAGACGCACACCGACCGCGGCGTGCCTTTCGAGGCCGTCATCACCGGCCTGCACCGCGCCTGCACGCGGGCCCAGGCCGAGCTGGGCATCAGTTCGCAGTTGATCCTGTGCTTCCTGCGCCACCTCAGTGAAGAAGCCGCTTTTGCGACGCTGGCCGAGGCGCTGCCCTGGCGCCAGCACTTTGTGGGTGTGGGCCTGGACAGCAGCGAACGCGGCCACCCGCCTGAGAAGTTTGCGCGTGTCTTTGCGCGCTGCCACGAACTCGGTCTGCGTTGCGTGGCGCATGCCGGTGAAGAAGGCCCGCCGGCCTACATCTGGGCGGCGCTGGACGTGCTGAAGGTGCAACGCATCGACCATGGCGTGCGTTGCCTTGAAGATGCTGCGCTGGTGCAACGTTTGGCTAACGAGCGTATGCCACTGACAGTGTGCCCGCTGTCCAACGTCAAACTGTGTGTCTGCCCGACGCTGGCCGAACACCCCCTGCCGGCGCTGCTGCAAGCCGGCCTGTGCGCCACCGTCAACAGCGACGACCCGGCCTACTTTGGTGGCTACATCAACCAGAATTTTGTCGAGACCTTTGAGGCGTTGCCACAGCTCACGGTGCAACATGCCTACACGCTGGCGGCCAACAGTTTCGAGGCCAGCTTTGCACCCGCGGCGCAAAAGGCGGTGTGGATGCAGCAGTTGGACGCGGCCTTCGCGCGCGTCGCGGTCTGAGTTTTTTTCAGCCCGTGGCCGCGGGCTGGTGCGCCGCGGGCAGCCGCCGCACCGCCAAGGTCAGCAGCAAGGCCAGGCCCAGCATAGCCAACGTGCCCAGCGCCCACACGGCCCACACCAGCAGCAAGCCGGCACCACCCAGCCAGCCGAACACCGTTTGCAGCGTGGCCGCGGCGGCGATCAGCAGTTCCTGCCAGTTCGGCAGCCAGCGTTCCAGCACGGCGGGGTACGGCAGTTGTCCGATCAGCCCGGGCAGCTTGTCCAGCCAGGCGGGGCCCAGCGTCAACAGCGTGTGCAGTGCCCAGCCCGCTGCCGACCACAGCGCCAGCATCAGCAAAGTCAGGCACCAGATCAAGATCACCATGGGCGCAGAGCTTACGCCGCACATCGGTGATACCTTGCAGGCATGACTGCATCCTCCCGCCCCGCTATCCCTTCGATCCGATCCCTGGCCTGGCGCCAGACCCTGCGTGACTTTCGTGCCGGTGAACTGCGGCTGCTGGTCGTGGCCGTGACGCTGGCGGTGGCCGCGCTGACCGCGGTGGGCTTTTTCGCCGACCGCCTGAACGCCGGCTTGCAGCGCGACGCACGCCAGTTGCTGGGCGGCGACGCCGTGGTCGGCAGCGACCACCCGCCGCCGCCCGAACTGCTAGCCAAGGCGCGTGAAATGGGCTTGAACGCGGCCAGCAGCGCGGGCTTCCCCAGCATGGGCCGTGCGGTGGACGCACAAGGTGGCGCTTCGCGCCTGGTGGCGGTGAAGGCCGTCGCGCCGGGCTACCCGCTGCGCGGCATGCTGCAATTGCAGAGCGCCACCGGCGGCCCGCCGCAGACCGTGGCCGCCGCGCCCGAACCCGGCACCGTGTGGGTCGATGCCGCGGTGCTGGACGCGCTGCAATTGAAGCTGGGCGACGCGCTGCTGCTGGGCGACGCGACGCTGAAGATCGCCCGCATCATCGTCATCGAGCCCGACCGCGGTGCCGGCTTTTCCAGCTTCGCGCCGCGCGTCATGCTGGCCGCAGCCGACCTGCCCGCCACCGGCCTGGTGCAGCCGGCCAGCCGCGTCAGCTACCGGCTGGCCGTGGCCGCACCGGCCAGCATGGGCGGTGCCCGCGGCGACGCCGTGGTGGCGGAGTACGTGCGCTGGGTCGAAGACCGTGTCAAGGCCAACACGCTGCGCGGCCTGCGTGTCGAAAGCGTGCAAAGCGGCCGGCCCGAAATGAAGCAGACGCTGGACCGTGCCGAGAAATTCCTGAACCTGGTGGCGCTGCTGGCAGCGCTGCTGGCGGCCGTGGCAGTCGGCATCGCCGCGCGTGAATTCGCCAATCGGCATCTGGACGATTGCGCCATGCTGCGTGTGCTGGGCCTGAGCCAGCGCCGCATTGCCGGTGCCTACACGCTGGAATTTGCGCTGGTGGGAATGCTTGCCAGCACGCTGGGCGTGTTGATAGGCCTGGCCGTGCACTTCATCTTTGTGGCGCTGCTGGCCGGCCTGGTGGGCGCCACGCTGCCCGCGCCCGGCCTCCAGCCGGCGCTGTTTGGCATTGGCGTGGGCATGACACTGTTGCTGGGCTTTGGCCTGCCGCCGGTGTTGCAACTGGCCAGCGTGCCGCCGCTGCGCGTCATACGCCGCGATGTGGGTGCGCTCAAGGCCACCTCACTTGGCGTGTTAGCAGCCGGCGTGCTGGGCTTCGTCGGGCTGCTGCTGGCGGTGTCTTCAGACTTGAAACTGGGGGCCATTGCGGTGGGCGGTTTTGGCGCCGCCGTGGCCTTGTTTGCGCTGCTGGCCTGGGTGGCGGTGCGCCTGCTGAAACGTGCCGTGCCCGAAAGCCGCGCACCGCGCTGGCTGGTGCTGGCTACGCGCCAGATTGCCGCGCGCCCGGCGTTTGCGGTGTTGCAGGTGTCGGCGCTGGCCGTCGGCTTGCTGGCCTTGATGCTGCTGGTGCTGCTGCGCACCGACCTCGTCAGCAGTTGGCGCAAGGCCACGCCGCCCGATGCACCCAACCGCTTCGTCATCAACATCCAGCCCGAGCAGGCCGACACCTTTCGCGCCGCACTCAGCGCCGCCGGCGTGAAGAACTACGACTGGTACCCGATGATCCGCGGCCGGCTGGTGGCTTTGAACGGCAAGGCCATCAACGCGGCCAGCTACACCGACGAACGCGCCAGCCGGCTGGTCGAGCGCGAGTTCAACCTGAGCCACAGCGCCAACGTGCCGGCCGGCAACGTGGTCAGCGCGGGCCGTTGGGTGCCTGACGAAACCGGGGGCTTGTCGGTGGAAGCCGGCCTGGCCGAGCAACTGGGTTTGAAGCTGGGCGACACGCTGCGCTTCGACATCGGCGGCCAGATGCGCGAAGGCCGCATCAGCAGCCTGCGCCAGGTCGACTGGGGTTCGATGCGGGTGAATTTCTTCGTCATGTTTCCGCAGGCGCAAATGCCCAACATGCCCGATTTGCCGTTGACCTACATCAGCGCGTTTCGTGCCCCAGCGGTCGCGGCTTTCGCTGCTGCAGGCGCTGCGGCAGGCGCGGCGTCGGCCGCCACGCCCAGCTTCGACAACACGCTCAGCCGTGACTTTCCGAACATTACCAACGTCGACGTTTCGGCCAGCATCGCGCAGGTCCAGCGCGTGCTGGACCAGGTCATTCGCGCGGTCGAATTCCTGTTCGGCTTTACCTTGATCGCCGGCCTGGTGGTGTTGTTCGCGGCCATCTCGGCCACCCGCGACGCGCGCTCGCGTGAATTCGCCATCATGCGGGCGCTGGGCGCCAGCAGCCGCTTGCTGGCCCAGGTGCAGCGCACCGAACTGCTGGGCGTGGGCGCGCTGGCCGGCTTGCTGGCCTCGGTGGTGGCCGTGGGCTTGGGCTGGCTGTTGGCGCGCTATGTCTTCCAGTTCACCTGGAGCCCATCACCCTGGGTGCCGCTGTTGGGCACCGTGGCCGGCGCGCTGCTGGCGCTGGCGGCGGGCTGGTGGGGCCTGCGCGAGGTGCTGCGCCGCCCGGTGCTTGAAACGCTGCGCCGGGCCGGGGCGGTGTAACGCTGCTGAATCACTGCTGGCTAACGTTTGAGTTGAGGGTGGTATTTCAGCGGTTGACGAGACCCATCTCGGCACTGCCCATCAGGCCTTCGATGTCCATCAGTATCAGCATGCGTTCGCTGCGCTTGTCACCTCGTTTTTCAGCCTGCCCGGTCTTCATGACGGCAATGCCGGTGATGAAAGAGGCGTCAACGCTGGAACGGAGTTCCGGCGCGGGCTTGATCTGTTCCTTGTTCAGTGCCAGCACGTCAGACACCGAATCCACCACCGCGCCCACCACACGGCCACGCACATTCAGCACCACGACCACGGTGAAGGCGTTGTACTCGGCCTGGTCGCAACCCAGCTTCAGGCGCAGGTCGATGATGGGCACGATGACGCCCCGCAGGTTAACCACGCCCTTGACGAACGAAGGCGCGTTGGCAATGCGCGTGGGCTGTTCGTAGGAACGAATTTCCTGCACGCGCAGGATGTCGATGCCGTATTCCTCAGCGCCGAGGCGGAAGGTCAGGAACTCGCCGCCTTGCGCGGTGCGGGCGCTGGGACCGATGGCGCCCGCCGCTGCGCCAGCGCGCGCCGCTTCGTGGCGGGCAACGGGGGTGGCTTCGGCGATCATCTCCATGGTGCTTCCTTGCGGTGAACTGGGTTTTGCTAGGTTATCGGCCGCGTCCGGCTGGCGCTGAAATCAGGCCTGGTTCAGCGTCGTCTCAGAACGATTCCCAGTCGTCACCCGGGGCTGTGGTGGCCGCAGCCGGTGCGCATGCGAACGCGCTGCCGGCCTGTGGTCTGGCCACGGCGCGCGCTGCGCTCGGTTGCATGCCAGCCACCTTGTTCAAGGGCCTGGTCACCGTCTGGGGCTTGGCGTGCTTGGCGGGCTGGGCGGGGGCGGCGCTGCTGACGCTGCTGCGGGCCGCCTGGATGGCCGTCTTGGCGACTGCCGCGGGCGCGTTGTGGTCGGCCACAGCGTCAGCCACGCGGAAAGCGCTGACGACGCTGGCCAACTGGCGCGACTGCGCTTGCAGTGATTCGGCCGCGGCCGCGCTTTCTTCCACCAGCGCAGCGTTTTGCTGTGTCGCCTGGTCGAGTTGCGCCACCGCGCCGTTGACCTGGCCGATGCCGCTGCTTTGTTCGGCCGCAGCGGCGCTGATCTCGCCAATGATGTCGCTCACGCGCTGCACACTGGCGACGATTTCCGTCATCGTGCTGCCGGCGTCGGCGACCAGGCGCGAACCCGATTCGACCTTCTCGACGCTGGCGCCAATCAGCCGCTTGATCTCGCGCGCGGCTTCGGCGCTGCGCTGCGCCAGGCTGCGCACTTCGCTGGCCACGACGGCAAAACCGCGGCCTTGTTCACCGGCCCTGGCGGCTTCCACCGCGGCATTCAGCGCCAGGATGTTGGTCTGAAAGGCGATGCCGTCGATGGTGCCGATGATGTCGGCAATTTTCTTGCTGCTGGCGTTGATGTCGTCCATGGTGATGACGACTTGTGCCACCACCGCGCCACCGCGTTGCGCCACGGTGCTGGCCGATGAAGCCAGCTGGTTGGCGGTGCGCGCTGAATCGGCCGTCTGGCGCACCGTGCCCGTCAGCTGGACCATCGAAATGGCGGTCTGCTGCAGGCTGCAAGCGGTTTGTTCAGTGCGCTGGCTCAGGTCGGCATTGCCGCGGGCAATTTCCTGGCTCGCCGTGCCCACCGAATCGACACCGCTGCGCACCTGCGAAACCAGCGTTGAAAGCCGGTCCTGCATGGCTTGCAGGGCGTGCAGCAAGGCGGCCACTTCGTCGCCGCCCTGCACGGGCACGCGCTGCGTCAGGTCGCCCGCGGCCACGGCGTGCGCCTGGGCCAGCGCCTGGCCCAGCGGCACGGTGATGGAACGCACCAGCCACCCCGCAAGGCCAGCACCGAGCAGCAGCGCCAGCAAGCCCAACCCGGCCAATTGGGTGCAGCCTTGTGCGGCCTGGTCCTGCACGCTGGCGCCGGCCGCGTCCATGGCCTTGCTTTGGTGGTCCAGGTAGGCGCGCATGCTGTCCAGATAGGGCTGCGAAGCGGCGCTGAATTCGGCGCTGAAGAGGCGCTGCGCGTCTGCGCTCTTGGCGTCGCGCTGCGCACTGTGGATGGCGTCGCACACGGCCAGGTAGGACACGCGCCGCGCGCCGATGGCGGCCAGCAGGCGTTTCTCTTCGTCGCCGCTGGGCAAGGCTTGCAGCGCCTTCATGATTTCGTCGTCGCGCGCCGTGGCAGCCTTGATCTCGTCGGCGAAATAGAGCCTCAGGCCGGCGTCGCTGCTTTTGGCCATGGCCGTTGTGCGCTGGATGTCGATCTTGAGATTTGCCAGCCACTCACCGGCCAGCCTTTCCTTGGCCAGCGGCACGGTCAGCAGCTGGCCGAAGTCCTGGGCCGTGGCGTCCAGGCGCCAGGCGCCGATGAAGGCCATGCTGGCCGATAGCGCCAGCACCATGGCGAAGGCTGCGCCCACGCGGGCGCCGATACGAAAGCGGTTCAAGGACATGCTTTTCTCTCGTTAGCCCCAAAAGCCAGCGCGGCGCAGACAGCGGGGGCGGTGGTGGTAGTGATGGTGGTGGTGATGGCGATCAGCACCGCTTTGTGGTGGGCATTCATCAGGCTCATGGCCGATCCTTGAAGTGCGGGTCAGTGGGGCGGGTAAAGAGCTGTCGCTTCAATGGCGCGCACGGCGCACCAACGCGCCGATGTCCAGAATCAGCGCCACACGGCCGTCGCCCATGATGGTGGCGCCCGACACGTCGTCGACGCGCCGGTAGTTGCTTTCCAGGTTCTTCACCACCACCTGTTGCTGGCCCAGCAGTTCGTCCACCCGCAGCGCCACGCGGGCGCCTTCGGCTTCGACCACGACCATGATGTTGCCGGTCTGCTCGCTGTCGAACCGCGGCACGCCGAAGACCTTTTGCAGGTCGACGACCGGCATGTATTCGTCGCGCACTTGCACCACCCGGCCGCTGCCGCCGATGGTCTTGATGAGGCCGGGCCGCAGCTGGAAACTTTCCACCAGGCTGGACAGCGGCAGGATGTAGCTTTCGTCGCCGACGCCCACGCTCATGCCGTCCATGATGGCCAAAGTCAGTGGCAGCCGCACCCGCACCGTCATGCCGTGGCCCGCGGTGGAATCAATTTCCACCGTGCCGCCCAAAGCGGTGATGTTTTTCTTCACCACGTCCATGCCGACACCGCGGCCAGAGACATCGGTGACGACATCGGCGGTGCTGAAGCCGGGCGCGAAGATCAGGCCGTAGACGTCGGGGTCGCTCATCGCGTCAGACACCTCCAGCCCGCGTTCACGGGCCTTGCCAAGCAGCTCGTGACGGTTCAGGCCCTTGCCGTCGTCGCGCACCTCGATGACGATGCTGCTGCCCTGGTGCATGGCAATCAAAGTGATGGTGCCTTGTTCGGGCTTGCCTCTGGCCAGGCGTTCGGCGGGCATTTCGATGCCGTGGTCGCAACTGTTGCGCACCAGGTGGGTCAGCGGGTCGGTGATTTTTTCCACCAGGCCCTTGTCGAGTTCGGTGGCCTCGCCCACCTGCACCATGTCCACCTGCTTGCCCAGCTTGGCGGCCAGGTCGCGCAGCATGCGCGGAAACCTGTTGAAGACCAGCGACATCGGGATCATGCGTATCGACATCACCGCTTGTTGCAGGTCACGCGTGTTGCGTTCCAGGCCGGCCAGGCCGGCGGCCATTTGGGGGTGCAGCGCGGCGTCCACGCCCTTGCCGTTTTGCGCCAGCATGGCCTGCGTGACGACGAGCTCTCCGACCAGGTTGATGAGCTGGTCTACCTTGTCCACCGCAACGCGCAGCGTGCTCGACGCTGCCGCAGCGGCCGCCTTTTCCGGGCGCGCCGCAGCAGCCGTGGCCTCGGTTTCGGGCGCAGCGAGCCCGGCGGGCTCAGCGGCGTGGATAGCGCAGTCGTCGATCAGCGGTATCAGCCTGACCTGCTGGCGGCTGACATGGAAGCTGAAGAGATCGAACAAGTCGTTGTCGCTGGACGCCGTGGCCACCTTGAAGCGGCGCATGCCGACGGCGCCGCAGCCGGCGTCCAGTGCTTCGATGGTGCCCAGGTCGGG
>JANMJI010000345.1:0-1934 GCA_031371275.1 Betaproteobacteria bacterium
ACGATGTAATGGCGGTTGATCTCGAAGTGCTCACGCAGTTTGCTGCGGAAATCACTGCGGCCAAAACCGTCGGTGCCCAGCACCTTGTAAGCGCGGGCCGCGCCCTTGTCGCGCGGCATGAAGGGCCTGATCTGTTCGGCGTAATTCTTCATGTAATCGGTAGAAGCAATGACCGGCCCGGCAAACGGCGCCAATTGCTGCGCCACGAAAGGCACGCGGGCTTTCTCGAGCGGGTGCAGCAGACTCCAGCGTTCAGCGTCCTGGCCGTCGCGCGCCAGTTCGTTGAAGCTGGGGCAGCTCCAAACGTTGGCGGCCACGCCCCATTCACTTTCAAGCAGCAGCTTGGCGGCCTGGCTTTCGCGCAGGATGGTGCCGCTGCCCAGCAGGTTGACGGTGGCTGCCTTTTTGCCAGCAACGCCTTCTTCCAGCAAATACATGCCCTTGATGATTTGCGCTTCCGTACCCGCCTTCAGGCCCGGCATCGGGTAATTCTCATTCAGCAGCGTGAGATAGAAATAGACGTTGTCCTGCTTCTCCACCATGCGCTTCAGGCCGTGATGCAGGATCACTCCCACCTCGTGCGCAAACGTCGGGTCGTAGCTAATGCAATTCGGAATCGTGCTGGCCAGGATGTGGCTGTGCCCGTCTTCGTGTTGCAGGCCTTCGCCGTTCAGCGTCGTGCGCCCGCTGGTGCCGCCCAATAAAAAGCCGCGGGCCTGCATGTCGCCGGCGGCCCAGGCCAGGTCGCCGACGCGCTGAAAGCCGAACATCGAGTAGTAGATGTAGAACGGCACCATGACGCGGTTGTTGGTCGAATAGGAAGTCGCCGCGGCAATCCAGCTGCTCATGCCGCCGGCTTCGTTGATGCCCTCTTGCAGGATCTGGCCGTTGACCATTTCCTTGTAATACATGACCTGGTCTTTATCGACAGGCGTGTACTTCTGGCCTTCGGGGTTGTAAATACCGATCTGCCGGAACAGGCCTTCCATGCCAAAGGTGCGTGCTTCGTCGACGAGGATGGGCACGACACGCGGGCCCAGCGCGGGGTCGCGCAGCAGTTGCGTCAGGAAGCGCACATAGGCCTGCGTGGTGCTGATCTCGCGGCCAACGGCTGTGGCATCGAGCACACTCTTGAAGGTCTCGATCGGTGGCACCGTGAAGCTCTCGTCGGCCTTGACGCGGCGCTTGGGCAAATAGCCACCCAAAGCCTTGCGGCGTTCGTGCAGGTACTTCATCTCCGGCGTGTCGTCGCTGGGTTTGTAAAACGGAATCTCGGCCAATTGGCTGTCGGGAATGGGGATGTTGAAACGGTCGCGCATGAAACGCACGTCTTCGTCCGTCAGCTTCTTGGCCTGGTGCGCGGTGTTCTTGCCTTCGCCTGCGCTGCCCATGCCCCAGCCCTTCACGGTCTTCACCAGCAGCACGGTGGGCACACCCGTGCTGTTGTTGGCCTTGTGGAAGGCGGCGTAGACCTTTTGCGCATCGTGGCCGCCGCGGCGCAGGTTCCAGATGTCGGTGTCGCTCATCTTGGCCACCATCTCCAGCGTGCGCGGGTCGCGGCCGAAGAAGTTCTTGCGCACAAAGGCACCGTCGTTGGCCTTGAAGGCCTGGTAGTCGCCGTCCAGCGTGTCCATCATGATCTTGCGCAGCGCACCGTCCTTGTCGCGGGCCAGCAGGCCGTCCCACTCCTTGCCCCAGATCAGCTTGATGACATCCCAGCCAGCGCCACGGAACTCGCCCTCCAGCTCTTGGATGATCTTGCCGTTGCCACGGACAGGACCATCCAATCGTTGCAGGTTGCAGTTGACGACAAACACCAGGTTGTCGAGCTTCTCGCGCGCGGCCAGGCCAATGGCGCCCAGGCTTTCTGGCTCGTCCATCTCACCGTCGCCGCAGAACACCCAGACCTTGCGCTTGCTGGTGTCGGCAATGCC
>JANMJI010000125.1:0-2763 GCA_031371275.1 Betaproteobacteria bacterium
CGCCGCTTGGACCTATGATTTGCGACTGTGGCGCTGGCTCGAACCGCGCCGAGCCGAACTCCAGGGCACGTGCCGTATCCGAAAGAACTCCCGCTCGCGTCGTTGCAGTTCTACGCCACGGCGCCGTACCCGTGCAGCTACATCGAGGGCCGGATGGCGCGTTCGCAGGTCGCGACGCCGAGCCACCTGATACACGCCGATGCCTACTCGGGCCTGGTCGCGAGCGGGTTCCGGCGCAGCGGCATGTTCACCTACCGGCCGCACTGCGACGGCTGCAAGGCCTGCCTGCCGCTGCGCATACCGGTGGCGACCTTCAGCCCGACGCGCAGCCAGAAACGCGCCGCGCGCGCGCACCGGCACCTCGTAGCCCGCGTGCTGCGTCTTTGCTTCGTCCCCGAGCACTACCAGCTCTATCTGCGCTACCAGGCGGGCCGCCACCTGGGCGGCGGAATGGACCACGACAGCGTCGATCAGTACACCCAGTTCCTGCTGCAAAGCCGCGTCAACTCGCGGCTGGTCGAGTTCCGCGAGCCGTCGAACGAAGGCCTCGGCGCGCTGAAGATGGTGTCGATCCTCGATGTGCTGAACGACGGGCTGTCGGCCGTCTACACGTTCTACGAACCGGACGTGCCGGGCGCGAGCTACGGCACCTTCGCGGTCCTGTGGCAGATCGAGCAGTCGCGCGCGCTCAAGGCCCGGGTGCTCAAGCTGTGCTTCGTGCCCGAGCACTACCAGCTCTACCTGCGTTACCAGGCCGGGCGCCACTCGGGCGGCGGCATGGACCACGACAGCGTCGACCAGTACACCCAGTTCCTGCTGCAGAGCCGCGTCAATTCACGCATCGTTGAATTCCGCGAGCCTGGTGACGAAGGCCAGCCTGGCGTGCTGAAGATGGTGTCGATACTGGATGTGCTGAGCGACGGCATCTCGGCCGTCTACACCTTTTACGAACCCCAGCCCAACACCAGCTACGGCACCTACAGCGTGCTCTGGCAGATAGAGCAGACGCGGCTGCTGAAGCTGCCGCACGTCTACCTGGGCTACTGGATAGAACAAAGCCCCAAGATGGCCTACAAGGCGCAGTTCAGGCCGCACCAGTTGCTGCTGGACGGGCGCTGGCAAGACGCCGCGCAAGCTGCGCCTGCGCCGCTGGTCTCAGGCCACTGACCAGCGCTGTGCCTGCTGCTGCGCGGCGCCATCGGCCTGCAGCTTCAGCAGGTGCGCCAACAGTGATCGCCGCGCCACGGCGTGCAGCGCGGCCGGCACGTCGTCGTAGACCTGGGGCAGCAGTTCTTCCAGCGAACCAGCGCCCACCGCTGTCAAGACCTGCAGCACCTTGGCCTCGCGTTTCAAACGGTGGGCGATGAGCCCGCGCAACACCGCATGCGGCTGCGCCACCAGAAACCCGTGGCCGGGTGCCAGCCAGTCCAGCGGTTCTTGCAGCAGCGCGCGCAGTGCACTCAGGTAGACCGTCATGTCACCGTCGGGTGGGTTGATGACGACGGTGCTGCCCTGCATCACATGGTCGCCGGTGAAGAGCAGCTTTTCTTCTTCCAGCAGATAGCACAGGTGGTTGCTGGCGTGGCCCGGCGTGTGCAACACCCGCAGCGTGGCGCCATCACCCACCGCAATCCGATCACCATGCTGCGGCGTGTGCGCCGGGCTGAAGCTGCCGTCCTGCCAATCGGCGTGGTCGGCCACCCGCCCCCACACCGGCGCGCCGGTGGCCTGGGCCAGCGCCACCGCGCCGGGCGAATGGTCACGGTGGGTGTGCGTGACGAGGATGCGTTGCAGCCGCCCGGGCAGCGCGGCCAGCGCATCCAGCAGCGCCTGCAGATGTTCGGCGCTGATCGGACCGGGGTCGATAGCGGTCCAACTGTCAGCGCCACCCACCAGGTAGGTGTTGGTGCCGGGGCCGGTCATCGGCCCCGGGTTGGGCGCGGTGATGCGCAGCACATGGGCCGACAGCCGCACCACGCGCCCGGCCAGCAAAGTGCTGTGCACGTCGCCGCGGCCTTCGGGGTCGAGCCGGGCCACTTCGGCATATGGCAGTTCGTGCGGCAGCACCACGCCCAGACCGCGTGCGGTGATGGCGCGCCGCGGCATCACCAGCGGCACCTGCGGCAGCGCGCGCGCGGCGGCCAGCGCGCTGACCGCCGTGTCGTGGGGCAGCAGGTCTTGCAGCAGCACGCGGGTCACGGGCAGCAGCTTGAGGGCCAGCGTCGGGTCGAGCGCCTGTCGCGGCGCCAGCCACATCAACTCGACCGCTTCTTCACGATCAGCATCGGCTTGCTGGCCAGCCGGGGCCAGGGCCACAAAGAAGCGCGTGTCAAAACGTTTGGGCAGCCCCGGTGAAGTGAGCCAGTGGCTGCAATAAACCAGGCCCCGCAGGTCCAGCTTCAGGCCGGTGGCGGCACAGAACTCGGCAGCGCCGGCCTCGCCGGTCTGCAGGCGTTTGCGCCAGGATTGCAGTGTTTGCAGATCGACGGGGCCGTCCACGATCAACAGGCCCGCTTCTTCAAAGGTCTCGCGCGCGGCGGCCACGAAGTAGTCCAGCCCGCCTTCGGCCAGGCCCAGTTGCCCGCTGGCGGTGGCATCGTCGGGGCCAAGGCAGTGGACATGGGCGGCACGGTCGCGCAAATCCAACTGGCCCCCCGGGAAGACGGCCGCGCCGCTGCGAAAGTCACCCGCCCGCTCAGCTCGGCGCATCATCAGCACTTCCAGGCCTTGGGGGCCATCGCGCAGCAACAACAGCGACGCTGC
>JANMJI010000369.1:0-14532 GCA_031371275.1 Betaproteobacteria bacterium
GTCCGCGGTCAAACGCTGCAAAAAAGCGGCTTGACGATTTCGATCCATCACCGTCCCGGCAGCCCGGCGGACAGGGCTGCGGAGATCGGCTGCGTCCGGGTTCTCGGGGAATGGTCAAAGCGACGCGCAGATCCGCGTTCAGCCGTGCGCGACGCCCATTTCAGACAGGTCTGGGCGGCACCGTCAACGCGATGCGCAGCGCTCGGCCGACTCCAAAGAACCCATCAAGGTCTGGCAGCTACCCTGCCAGGCGGTCACCGGCGAGAAAAAGGGTGTTTGAATTTCCCATTGGACCAAGCCATTGCCACACCGACGGAAGAAAGTGTGCGGCGCGCGATGGCCATTCAACTCATCATCAACCGCGAATGGGGTCAGGCGAAAAACGAGAATCCCAACCAGGGCGCCTTCGTTATCGACGAAATTACCGAACTCGCGGAAGAAGCAGTGCTGGGCGAATTCGAGAAGATCGCCGAACGGGGCAGTGTGCTGGGTGTGATGGAAACCGGCTACCAGCGCGGCAAAATTCAGGAAGAGAGCATGCATTACGAAATGCTCAAGCACACCGGCGAGTACCCCATCATTGGTGTCAACACCTTTCGCAGCGCCCGTGGTGACGAAGTGCCCGAGACCATCGAGCTGGCGCGCAGCACCGACGCCGAAAAACAAAGCCAGTTACAAAGGCTTCAAACTTTTCAAAGCTCGCACGCCGCCGCCGCACCGGCGGTGCTGCACCGTTTGCAGAAAACCGTAATGGCCAATGGCAATGTATTTGAAGTGCTGATGGACGCCGTGCGCTGCTGTTCACTGGGCCAGATTACCAACGCGCTGTTCGAGGTGGGCGGGCAGTACCGATGCAGCAGGTAGGCCCGGCGCCGTGATAAGGTGAACCGGGGCTTTGTCGCCACCGCATTCACTCTTGGAGTTATCGCATGTTCACACGTCGCGCAGCGCATTCACGCAGCTGGCTTGCAGGGCTTGTGGGGCTTTCGCGGCGCAGCTTGATGGCCATCATGTTGCTCGTTATCGTGCTGGCAGTGGCTGCCGTCATGGCCTGGCGCGCAACGCACCAGGCGCCGTCGAGCCTGCCGCATTTTGTTGAAGTGGCGAACAACACGTACATGCTTCCGAATCCGGATGCGCTGGCCGTGTTTGAACTTGTCAAGCACGACAACACGAAGTTCCGCAACAGCGCACTGAAGGGCCGTTGGACCTTTCTGATCTTCGGCTACACCTTCTGCCCTGATTTTTGCCCGACCACGCTGATCACGTTCAACGAAATGCACAGGTTGTTGGCCCTGCAACCCGACGGCGTGCGCGACGTGCAGTTCATCATGGTCTCCGTCGATCCAGGGCGCGACACGCCCAAGCTGCTGAGTGCGTATGTGCCGCAGTTCAACCCCGAGTTCATTGGTGTGACCGGCGACGCTGCGGTCATTGCGCAGTTGGCCAGTTCGGTTGGCGCGGTTTACGAAAAACATGCTGCCAACAGCGCCGGCTACTACCTGGTGGACCATTCGAGCGCCGTGTTGCTCGTCAACCCGCAGGGCAGGCTGCAAGGGGTCTTTGCTTTGCCGCATGTTGCGGCAGACATGGTCAAAGGGTTTCAGAAAATCCGCGAACGGGCCGGCGCGGGAAGTGGGCCTCGGCCGCTGGCCGATCTGTCGCCGCTCAAGGCAAGCTGATCAAGTCCCCCACAGCGTGCGCACCGCGACGGACTTGATCAGCGTCGCCTTCGGGTTTCTTCGGCTCGCTGATGCTGCCAAGGTGCCGCTGCAGCGGTCGCTGCAAGGCCGGTTATCGGCTCAGCAGCGTTGGACCGGCGCGCTTCTCGGTTTCCATCAGATGCATAACTTCGAATGCATTGAAGATGAATGCCGCAACCACCGCCAGCACCACAATCACCAGCACGGGCAACACATAACGCAGAAACCGATTCATGGCCTGCGACCGGCGGGTTCAGCGCCGGCAGCATCCTTTGGCTCGGGTTCGGGCTGCGCGGCACCGCGCCATGCCAGAACCACCATCAGCACAAACGGGATCAAGACGCAGGCCAGGAACACAAAGTACAGCGTCCACGGAACGGTCAACGACATCTTGACGAAGGTGTAGTCGGACGGCGCAGACCAAGCCAGCGCGGGGGCAGCGGTGGCGATGCAGGCCGCCGCGGCACGGTTCAAATATCGCCGCGTTTTCATCCCGCCTCCGCCAGAAAACCACGCACCTGGTCTTCGAGCAACGAGGTCTCGGTCTGGCCCGGGAACACCTTGCGCACGCGGCCTTGGGTGTCGACAACGAAGGTCCAGGGCTCGCCTTTGACGCCCCAGTCGACCCAGATTGCGCTGTCCTTGTAGCCATCGACATGGATGAAAGCGAAGCGCTCGCCGTACTTCTCTTCCACCAGCGCCACACGGCTGAGTTGGTCGACACAAATGGTGCAGTGTTGCGGCGTGCCGAAGACGACGATGAAGGGTTTCTTCTGCGCCAGCATGTCGGCGATGCGCCAGCGGTAAAGTTTGATGCGGGTGTCCATGGTGGTCACGGCGCGCCAGTCTTCGCCGGGGGCCAGCACGCGGTTGTAACTGCGCGGCACGGCATCACCGACATTAAGTTTTGGCGGTACGCCGTGTTCGCTGCACGATGCCAGCATCAGGGCCACCGAAACCAGACTCGCGTACCGAAAAATACGGCTCACCAATGACATCGAAGAAGGCATACTTGAACTCCTGCAAGACAATTGCACATCACCGGAAAGGCACTTCATGATCGAACTTGAATTGACCACCAAAATTGCCTTGTTTATCTTTGGCATTGGCGGCTGTGTGGCTCTGGCCATCGTTCCTTGGGCCTGCATCGGCACCGGGCTTTACAAAAAGAACAAGTCCCACCAGTCTTATTGAGTGCTGCTTTGCCGTGTCACCGGGCTGGCGTCACCGGGCTTGCGGTGCTGGGCCAAAGGCGCCCAGACATCAGGTCCGTTCAATGCCAAAAGATACGCGACCAGCGCGTCGCGGTCTGCCACGTTCAAACTGCCGTAAGAAGGCATCCTGACACGATAGCGCTTGTCGCCCGCAGCCTGAAGCGGGTTGACCAGATAAGCGTGCAACCAACCCGGCGAACGCCGCACGCCCTCGCCGTCCAGAGGCGGCCCCGAGGTGGAGCCGTTGCCGAAGATCTGGTGGCAGTCGCGGCAGCTTTCACGCCGGTAAATCGCCTCGCCTTGCTGTGCAGCAAGGCTGTGCGCGTAGGCGTACTGCGTGGGTGGAGGCTTTAGATAAATCAGCGTCCCCACCAGCGCGGCAAACGCGCAAATAAACAGCGTGCCGGCCGCAACGATCCACTCGCCCAAGCGCAGCTTCGGCAAGCTCGGCAGCTTCATCGGCGGTCGCGTTGAGCGGCAGTCACGGGCGTGGCGTAACGATCGTCATCGCCAGCACTGAACATCTGGTTCTTGATGTCTTCGTCGAACTGCCCGTGCGCATGCGCCCAGTAGATTGCCAGCACGATGACCACCAGCATCAAAAGACCGGTCGCAGCCCAGATGTACGGAATCAATGTATTGCTGCTGCCCATTGCAATCTCCTAGGAACGCGACCCCGCCACGCCGTTTGGCGGGGTCGGGTAGTTCGGTGAAGCAGGGCCTGCTTTCAGGCCGAACAGAAACTCTTTGAGCAGGTGCCGTTCTTCTGCAGCCAGGTCACGAAAGTCGGGCCCCAGGTGTCCGTCGTGTGCACTGCCCGCCACCACCGCCGTGGGGTTCTGGAAATAGCGCTCTAGCCATTCGCGCGTTCTGCGCGTGCCTTCGCCGTCCAGCACCGGCGCCACGCCGATTTCGCCGACGCCCATTGCACGGTGGCAGTTGTTGCAGCCGAATTGCCCGTACAGCGCCTTGCCTTTGAGGCCGGCCTCGGTCCATTCGTAGAAGTCGCGCACAGGGGCCGGGCCCGCAACCCGGGCCTGCATCACGGTCTTGCCGACCGCCGCCACCGCCACCAGCACGGCCAAGCCAAACACCACCTTTTCACCAAGCTTCAGCTTCACCGTGTTCGCCCTGCATTCGTTCCTTGCTGCTTGTTCCAGGCCACCGCGCCAGACGGTGGACGTTGTTCAGAAAACGACGTGAAGCAATAGCTCCGAGCCAGCATAGACGATGATGCCGCCGATGCCGATCAATTCGACCACGAGGATGATCTTCTCGCCTTTCTTCAGACGCGATGCCGGCCCGACGACATAGGCCGACATCACCAGAAACACGATGACCGAGATGACGACCAGCGCGAAGATGAGCGTCGAGATTTTGTCGGTGAGCCCCACTCAGTTTCGAGACTGGCTGTCTTCGCCCTCATGTGCGTGGTGCGCTTCGCTTTCCTGTTTCTTGTTCCAGTTGATGATCCAGACAATGCCGGAAATGCCTGTCATGACGAAGCTGATCTGCAGCAAGATGAGGTAGTAGCCCCAGTCCCACCACGGCTGCTTGGCGGTGGCGCTGACGAAGGTGGTTGTTACGGTGTCATAGCGCTGGCCGAAACCGGGCCAGGGCATGGTCCACAGAAACGCCTCAAGAATGGTCACCGCGGCAATCATCACCAGCCACCACGGAATTTTTCCATTCCCTTCCCTGATGCCGTCGAATTCTTCGTCCGAGAAGCGGCCGAAAACAATGCCTTTGTCTTCGAGTGCGTCCATCGTCTCAACGGGTTCTTGGCCTTGCGGCAGTGGTTTCATGGTGGGCTTCACTTGAGACTCTCGAGGAATGCCACAAGCGCGTCCAACTCGTCTTCGGTCAGGTACTCGAACGCCGGCATGATCGAGTCCGGGGTCACCGACCGCGGGCTGCGGTGGTGGATGTAGTGCCAGGCCTTCACCTGGTTGCGACTGCCAATGTGCAGTAGATCAGGCGCCTTGCGGTCAGAGCCGAACAGGCTGGGCGACTCGCCCTGCACGTCGCCGGCCACCGGCGGCGCACCGAAGTACGTCCAGTCCTGCGTCTGTTCCGGCAGCAGCGTGTGGCACCAGGTGCAACCCTCGCGGATGAAGATTGTCTTGCCCTTGCCGGCAGGCGAAAGTGCGTTGGTGCCCTTCATCAGCGGGTCGTGGATGGACCACCCGGTGTGCCCCCACTGTTGCTGGTTGCGCTTGGCGATTTCCGTGGGCGGGATCTGGCTCATGTAGGTGGCCCCGGCGACCACGGTCACCGCGATGGACGAGAAGATCGTCAGCACCACCAGCACCGCTCCGATTACGTATTTGGGCATCGTTTTCTCCCTCGGTGTCGCGTTCAGGCCGGGACGGCGGCGCCAGTGGCGCTGGGGCGCGTCGGAGCAGACGGTGCGGACGGTGCATCAGGCACCAGCTTCTTGCCATACCTGGCGGTCATGAACATGTTGTACAGGAAGATAGGCTGCGCGAAGATGATCATGGCGCCGAAGATCACGCGGCCCACCATGTAGGGATGGGTGGCTACCACCGATTGGATGTACGGAATCTCGTAGACCTTCGCAGCCCCCTGCACCAGCCCGGCGGCCGTCAACACCGACCAGAAGCCGAGGAAGCCGATGGCCATCATCCAGAAATGAACGCGTGCCAGTCTTTCGCTGTAGAGCTGGCGCTTT
Source organism: Betaproteobacteria bacterium (assembly GCA_031371275.1). Taxonomy (GTDB): domain Bacteria; phylum Pseudomonadota; class Gammaproteobacteria; order Burkholderiales; family Burkholderiaceae_C; genus Rubrivivax. The sequence continues at coordinate 5,610 of JANMJI010000369.1, forward strand.
AACAGTTTGGGCAGGCCGTAGTAGATGGCGCCTATTTCGATGAAGCTGGAAAAACCAAGCAGCGCGAGGTGGGCGTGGGCCACGATCCAGTGGGTGCCGTGGATATACCAGTTCAAGGCCCGCGTTTGCTGAAACGCACCCTGTATGTTCAGCGGTATGGCAAACAACACCCCCGTCAGCGCCCATTGCAGCGGAATGCTTTTGGTGAACATCCACCACTTGTCCTTCATCGTCATCAGCATGTTCACGACGAAGGCCAGCGCCGGAATCATGATCAGCACGCCCGACACCGAGGCGAAGGATTTCAGCCATTCCGGGATCGGAGCGCCCATCAGGTGGTGCGCACCGGGGGTTGAATAAAACGCCACGATGGACCAGAAGTGCAGGTGCCCGATCTTGTGGCTGTACAGCGTGTTGCCGGACACTTTCGGGATGATGTAGTAGGCAATGGCCGCCGACACCGGCGTGATCCACAGGCCGAGCAGGTTGTGCGCGTGCCACCATGTCATGTAGGCCTCGGCCAGGCCCGTGACGGGGAAGAAATCGGGAACGGCCCCGATGAAATAAGAAAGGAGTATGAACAGCAACGCGGCGGCGAAAAACCACAGCGTCACGTACAGGCCCTCGGCCTTGCGTGTCAGCAGCGTCATCCAGATGTTGACGGCCAGCGGCAGGAACATGAACAGCAGCACGTAGATGTCCATCGGCCAGATCAGGTCCTGGTATTCGCGGCCGGTGGTCAGGCCGTTGATGAGCGTGAAGAACACCCCCACCATGCCCACGTTCCAGGCCCAGCAATTCCAGGTGCCCAGCCGCTCGCTCCACAGCGGGCTCTTGCACAGCGCGGGCGACATGTAGCACATGGCGCCGGCAAAGGCCATGGAGATCCAGCCGAAGATCACGAAGTGCACGTGCACCGGCCGTATGCGCCCGAAGTGCAGCCAGGCGATGTCGTTGGGCAGGATGTCGGGCCAGGCCAGCCGCAGCGACGTGCCCAGCGCCATCAGCACGCCGATGTTCAGCATGACGATGGCCGAGAAGAAAAAATGCTTGGCCGCAGTGCCTTCTTCGTAGTCGTTGGTTCTCAGGAATGCCGCGATCATGTTGAGCCCTTGTTGCCGGTTGACATTGCGCCTACTTGCCTTGTTTGACCATGATCGAATTCATGACCCAGAAACTGATGGCCGACAACACGCCAGTGCCCACGCTGATGGCAAAACCCCAGACCAGCAGCCCCGTCCATTCGTCGTGGTAGCGCATGCCCAGCAACGGCAGGAACGCAAGCTGAAACACCGTGCCCAGGCCGAGGCCCACGATGAAGCCGCTGTAAAGGATGTTGATCAGGCGATGCATGTTCTTGCGCCTTTAGCGTTTCTTGAAGACCGTCAGAAAGACGTTGGCGATGAAGGTCCAATACCCGAAGCCCATCAGCGTGGCGCCGGTGACGATCAGGATGTGGTGGATGGGGCCGACGGCCTCAAGCGCCTGCGGGTAGGTCATGCCGGCGTGGACCATGTTGCCCTCAATCACGCCCAGGATCACCAGCGAGCTGAAGAAGACCCCGACACCTATCGTCGACAACCAGAACGAAACCTCGGACAAAGTGGCGCTGTAGATCGGCCGCGGCAGGATGCGCGGCAGCACGTAATAAAACAGTCCCATCATTCCCATCGTTACGCCACCCACCAGGTTGATGTGGGCGTGCGCCAGCGGGTCTATCAAATGGCCCGCCGCGCCCGCTGCACGCAGCCATTGCCCGAAGCCGGGGAAGGTCTGCATCACACCCAGCAGCGTGCCGATGAGCAGGTTGGTCACCGAAACGACCATGAACTTCAACACCAGCGGCATGCGCTCGGCACCGGCCGTATCGGCTGCGCTGGCGGGCACACGCTCGTCCTCATGCGGCCCCTGCCGCCGCGGCAGTTCGGTCACGCGCTCTGGCAGGCGTTCGCTGGCGCGTTCGCTGGCGAGTTCGCTGACGTGATCACTGGCGCGGTTAATGGCGGGCCCCCGATTCAGCGCCTGCGCCCAGGTAGCGGACATAGGCAACAACTTGCCCGAGCTGGCTTTCAGACAATTGTTTTTTCCAGCCAATCATCGGCGTGCCGAGGCGGGGTTCACTGATGAATTCGAACAGCTGCGCGTCGCTGCGGGCCTGCGTTCGAGGGCTTGTCAGATTGGCTGGGCGGGGCGTGACGCGATAAGCCCATTCACCGCGGCCGTCGCCGCGCGGACCATGGCACGACAGGCAGAGCTGGACGTAGTAGACGCGGCCTTGCTCCATCGGCAACGGGTCGACGCCGGCCCGCAGACGTGTGACATCGATGGGCGCGCCCGCATCGGCCGCCACAGGTTCGATGTCGCGGGCGGGATTGAACAAGGTGGCCAGCCACGCCACCGTGCCCGCTGCAGCGATGCCCACCGACACGATGGCAACGGTACGCCCCGCCCCGGTAAGCCTGTAAGCCGCTGGCGGTGGCGTCATTTGCCAGTTCCAGCGGCTGCCGGCGCGGGCTTCGCGCTGCGGGCTGCCTGCACCTCGTCGCGGGCCTTGTCCAGGTTCCAGCCATCCCGAAACGAGGTCACGTACCACACCAGCTGCCAACGCTGTTCTTCGGGCAGGAAGTCGGCGAACGACGGCATGGGTGTGCCGTCAAAACCCGTGGTGAAGGTTTGGTACACCCCGCGCGGGTCGCTGGCGCCGACATACTGGGAAGCATTGCCGAAGTTGCGCGGTTTGATCGCCAGGCCGTTGTCGTCCTTCAGCCCCGGTGCCGAAGGCCCATCACCCAGGCCGGTGGGCCCGTGACACTTCGCGCATTGCATCTTGGCGTAGACCTCCTTGCCCGCCACCAGCGCGGCCTCGTCGGGCAGTGAGGGGTCACCCACCACGACCGCCGGTTCCTGGAAGTCCTTTTCTTCTTTCCAGCGCTTGGACAAGGTCTTGAAGTACGCAATCACCGCCCAGCGGTCGCGTTCGGGCAGGAACTTGAATGCCGGCATGTCCTGGTCGGCCACCAGCCCGCGGGAGATCGACTTGAAGAGGTCGTTGTCGGTGGGCAGCGAGCCGCTGGGGGTCGAGCGAATCTTGAATACGGCAGAGGTGAAGTCGCGCGGCTGGCGCGGCAGCTTGTGTGCCTTGGCGTATTTGTCGCCCAAGGTCCACACGCCACCGTTGCCGTCGCCCTTGACGCCGTGGCAACCGATGCACATGCCGCGATAGACCCACTGCCCATGCTCGAGCAAACGTGCGTCGACGGGCGGGCTGCCGGCAACGGGCTCGATGTTGCCGGTGGCGGCCGAATAGCTGAAGAAGGTCTTCTTCGCCGCCGTTGCCGCAACCTCACTCTTGGCCTGTATCGCAACGCTCACGCCCACCGCCAGCGCGGCCACAGCGATCGCGGCGAAAGTGCCAATGACTTTGTTCAACGTTTCCTCCTCGGAGTTTCAGCCACTCAACGGCCTCGCAGCGCAGCCATCTGGGAAAGCCGCGTCATCACAGCCAATGGGAATAAGGGCACAGGGCCAGCGGCCCCGTGCCCTCCACCCTTGGAAACATGGTCTTGATTCAGTGCCGCCCAGCGTCCAGTTTGGAGTCTTTGTTCGACCAGTAGATGTAGGCCTCAAGGGCCTTCATCGCAGGGCCGTTCGGATCGATCTTGACGCCTTCATTGGGCTTCTCGATGCACCAGTTGATCATGTCGCGCAGCGTGGCGAACTCGCTCATCTGTTCCTGGAACTTCGGGAACTCGTGCGGGTGCGTGTCCGACCCGATCGGGTGGCACATGGCGCAGGCCATGCCGGTCTTTGACAGCGATACACCCATTTGCTTTTCTGCCGCAGGGTCGCCGTGGTACAGACGGTCGCCCATGACCACCTGTTCCATGAAGGCTTCGTTGAACGCCTTCAACGTGGCTGCATCGTGCGGGTCTTTGTGCGCCACCGCCGGGCCGCCGACCACCAGCACCATGCCGGTTATCGAGGCCACTGTCGTCAATAGCAGGTTGCGCATCATCTTCGTTGTGGTTTTCATCGCATGGCTCCTTTTTAGTAGTTCCAGTCGCGGTCGGCGATGCGCGGCTGCAGGATCTGGTTGCGGTTGTCTCCGGTGCCGGAATCCACTTCGGCGGTGGCGAACACCGTCTTGCGCCACATCTTGTATTCCTGGTCGATCTTGTTGCCCGCGAAGCTGCATTTGCCCCAGCCCACGGCGTCGAACGGGTCGCCCGGGTCGCCGCGCACCATGGCTCTGGTCAACTCGGGCACGCCAGTGGGCGCATACGGCCAAGGCCATGAAGTTGCCAGCTGCCCGATAAAGCGCATGTTGCCGATTTCGTTGTACAGCGGCTGGTGCACATGGCCGTGGATGTTGGTGACGTTCTTGAAAGGCTTCAGCACCTCGTGCGCTTCGCGCCAGTCGCGGGTCCAGAAGTTCCAACCCGGGTAGTACTCGTAGACTGGTGTGTGGGTGAAGATGATGACCGGCGCGTCTTTCTTCCAGTCCGACAGTGCGCTCTGCAGCCACACCATCTGCTTCCTGCCGATGCCCGCCCAAGGCCCGGCCTGCGAGCCGTCAAGCGCAGACATGTGGCCCATACGCTCGGTGGGGGTCATCTTCTTGGCAGTCCAGTAGTCGGGTGCGTTGCCCACGGTGTCCAGGCCAATGAAGCGCACGCCCTTGTGGTCGAACTTCCAGGGCGCTGCCCCGAAGGTCTTGTTCCACGAATTGCCCATGTCGAGATACCAGTCGTGCTCACCGGGAATGAAGTACTTCTTGATCTTCACTTCCTTCAGCAGGTCAGCCCCGAGCGCGATTTCGACCGGATCGCCAAGCTGCGCAAGGTCGCCGCCGAAGATCATGAAGTCCAGCTTGTCGCCCATGGCCGCGACATCACCAAATGCACGCACCGCCTTGTCGACGAAACGTGTGTTCAATGTTTTTGGGTAGAGGTGGGTGTCCGAGACCCATGCGAAGCTGAAGGAGGATCCTTGCGCCATCGCCACGTTCATCGTCGTCAGGGTGTCGAAGAATGCGGTGCCCGCCAGCGCCGTACCACTGATCAACGACCGGCTGAGATAGGTGCGTCGCGTAATGCCGCACTGTCCACCCACCGGCACGCTGCCAATGCCCGAAGCGGCATCCATGTCGGATTTAACTTGAGTCTCGTCCATGTGTAGTCTCCATTTTTTGAATTGAGATCGACCAAATTCCGTGCAAGACCTGTGTGCGGTGGTGACCTCCTGTTCCTTCAGCCCGCCGTCACAGCGGGCCGATGGCGAAGCTTTATTTGTTTGCGTTACGTCTTGAGTTACTTCTTGCGTTACTTCTTCAATTCGATGGCCGCGACGGTGACCGTTTCTTTGGCCTTCACAGTGACCGGCATTTCAACTTCGCCGGTGTGTTCCTGCCAGACGACCATCGTGTAGCTGCCGGGCGGCACGTCGTTGATCGTGAATTTGCCGTCGGCGCCGGTCTGGGCGTAATACGGGTTTTCGGCAACCACGACCCAGCCTTCCATCCAGCCGTGGGCATCGCAGTCCACGCGCACCACACCGGGCCGCCGCAACGGGCGAGTGACCTTGGCGTCCTGAATCGGCAACGCGACATTGAATGCCGTGTTCTTGCCGTAATAGCCATGCGTGTTGTGCAGGACCGGGTCGGAATTGAGGATGTCGATGTTGCCGCCCGCGATGACCTGGACGTGTGGGCTGAAGACACAGCCTTTCTGATTCAGCGCCACCGGTTTGCTGGGCGCCGACCAGGCCTTGCCGGCCTTAACTTCCTTCAGCTGCACCACCACGTCCTGCACCTCGCCGTTGGCGCCGACGACCACCAGCGGGTCTTTGCGCGGCCCGCCACAGACTTCTTTGTCCTTGGTCGGCAATACCGTCTTCATCGGCACGGTTCCTTTGAAAAAGACCTGGCCTTTGATGGTGCCGCCGTCGGCAACTGCGGCGACCTGGTACTGGGCGAGGACAAAGGGCGCAAACAACGCGGCACCAAGTCCAATGACTGCATGACGTCCAAATGGCTTCACCTGTTTCTACCTCCGACTTAAGTCTCAGTGCTTACCCTGTGCCCGAGATGGGGCAGGGCTCAGCGAGCGGCGCAATGATTGCGGAAATTGCAGCCTGCTTCCAATCGATTGTTTAGATACTGGTGATTCACGCGGGCGGTGAACAAGGCCCGGTTGCGAACCTCCTCAGGCCCTCTTTCAGCGGGGTGGCGGGCCGTTGAAAGGTCGCATTCGGAGCTGTCCATCGGTCGTCCGCAAGGCCCTGGCAAACGGCCCATGCTGGGGTCAACCCTGACACGCCCCGCTATCACGGTCATTGAAGAAATTGCCGGCTTGACCGCGGGTAGTGCCGATTGCGGCATCGGTCGGGATGGAGTCCCATCGACGCCTTGATTGATCCCACGAAGCATTGACGCTGGCGTCTTCGACGACGCCGGCGATGTGCACAAGTTGTCTCGCGGTTGCAGGCCGCGGGTGAAGGTCGAAAGACGCCGGAGACAACATGACATTGCAAGAACTTCGTTACCTGGTGGCATTGGCTGACAAAGGACACTTTGTTCGCGCCGCAGAGGCTTGCTTTGTCGGCCAATCGACGCTGAGCACCCAGTTGAAGAAGCTGGAGGACTACCTCAACGTCACGCTGTTCGAACGCGGCAAGCATGGCCTGCACGCCACGCCGATAGGCGAGCAGATCATCCAGCAGGCGCGTATTGCGTTGTCGGTGGTGGACCAGATCAAGGAGCTGGCGCGGGTGGGCCACGACCCGATGACCGGGCCGCTGCGACTGGGCCTGATCCCGACGCTGGGTCCCTACCTGATGCCGCACCTGCTGCCGGAGATCCGCGCACGCTTTCCCGACTTGCGCATCTACCTGCGCGAGGACCTGACGGAGCATCTGCTCGAACGTCTGCGCCAGGGTCGTCTGGACGCATTGCTGCTTGCGCTGCCCTTGCGCGGCGAGGACATCGAAACGATGGAGCTGTTCACCGAATCCTTCGTCGTGGCCATGCCATGTGGCCACAGACTGGCGGCGCACCACCAAATCACGCAGGCTGATCTGCAGGGCGAAAACGTGTTGCTGCTTGAAGAAGGGCATTGCATGCGCCACCAGGCACTTGCGATCTGCGCCCAACACCCCGGCGACCAGCGCGAGGAACTCAAGGCGACCAGCATCGAGACGCTGCGCCAGATGGTGGCCGCAGGCATCGGCTGCACGTTGCTGCCGCAGCTATCGGCGTTGCCGGGCGCAGGTTCGCTGCATGACAACACGGTGGTGGTCCGGCCCTTCGCCGCGCCGCAGCCCACACGCACGATTGGTCTGGCGTGGCGCCACCACTTCCCGCGCGAAGCAACCCTGCGCGCTCTGGCCGAGGTCATCCGCGACCGGCTGCCGCTGCCGCTTGAGTGCGCTGTTCTGCGCGATCCCGACAAATACGCCGTCGTCCATCCGCTGCCGCTGCGCGAGCCGCGTCGGGTGCTCAATGGCGCGCGGCCAGCGGTCCAGAATGCCGAAACAATCCGATGAAACACACCACAGCAACGCAAACGCTGCGCTAACTTCCCCTGATCGCTAGCGGCGGCGTGCCTGCTTGATAAGGTAGTCAGCGGTCAGGCGCAAGACATCGTAGGGCGGCAGATAGACCGCCCGCACGTTGCCGTCGGGGCCCACCAGTACCAGCGAACCGTCATGCCCTTTGGCTTTGCCGATGCGCTGCGTGGCACCCAGTTCGTCGGCCACCGTCTTCAGCACCTGTGGCGCGCCGGTGCCCACCACAATGGTGTCGTCGTAGGGCGCCATGTAGGCCTTCAAACGCTGGGCATCGTCCCGCACCGGGTCTAGCGAGACAAAAACAATCTGCGTTGAATGCAGCACCTTGGTGCCTGCAATGCGGTGGCGCAGCGCGGTCAGCGTGCCGAGTGCCGTGTAGCAGGGGCTAGCGCAGGCCGTGTCGCCGAACACGAAAAAGCTCCACTGCCCCAAGAGCCGTTGCCGTGTCAGGGCATCGCCGTTCTGATCGACGAGCGAGAAGTCCGGCACGGGCCACCCGTCGGAGCTGTGATCGAAGGTCAGATGCGGCTGGTCAAGCTCGTGCGCGCTGCATGGCAAGCCGACCACGGCGAGGGTGCAGGCCAGCACAGCGCCGCACAGCGCGCGCTGAAGGAAGTGCAGTTCCATACGGTTCCTTGAAGGTCCGGGCGGCCGCGTCAAATGCCAGTGCCTCGGGGTGCGCAGTGTTGCATGCGCGTGCCCCGCGCGTCATGTGCGACGGCGTGAATGGGGGGCATCTACACAATCGATTGGCAACGGCGCGGATCTTCCGCAATCATCGAAAGTTTCGCCCCAGGCACGCGGCGTGTGCCGCGCCACCACGCCCGGCCTCGCCCACGTCACCCTTTGAATCGGAGCAGATGGATGATCCCCGAACTGGGCGAGTTCGCCTTGATCCTGGCGTGTCAAGTTCCGCGAGGTTGTAGACGCGTTTGACGAATAAATCAGCTCGTTCGGTGCGCCACTTCTGCAGCGCTTGGATGGGTGATTGATGCTTTAGAGCGCGCTGCGGAATTAGATGGTTGTACGTTGACAGACAGTGCTTCAGCGTAGCGTCCAGTTCGGCAGCCGAGAGGAAGCGGGTCTGGTTGACCAGATCGCTGATGCCGCGGCGTGTACTTACCGCATCGCCTGCGGCCCACGCGCCGGACAGAAGGTGCTGACGCTGCAAAGTGCCATGCCTCGGGAGACGGACTTCAAGCAGATGCTGTGCGCCGACATCGACGGTGTCAGCCTGCACGCTGCTGTGCGCTGCGGCGCCGACGACCGCCAGGCGCTGGAACAACTGTGCCGCTACACCATCCGCCCGGCTTTGGCCAACGAGCGGGTGCAAACCAACGCCGCGGGCCGGGTGGTG
>JANMJI010000233.1:0-2855 GCA_031371275.1 Betaproteobacteria bacterium
GCCGACGACGCCGCCTTCGTGCTGGGCAACGCCGAAACGGTGGTCATCGTGCCGGGTTATGGGCTGGCGGTTGCAAGGGCCCAACATGCGGTGAAAGAGCTTGCGGCCAAGCTCACAGCCAAGGGCATCACCGTGAAATACGCCATCCACCCGGTGGCCGGCCGCATGCCCGGCCACATGAACGTGCTGCTGGCCGAAGCCGAGGTGCCCTACGACCAGGTCTTCGAAATGGAAGACATCAACGGCGAATTCGGCCAGGTCGACGTGGCCATCATCCTGGGCGCCAACGACGTGGTCAACCCCGCCGCGCATGTGAAAGGCAGCGCCATCTACGGCATGCCGATTCTTGAAGCCTACAAAGCCAAGACGGTGATCGTCAACAAGCGTTCGATGGCTTCGGGCTACGCCGGCCTGGACAACGAGTTGTTCTACATGGACAAGACGATGATGGTGTTTGGCGATGCGAAGAAGGTGGTGGAGGAGATGGTGAAGGCGGTGGAGTAGCCGGGCTGGTTCAAAAGACGGCTTGGCTTTCACAAGCGCGCCTCTGTGGCCCTCTTGAGAAATTTTCCTCGGGTTTTGTTTATCAAGACCGCGCCCGCATAGCTGGAGAAATTGGTCTGGAGCTGGCGGCGGCGGCGGATGCGGGATGACCCCTTGCCGGCGCTCACACCCCGCCGCCTGCTTCGCGTCACGCAATTGCCGAAACAAAGAAGGCGATGGGGCGCATGGTGAAGGCGGTGGTGCGAGGCCCCGCAGGCTCCCTATTGTTTTGCTTTTCACATTTAAACTAAAATAACGCTACCGCTTGTTTTAGTTTGATTCGCTCATGCACAGAGCCCCGCCGGGCCACACCGTCAGGGTCAGCACGCAGGGTGAAGCCTTCACAGCATTCGTCCCCTACCCGCTGCCGCCACAGCCACCCGTTCAATGGTCACCGGCCCTGCGCCGCCGCTTCGACGACGCACTGGTGGCCCTGGGTCGGCTGGACGCTGTTTCCTCACTGCTGCCCAACGCCACGCTGGTGCTGTACAGCTTTGTACGCAAGGAAGCGGTGCTGTCTTCGCAGATCGAAGGCACACAGTCGTCGCTGGCCGACCTGCTGCTGTTTGAGGCCGACGAACAACCCGGTGTTCCACTGGAAGACGCCCGTGAAGTTAGCCGCTGTGTGGCCGCCATGGCCCACGCATTGCAACGCCTGCGCGGCGGCTTTCCGCTAAGCTTGCGGCTGCTGCGTGAAACCCACGCGGTGCTGCTGGACCACCCGCGCGGCCAGGGCAAGGCGCCGGGCCAATTCCGCCGTTCACAGGTGTGGCTGGGCGGCACACGGCCAGGCAATGCGGTGTTCGTGCCCCCGCCTGCCGACGAGTTGCCGGCTTGCCTGCACGCCTTCGAGCTTTTCCTGCACGACGATCCCGAAACCACGGCACCGCTGCTGCGTGCCGCATTGGCCCATGTGCAGTTCGAAACCATCCACCCCTTCTTGGACGGCAACGGTCGCATGGGCCGCATGCTGATCGTGTTGCAACTGGTCGCCGAGGGCGTGCTGCGCGAGCCGCTGCTGCACCCCAGCCTGTTTTTCAAGGCCCACCGCAGCCTGTATTACGAACTGCTGAACGACGTTCGTCTGCACGGTGATTGGGAACGTTGGCTGGATTTTTTCGCAGAAGGTATTGAAGCCAGTGCCACCCAGGCGGTGCAAACGGCGCAGGCGCTGCTGCAACTGGTGTCGACTGACCGCGAGCGCATTGCCCAATTAGGGCGCGCAGCGGCTTCGGCCTGGGCCTTGCATGAAGCGCTGCAGCGCCAGCCCGTGGCCAGCGCCGCCACGCTGGGCGCAGCCACCGGCCTGAGCGCCGCCACCGTGAACAAGACGCTGGCCCACCTGGCGCGCCTGGGTATCGTGACCGAGACCACAGCCCGTCAGCGCGGCCGCGTGTTTGCATACGCGAGCTATGTGGATTTGTTAAACACCGAACTGGAGGCGGCGCCTGCGCGCAAGGGCCGTGGACGCAGACCAAGATGAAACTTCCGACACGCTTTGCCCGCAGTGCCCTGTCTTGGTGGTGCCTGGTGACCATGCTGGCCACCGCCGCCGCGATGGTGCGCGCCATGCAGGGCCCGCCAGGTGCGTTTGACGAAGGTTTCATCGTCACCGGCGCGCTGCAAATGCTGCATGGCGGGCTGCCCATCCGCGACTTCTTCGTCATCTACGGCCCCGGCCAATACAGCCTGACAGCCGCCGTCTTTGCGCTGTTCGGTGAAACCATCTTCAACGCCCGCATGCTGCATGTGGTGGTGCTGGCGCTGCTAGGCGCCACGCTGGTGGGGCTGGCTGGCGTGTTGACGGATACGCCAGTCGGTGCTGCAAGCCGGCGCCGTTGGCCATGGCTGGCGCTGGTGGCGCTGGGCTATGGTCTGGCGACCGCCCTGGTGGTGCCCACGCCGGGCTACGCGGCGCTGCCGGCCACGCTGCTGCTGCTGCTGGCCAGTCTGGGCATTGCGCGTGCGACTGCATTGGGCCGGCCCGCCACGGGTGGGCTGCTGCGGGCTTCGGTGTTGCTGGGCCTGGCCGGTTTGATGCGCTGGGATTTCGGCGTCTACGGCCTGGTGGCAGCCGGGGCCACGGTGTGGGTGTCGGCGGTCGCACAAGGCCGCAGCCGCGGCGAAATATTGCGCGCGCTGGCGCTGACGGCCGGCCCGGCCCTGGCCATCCTGCTGCTGGTATTCACGCCGCTCATCGTGCTGGGCAGCGCGGCCCGTTGGTGGGACGAAGTGCCGCGCTTTCACCTGCTCGAATTCAAGACCTGGCGCAACCTGGAGTTCTTCACCCCGGCCTTGGCCGACGCCCGGGC
>JANMJI010000390.1:0-1891 GCA_031371275.1 Betaproteobacteria bacterium
TTCTCGAAGAAGAAATGCCCGACCCACGCGAAGGTATAGCCGCAGAGCAGCGCGTACAGCAGGTACTGCCAGCGGCCCGAATAGAGCAACATGCCCAGGCAGACGATGGACAGCGTTGTGCCTGCGAAATGCAGGCGGCGACAGGTGAGGTTGCTGTGTTCGGTCAAATAGAACGGGTAGAAGTCTGCAAATGAATTGAAGCGTGTGTCCATGGGTTGGCTCCTGTCTGGGTTCAATCACCACGCAGCAGATTGAGAAGTGAGGTACTGCTCCAGCTCATCGGCCGCAGTGCCGTAAGTTGCGATGCGGGTTGCGTAGTCCTCCAACGCGGCACGGTTTTCAAGCGCCCAGGCATTGGCTTGCGTGTAGCCACCCGGCGGCAGCCAGCCTTTTTTTGCCTGAGAAATCTGCTCGCTTCGTTTGACTTCCTTCGGCATGACTGTCCCCTGAAATTTTGAATCTTCCCATCATGCCGTATGAAATTTGACGTGTCGAGTTCCGCTTGAGTCTTCAGGCTCAACTCACGCGACAACTTTTGCCGCCGCACGGTGGCGCAAGTATTGCATCAGGCAAGCCGCGGCGACAAGCCCGATGCCGATCAGGTCGGCAATTGCGCCTGGGTAAACCAGCGCGAAGCCTGCAATGATGAACATCACACGCTCAAGCGTCGTGGTCTTGAGCCAGGCCCAGCCCTGGAAGCCGGCGGCCAGCGCGGCAATGCCCAGCGCACAGGTGAAGGTGACTTGCGCGATGGACCACCAGTTGGCGGCCATCAGCGCCTTCATCGAGCCCATCAGCAGCAGGCCCTGGCCGGCCGGGTCCAGCACGAAGACGAAGGGCACCAGAAAGGCGGGCACGGTGTACTTCCAGCACTGCATGGTGGTCTTGTACGGGTCGCCGCCGGTGATGGCGGCGGCCGCGAAGGGCGAGAGCGCGGTGGGCGGCGACACCTCTGACAACACGGCGTAGTAGAAGATGAACATGTGCGCGGCAAAGTCGGGCACGCCGAGCTTGATGAGCGCCGGCGCCGCGATCACTGCGCAGATGATGTACGAGGCCGTGACCGGCACCGCCAGGCCGACGATCCACACCACCAGCGCGGTGAAAACGGCTGTGAGCAGCAGCGAGCCACCGGCGTAGTCGATCACGATGGTGCTGAATTTGAGGCCCAGGCCGGTGAGGGCCACCACGCCGACGATGATGCCGGCGCCGGCGCAGGTGGCGCCCACGTTGAGCATGCCGATGGAGCCGCCCTCCATGGCCTTGATGAAGGGGGACTGCCAGAATTTTCTGAGGACACCGCCGCCGCTGAACAGGTCGCGGGGCAGCAGCGCGGTGTCGCGCCGCAAAAAGCTCGTGGCCAGCGAGGTGACGGTGGCCCAGAACACCGACAACACGGGCGAGTAGCCCATCATCATGAAGACGATGATGGAGATCAGCGAGAGGAAGTGGAACCAGTAGTTTCGCGTCAGCGTCCAGACCGAATCGACCTTGTCAAACACCGTGTTGCCCATGCCGTATTTGCGCGCGTCGATCTCGACCATCAGGAACAGCGCGAAGTAAAACAGCAGCGTCGGGATGCAGGCCATCAACAACCCGTTGAGGTAGGAAATCTTCAGGAACTCGGCGATCAGGAAGGCCGCCGCGCCCAGCACTGGCGGTGAAATGATGGCGCCCAGGCCACCGGCTGCCAGCAGGCCGCCAGCGGCGTTTTTCTCATAGCCGACTTTGGCCAGCATGGGGTAGGCCACGGCCCCCAGCGTGACGGTGGTGGCCACGCCGGAGCCCGAGGGCCCGCCCAGCAGGAAGGAGGCCAGCACCACGGTGCGGCCCGCGCCGGTGGGTTTGCCGCCCATGGCCGAAAACGAGAAATCGATATAGAACTTGCCGG
>JANMJI010000393.1:0-3112 GCA_031371275.1 Betaproteobacteria bacterium
ATGGCGACCAAAGCTTCCTCCCCGTCTTCCGGCCCGTCCGACTATTCCGAAGGCTCGATCCGCGTTCTGAAGGGCCTCGAGCCCGTCAAGCAGCGGCCGGGCATGTACACGCGCACCGACAACCCGCTGCATATCGTGCAAGAGGTGATAGACAACGCGGCTGACGAAGCGCTGGCCGGGTTCGGCAAAAGCATCGCCGTCACGCTGCACGCCGACGGCAGCATCAGCGTCGAAGACGACGGCCGCGGTATTCCCTTTGGCCTGCACCCTGAAGAACAGGTGCCGGTGCTGGAAATTGTTTTCACCCGGCTGCACGCCGGTGGCAAGTTCGACAAAGGCGCGGGCGGCGCCTACAGCTTCAGCGGTGGCCTGCATGGCGTGGGCGTCAGCGTGACGAATGCGCTGTCCAAGCGCCTGGCCGTGACGGTGTGGCGCGAAGGCCAGGTGGCCACGCTGGCTTTCAGCGGCGGTGAAGTCGTCGAAGCGCTGGTGGTGCGCAAGGCCACGGGCAGTGATCGCAACTTCGCGGGGAAGGGCCCCCGCGATTCCAAGTCCGGCACCGCGGTGCGCGTGTGGCCAGACGCCAAGTACTTCGAAAGCCCCGATCTGCCACGCGGCGATCTGCTGCATTTGCTGCGCAGCAAGGCCGTGCTGATGCCCGGTGTGACGGTGGTACTCACCGTAGAAAAGAGTGGAGAAATACAGGAGTGGAAGTACGCCGCCGGCCTGCGCGACTACCTGCTGCAAAGCCTGCAGTCAGACCCGCTGATCCCTTTGTTTGAAGGCGCGCAATACGCCGGCGCCGGCCGAATGGACGACATCAGCGAAAACTTCGCCGAAGGTGAAGGCGCCGGCTGGTGCGTGGCCTTTACCGACGACGGTGCCGTGCTGCGTGAAAGTTATGTCAACCTGATTCCCACCGTCGCCGGCGGCACCCACGAAAGCGGCTTGAAGGACGGCCTGTTTGGCGCCGTCAAGGGCTTCATCGAAATGCACGCCCTGCTGCCCAAAGGCGTGAAGCTGATGCCCGATGACGTGTTCAGCCGCGCCAGCTTCGTGCTTTCGGCCAAGGTGCTGGACCCGCAGTTCCAGGGCCAGATCAAGGAACGCCTGAACAGCCGCGACGCACTGCGCCTGGTGTCGGGCTATGTGAAGCCGGCGCTGGAGCTGTGGCTGAACCAGCATGTCGAGCTGGGCAAGAAGCTGGCCGAGCTGGTGATTCGCCAAGCGCAGACACGCCAGCGTGCTTCGCAGAAAGTGGAAAAGCGCAAGGGCAGCGGCGTGGCCGTGCTGCCCGGCAAGCTGACCGATTGCGAAAGCCGCGACCTGTTGTTCAACGAGGTGTTTCTGGTCGAAGGCGACAGCGCCGGCGGCAGCGCCAAGATGGGCCGCAACAAGGAAACGCAGGCCGTGCTGCCCTTGCGCGGCAAGGTGCTGAACACCTGGGAGGTGGACCGCGACCGGCTCTTCGGCAACACCGAAATCCACGACATCGCGGTGGCCGTGGGTGTCGACCCGCACGGCCCCAATGACAACCCCGATTTCAGCGGCCTGCGCTACGGCAAGGTCTGCATCTTGAGCGACGCCGATGTCGATGGCTCGCACATCCAGGTGCTGCTTCTGACGCTGTTCTACCGCCACTTTCCCAAGCTGGTGGAACGCGGCCATGTCCACATTGCCAGGCCGCCGCTGTACCGCATCGACGCGCCGGCGCGCGGCAAACGGCCGGCGGCCAAGCTCTATGCGCTGGACGAGGGTGAGCTGGAAGCCGCGCTGGACAAGCTGCGCAAGGAAGGCGCGCGCGACGGCACATGGGCCATCAGCCGCTTCAAGGGCCTGGGCGAGATGAACGCCGACCAGCTGTGGGAAACGACCTTGAACCCCGAGACGCGGCGGCTGCTGCCCGTCAGCTGGGATGTGCGCGGCTTCGACGCTACCGGCACGCTGCTGGGCAAGCTGATGGGCAAGGGTGAAGCGCAGGCGCGGCGTGACCTGATGGAGTTGCGCGGCGACGAGGTCGAGGTCGACGTTTGAGCGCCGGCTTCACACCGCGCCGCATCCTC
This sequence comes from Betaproteobacteria bacterium, assembly GCA_031371275.1. Classification (GTDB taxonomy): domain Bacteria; phylum Pseudomonadota; class Gammaproteobacteria; order Burkholderiales; family Burkholderiaceae_C; genus Rubrivivax. The sequence continues at coordinate 2,064 of JANMJI010000393.1, forward strand.
GTCACCGGCGCCAGCAGCGGCATCGGCCGTTGTGTGGCGCTGCGTCTGGCCGCGCAGGGCCACACGGTCTATGCCGGTGCGCGCCAGGCGCAAGACCTGGCGGCACTGGCCGCGGTGCCTGGGGTGCATGCGCTGGCGCTGGATGTCTGCCGGCCCGACGATGTGGTCGCGGCTGCACAGCGCATCGCCCAAGCGGGTGGGCTGTACGGCCTGGTCAACAACGCCGGCATCGGTGGCCTGGGGCCGCTGCATAGCTGGACCGATGCAGAGCTGCTGCAGCTCTTCGACACCAACGTCTTCGGCCCCCAGCGCACCAGCCGCGCGCTGCTGCCGCTGCTGCTGGCTGCACGCGGGCGCATCGTGCACATCGGCTCGCAAGGCGGCAGCATCAGCAGCCGCTGGTTCGGGCCCTACACGATGAGCAAGCATGCGCTGGAAGCCTTTGCGTTGTGCCAGCGTGAAGAACTGGCGCCGCACGGCGTGGCGGTGAGCATCGTGCAGCCCGGTGGTGTGGTGTCTGAGATCGGTGCCAAGGGTGCGGCCGGCACGCGCTTGCGTTTCGAACGCGCGGCCACTGACACCGCGCTGCCTTTTGTCAATCAAGCGCAGGCCGTGTTGGCGCAGTTCGCACAGCCCGCGGCCTACCGTGCTGACGAGCCCGAATCAGCGCACAACCGCAAGCTGTCGCCGCCCGAAGCTGTGGCCGCGGCGGTGGAAGATGCGCTGTTCGCGCCGCAGCCGCGGCTGCGCTATCTGGTGGGCACGCGCTGGGAGGGCGACCGCGTGCTGCACACGCTGGTGCAGCGCCTGCTGGACGCCAACGACAGCCCGAACATGCATTACACGCGCGATGAGTTGGTGGCGCTGCTGGATGTGCAACGGGCCGGCCGAAGCTGAAGCACGATGCTCAGCCTGCGCCCCACCATGCTGTCCGACCTGGACTATGTGCTGACCTGCGAGACCGACGCCGCCAACCTGCCCTTCATCACGCCGTGGGAACGCACCCAGCACGAAGGCGCGGTGCGCTTCCCGGACTTTCGCCACTTCAT
>JANMJI010000010.1:0-6613 GCA_031371275.1 Betaproteobacteria bacterium
TGGGAAGCGCTGACCACAGGCCAGGTCGACCTGGCCATTGGCGTGTCGGGCCAGCACCTGAACCCGGGCGGTATAGAGCTGCGCGAACTGGGTCAGATTCCTTTCGTCTTCTGCCTGGCGCCACACCACCCGCTGGCCCGCCACAGCGGCACCATCACCGACGGCGAACTGGTGCACCACCGCGCCGTGGCCGTGGCCGACACCGCGCAACGGCTGGCGCCCATGACGATGAATCTGCTGCCCGGCCAGGACGTGCTGACCGTGCCCAACATGCGCGCCAAGCTGGAAGCGCTGCTGCGCAACCTGGGCTGCGGTTTCCTGCCCGAACCGCTGGCCCGCCCGCACCTGGAAAGTGGCCGCCTGGTGCACAAAGACACCCACCGTGGCGGCATTGCCGCGTCCTTGCACTACGCCTGGCGTGCCGAGCGCGGTGGCACGCAGGGTCTGGGGCGTGCGCTGCGGTGGTGGCTGCTGCAGCTGGAAAGCCCGACGACACGGCGCGCGCTGTTGGAACGCCACGCCGGGCCATTGGGTTGAGTGTGTGACCCCCAGGCAAGGGGTGGGCCGCGGCAGGTGCGGGGCGCAAACTCATAGGTATCCAAGAGGTTCACCATGACCAAGCGTTTCATCGCCACCCTTGTGCTGGGCACCGCCGCGCTGCTTGCGCAGGCCGCCAGCCCGACCCACCTGTACCTGCTGAACGACGCCAGCGATGCCTTGGGTGGGCCTGCGCTGACCGGCCTGGGCGGCAGCTTTGGCACCAGCGCTTATGGCCAGGTGGGCTACAGCTTCGGTGTCAACCTTGGGCTGTCGCTTGCAGCCGCGGTGCCGCAGTCGGTCTACAGCATCGACTTCACGATGGCTTTGGACGAAACCAACGGCTTCCGCCGACTGCTGGATTTCAAAGATCTGACCAGCGACACCGGGCTGTACAACCTGACCACGACGCTGAATTTCTACAACGTGGCCACGGGCCCGAACGGCGCCTTCGCCATTGGGCAACTGGCGCGCGTCACCGTCACCCGCGACGCGGCCGGCACCTTCACGGGCTATGTCAACGGTGTCCAGCAAATGAGCTTCCTTGACAGCGCCGGTCTCGGTGAATTTGCCGGCGCGTCGCAAATCGCCTACTTCTTTCGCGACGACAACGCCATTGGCGGCGAAGCCAGTGCGGGTTTCGTCGACTACATCCGCATCTACAACGTGGCGCTGTCGGCCACCGAAGTGGCAGGCCTTGCCAACCCGGTGCCCGAACCCGCCACCTGGGCTTTGATGCTGGCCGGCCTGGCCTTGCTGGGCCGCGCGGCACGCCGGCGCTGACCCTGGCCACGACCCTGGCCACAATCGCTGGGTGACGACCCAGACCACCGCCTACCGGGGCCGTTTTGCCCCTTCACCCACGGGCCCGCTGCATGCGGGCTCACTGGTTGCTGCGCTGGCCAGCTGGCTGGACGCACGGGCCCACGGCGGCACTTGGCTGGTGCGCATCGAAGACGTGGACACGCCACGCTGCGTGGCCGGTGGCGAAGCGCGAATCCTTCAGCAGCTTGCCGCTTGCGGGCTGGTGGCTGACGAAACACCGTGGCGCCAGTCCAACCGCGGCGCGGCCTACGCAACCGCCCTGCAAGATTTATTGGGCCGCGGCCAGGCTTTCCCATGTGGCTGCACACGCAAGGACATCGACGCTTACTGGGCCGCCCGCGGCGTCGTCCATGAAGCCGATGCCGAACGTGTCTACCCCGGCACCTGCCGCAATGGCCTGCATGAGAAAACACCGCGCGCGGTGCGCTTTCGCGCGCAAGGCTGCGTGCACTGGCAAGACCGCCGCCTGGGCCCGCAGCAGCAGGATGTGGCCGATGCGGTGGGCGACTTCGTGGTGCAGCGTGCCGATGGCTTGTGGGCCTACCAACTGGTGGTGGTGGTGGACGATGCGGCGCAGCGCATCACGCATGTCGTGCGCGGCGAAGACCTGGCCGACAACACCGCTCGACAAATGCTGCTGCAGCGCGCGTTGGGCCTGCGCACGCCGACCTATCTGCACACGCCACTGGTGCTGGCCGCCGACGGCCGCAAGCTGAGCAAGCACAACGGCGCCCTGGCGCTGGATGTGACGCAGCCCGTCGCGGCGCTGCGCGCCGCCGGCGCCGTGCTGGGCCTGCCCGCGCTGACCGCCCACACGTCCGCACACACGCCCGCCGAATGGCTGGCCGCGGCAGTGTCGGCGTGGGCTGGCATCATTGCGGGCTTGTCCAACAGGAACCCCGTCATGACGACCACCACCACCACCGATTCCGGCCTGCAATACGAAGACACCACCCTGGGCACTGGCGAAGAAGCCAGCGCCGGCCAGAAGGTGCGCGTGCACTACACCGGCTGGCTGTACGACCCCATGGCCAACAACAACCGCGGCAGCAAGTTCGATTCCAGCAAAGACCGCGGCCAGCCGTTTGCCTTCGGCCTGGGCGGCGGCCAGGTCATACGCGGCTGGGACGAAGGCGTGCAGGGCATGAAGGTGGGCGGCACGCGCGTGCTCACCATCCCTGCCGAACTGGGCTATGGCGCACGCGGCGCTGGCGGCGTGATTCCGCCCAACGCGATGCTGGTGTTCGAGGTTGAACTGCTGGGCGTGTAAAACAAAAAAGCGCCCCCGCAGGGCGCCTTTTTTCGACCAGTCCCGAAGGCCGGTGAACGCTTCAGCGCGCAGGCCGCGGGCCGGCCTTGCTGAAAGTCTTGCCGGCCGGCTTGAAGCTCTTGCCCGCCGGACGTGCGCCAAACGAAGGTTTGCCACCCGGGCGCACCGGGCGGTCAAACGGCTTGGCCGGTTCGGGGCGCTTGGGTTCCAGCCCGGCGATCACCGCCGAAGGAATGCGCTGCGTGGTGTAGCGCTGGATGCGGTGGATCATGCCGCTGTCACGGCGCTCGGCCAGTGTCACGGCCAGGCCCGTGCGCCCGGCGCGGCCGGTGCGGCCGATGCGGTGCACGTAGTCTTCTTCCTTCATCGGCAGGCCGAAGTTGATGACATGGCTGATGGTCGGCACGTCAATGCCGCGCGCCGCCACGTCGGTGGCCACCAGCACGCGCAGGTGCTTGCTGCGCAGGCCTTGCAGCACGCGGGTGCGGCGGCCCTGGGGCATGCCGCCGTGCAGGCTGGCCACGCTGTGGCCCATCTCGTGCAGGCGGTCGGCCAGCCAGTCGGCGTCACGCTGGGTGCTGGTGAAGACGACGGCCTGTTCCATCGAACGTTCGGTCAGGATGTGATCGAGCAGTGCGTTCTTGTGCTCGAAGTCGTCAGCCCAGTGCAGGCGCTGTTCGATGTCCGCATGGCCTTCGGTTTGCGAATCGGACTCGATGCGCTGCGGCGTGCGCAGCAGGTCGGTGGCCAGGCGGCCGACGGTGCCGCCGAAGGTGGCGCTGTACATCACCGTCTGGCGTTCTTTCGGCGTCGCGTCAACGATCAAACGGATGTCGTCGATGAAGCCCATGTCCAGCATGCGGTCGGCTTCGTCCAGCACCAGCAATTCGACATTACCGAGCTGCGCCTTGCCGGAACCCAGGTGGTCGATGAGGCGGCCGGGCGTGGCAATCAGGATGTCCAGCGGGCCGCGCAGCGCGGCCAGTTGCGCGCCGTAAGGCACGCCGCCAACGACAGTGGCCACACGCAAGCCGGGCACGAAACGGCCGTAGTCGCTGGCCGCCTTGGCCACCTGCATGGCCAGTTCACGGGTCGGGGCCAGCACCAGCACGCGCGGGCCGCGCGAATTGAATTTGGCACGTTCGGCCGGCGGCAGGCTGCGGCTGGCCAGAATGCGCGTCAGCGCGGGCAGTATGAAGCTCGCCGTCTTGCCGCTGCCGGTGCGGCTGGACACCATCAAATCCTTGCCGGCCAGGCCGGGAGGAATGGCTTCGACCTGCACGGCCGTGGGTTCGGTGTAGCCGGCGGCGGACAGGGCACGCACCAGCACTTCGTTCAGGTTCAGGCTTTCGAAACTCATGACTTCTCTTTCACTTCTCGCGGGCACGCAAAAGCGTGCCTTCGCAGCCCAAAACGGGCCGCGTGGGGTTAGGTCGCGGAGGAATTCCGGTGGCTACCGGAAGGGTCGTGCGACGGCATCGCCGCCGACCCGTGAGAAGCGCACTGCGTTGTTGCAAACCCGTTGCCTCGATCGTCTTGACGACGACACCAGGCCTGCGAGTTCCAACTTCAAAGTGGCAAAGGCCGAAGGGGATGAACTTGGGTGGGCTACTCTTTCAAGCCAGCCTTTGACTATACCCCAGGTTCGGGTTTTCACGCAGCGCTTACCAACGCCGCGCGCTGAATGCGCGGCGCCAGGGCTTCCCACACCGGGCTCAAGCGGCCCGGTAGATCGGGCAGCGTGCCCAGGTCGGTGCGGCTTTCGCCGGGCGAATGAAAGTCACTGCCGCGGCTGGCCAGCAGGTCGAATTCGATCGCCGTGTCGGCATAGCGGATGTGTTCTGCCGCGCTGTGGCTGCCCGTCATGACTTCCACGCCACGGCCGCCATGGGCGATGAATTCTGTGAACAGCGCGTATTCCTCCGTTGCGCTGAAGCGGTACCGGCCCGGGTGGGCGATGACGGCTTCGCCACCGGCCTGCGTGATCCAGCGCACCGCGTCGCCCAGCCCCGCCCATTCGTGCGGCACATAGCCCGGGTGTCCTTCGGTCAGGTAGCGGCGAAAGACGCTGTGGGTGTCGGGGCAGACGCCGCTTTCCACCAGGTGGCGGGCGAAGTGGGTGCGTGAGATCAACGAAGGGTTGCCGACGTAGCGCAGCGCGCCTTCAAAAGCGCCAGTGATGCCCACCTTGGCAAGGCCCGCGGCCATCTGGTGGGCACGGTCCAGGCGCCCGCTGCGCGTGGCGGCCAGGCCGGCGTTCAGCGCGGCGTCGTCGGCATCAAAACCCAGGCCGACGATGTGCACCGTCTTGCCGGCAAAGCTGACCGAGATTTCGGTGCCCGTCAGGTAGTCCATGCCGATTGCCAGCGATGCGTCGCGGGCCCGCTGTTGGCCGCTGAGCTCGTCGTGGTCGGTCAGCGACCACAACTCGACGCCGCCCGCGTGGGCGCGCTGGGCCAGCGCTTCGGGAGTGAGGGTGCCGTCAGAGACGTTGCTGTGGCAGTGGAGGTCGGCGTTGATCAGGTGCACTGCCGGATTTTAGGGACTCTAGCGTTCCAGCGTCAGCGTACGGGCACAGCGCTCTGCCAACAGCGGGTCATGTGTCACGACGACGAAGGCCGTGCCGTTGTCGCGCGCCAGTTTCAGCACCAGCTCGAACACGCCGGCCGCGGTGCTGCGGTCCAGGTTGCCAGTCGGCTCGTCGGCCAGTACGCAGGCCGGCTGCGTGACCAGCGCACGCGCTATCGCCACACGCTGGCGTTCACCGCCTGACAGCTGCGAAGGATGGTGCGCAGTGCGCTCCGCCAGCCCCACCTTGGCCAACATCGCCTGGGCGTATTCCCGCGCTTGCGCCACCGGCATGCGGCGAATGCGCAAGGGCATGGCCACGTTGTCCAGCGCACTGAATTCCGGCAGCAGGTGGTGGAACTGGTAGACAAAGCCCAGGTGCTGATTGCGCCAGCGGCCTTGTGCGGCGGCGTCCAGGGTGGCCAGGTCGCGGCCCATCAATTGCACGCTGCCGGAAGTGGGCGCGTCCAGCCCGCCCAGCAGATGCAGCAACGTGCTTTTGCCAGAGCCTGAAGCGCCCACCACGGCCAGCGTCTCGCCGCGTTGAACCCGCAGGCTGACACCGCGCAGCACGGTCACGTCCAGCGCGTCGTCGCCGTGGCCCTCGACATAGCGTTTGTGCAGGTCCTGGGCTTGCAGTACCCACTCACTTGATACGTTACTCATAGCGCAGCGCCTCGGCCGGGTTGACGCGGCTGGCGCGCCAACTCGGGTAGATCGTCGCGGCGAAAGACAACAGCAGCGAAATCACCAGCACCGGCACGATGTCGGCGGCCATCGGCTCGCTGGGCATGCGGCTGATGACGTAGATGCTGCCGGGCAGGAATGCCATGCCCAGGGCGCGTTCCAGCGCCGGCACGATGACGTCGATGTTGAAGGCCACGGCCAGCCCCAGCGCGCTGCCGGCCAAGGTGCCCAGAATGCCCGCGGTGGCACCCTGCACGATGAAGATGCCCATGACCGACCCCGGGCTGGCGCCCAGCGTGCGCAGGATGGCGATATCGGCGCGTTTGTCTGTCACCGTCATGACCAGTGTGCTGACCAGGTTGAAGGCGGCCACGGCGACGATCAGCGTCAGGATGATGAACATCAGCCGCTTCTCTATCTGCACCGCGTCAAACCAGTTGCGGTTGGTGCGTGTCCAGTCGCGCACCAGCACGCCCGGGCCCAGGCTCTGCGCCAGTTCCGCGGCCACGCCACGCGCCTGGTGTACGTCTTTCAGGCGCAGTTGAATGCCGGTCGGGCCTTCGTTGCGAAACAGTTTGGCCGCATCTTCCAGCGCCACCAGCGCCAGGCCGCTGTCGTATTCGTAGTGGCCGGCCTCGAAGGTGCCAATCAGCGTGAACTGCTTCAGCCGCGGCACCACGCCTGCCGGCGTCACCTGGCCGCCCGGCGCAGCGATCGTCACCTTGT
>JANMJI010000056.1:0-24947 GCA_031371275.1 Betaproteobacteria bacterium
CCGAAACCACCACGGTGACCTCGAACGCGGTGGTGAGCGTGACCAAGTCCATGAGTTCAGGCTCGGGTTTGCCGGGCAGCGGCCCGCACACCGTCACGCTGACCTACAACAACAGCGGCAATACCGCCGCCAGCGCCGTGCAGATCCGCGACCTGCTGCCCGCCGGCATGACCTACGTGGCCGGCTCGGCGCGCTGGAGCGCCAGCGGCGCCACGGTGCTCTCCGACGCCAGCAGCAGCGACGCGCAAGGCGCCGGCCCGACCATCACCTATGACTTCGGCGTCACCGGGGCCAACCAGGCCACCGGCGTTGTCAGCAGCGTCGCACCGGGCCAGTCGGGCACGCTGACCTTCCAGGTGTCGATCGCCAGCTACACCACCGCAACCGCCACCGGCCAGCTCGCCGGTGCCGTGAACAACACCGCCAACTACAGCTACAACGACGGCGCGGCCAATGTCGGCCCGGTCAACAGCAATACCTTCACCTTCACGGTGAGCCCGGTGCTGGCCGTCACGATGACCGGGCAGACCGTCGCCAGCGCCACCCAGGGCAGCACGGTCGTCTTCACCAACGTCGTCAGGAACAACGGCAACACGCCCGACAGCTTCGACATCACGCTGCCCACCAGCAGCTTCCCGGTCGGCACCAGCTTTCAGCTCTACCAGGCCGACGGCGTGACGCCGCTGCTCGACAGCAACGGCAACGGCGTGCCCGACACCGGCACGCTGGCCAGCGGCGCCACCTACAACGTGGTGTTGCGCGCCACGCTGCCCACCAACTCGACCGGCGGTCCGTACTCGGTCAGCAAGACGGCGACTTCGAAGCTCGACCCGAGCAAGACCGCCACCGTCAGCGACACGCTGACCGCGATCGTCGCCAACTCGGTCGACCTGACCAACAACGCGGCCATTGGCGGCGGCGGTGTCACCGGCGTCGGCGCCGGCCCCGAGGCCACGGCGCAGACCACCAACACCACCAACCCCGGCACCACCACGCGCTTCTCGCTGTTCGTCAACAACACCAGCGGCGTGGCTGACACCTACGATCTCAGCGCCAGCACCAACTCCAGCTTCGGCACGCTGGTGTTGCCGACGGGCTGGACGGTGGTGTTCCGCGACGCGGCCAACGCCGTCGTCACCAACACCGGCGTCGTCAACGCCGGCACCAGCAAGCAGGTGTTCGCCGACGTGACTGTTCCGGCCAACCAGGCGGCGATTCCGGCGCCTGGCCAAACGGTCTACTTCCGCGTGCTGTCGCCGACGTCGGGCGCCATCGACCGCAAGACCGACGCGGTGGTCGTCAGCACCGTGCGCAACGTGCAGATTGCGCCGAGCAATACCGGCCAGGTGTTCGCGGGCAGCTCCATCGTCTACGCCCACACCCTGAGCAACGCCGGCAACGTGACCGAGAACGGCGGCGCCAGCACCATCGCGCTGGCCCTGGCCAACACGCAGGGCACGTTCAGTTCCATCGTCTACCTCGACGCCAACAACAACGGCGTGATCGACCCGAGCGACCCGGTGATCAACGCACCGGCCGACCTGGGCCCGATCGCGGCCGGTGCCAGCGTGCGCCTGCTGGTGCGCGTCAGCGCAACGGCCGGCGCGGCGGCAGGCATCACCGACACGACGACGCTGACAGTCACCAGCGCCGGCAGCATCAACGGTGCCGCCGCACCCGCCGTGGTCTCGAGCACCGACACCACCACGGTGATCGCCGGCAACCTGGTGCTGCTGAAGGAACAAGCGCTGGACGCCAACTGCGACGGCGTCGCCGACACCGCCTTCAGCAACGCCAACATCTCGGCCGGCGCGGCGCCCGGCGCCTGCGTGCGCTACCGCATCACCATCACCAACATCGGCACGTCCGATGTGGTCAGCGTGGTGCTGAGTGACGCCACGCCGGCCAACACCACCTACCACGCGGCGGTGGCGGCCACCAGCAGCCAAGGCAGCATTGCGGCACCGGCTGCGGGTGCCACCGGCACCGTCAGCGCCACGGTGGGCACGCTGGCCGCGGGGGCCACGGCGGTGGTGAACTTCGGTGTGCGCATCAACCCGTAAGCGCAACCCGGGCTGCTGGCGTGAAGACAGCGGGCCAGGCGGCCCAGGCGGTGCAGCGTGCGCGGGGCTTGGCCATGGGCCTGTGTGCCGCGTTCGCCGCGTTCGCCGGATCAAGCGGGCTGGCTGGGCTTGATGCCCACGCCGCGCCGCTGGCCGGCAGCCGGGTGGAGAACACCGCCCGCGCCACCTTCTTCGATACCGACCGCGGCTTCAATGCCAGCCAGCCGACGAACACCGTCAGCGCCACCGTGCAAACGCTGGAAACGCTGAACTTGACCAGCGACAACACCTTGCAGCGCGCCGCCGGTGGCATTGCCAGCCTGCCGCACCGGCTGACCAACACCGGCAATGCCACCAGCAGCTATGTGCTGCGCTTTGCCAACCGCAGCGACGACGACCATGACTTGCTGGGCCTGCGCCTGGTGTGGGACCGCAACGGCAACGGCGTGGCCGATGCCGGTGAGCCGCAGATCGAAAGCGGCGCCACCTTCGGGCCGCTGGCCAGCGGTGAGTTTGCCGATTTCGTGCTCGTCGGCAACATCGCCGACAATGTGCCTAACGGCCGCGTGGCACGCATAGACTTCAGCGCCCGCAGCGTGTTGCAAGGCGCTGCCGCGGCCACCATCGACAGCGTCACCGTGGCCGAAGGCGCGCTGCTGGCGCTGCTGGCATCGGCCTCGAACCCCAGCCCCAGGGTGGGCGAGAAAGTCACACTCACTTTGACCGCCAGCAACACCGGCAACCGCGCCGCCAGCGGGCTGCCGGTGACGGTGGACGGCAGCGCTGTGATGCTGGTGCTGCTGCGCGACGTGATCCCGGCCAACACCACGCTGGTGGCGGCCGGTGCGGGTGGCGCAGGCGGCGGGGGCGGCGGGGGCGGCGCGCTGGTGCTGTACCACCTGCAAGGCCAGCCCGACCACAGCTACAGCCGCAGCCCGCCGCCCGACCTGCGCAGCGTCGACGCCGTGGCCTTCGGCTTTGCCACCGACCTGGCGCCCGGCCAGTCGATCAGCCGCAGCCTGGACGTGCAGATCAACCCGAATGCGGCCGGGCCGGTGACGCACGCCGGCCGGCTGTGGTTCATGGACGGCCTGCAGGCGCAGCCGGTGGCCGTGGACTCGAACGCGGTGCGCATGGTGGTGCCCGACCAGCCGCCCGTGTTGCGGCTGTTTGCCGACGCGAACTACACACGCTCCATCGCCACGCTGGCCGCCGGGCAGCCGTTTTATGTCGGCTTCACCGCATCGCGCTGCAACCTTGACCCGCTGCGTGTGGAAACGCAGCAGATCACCGTGTCGTCCCGCCTGGCGGGTGACAGCGAATCTTTCATCGCCCTTGAGACCGGCCCCAATACTGGCGAATTTCACATCGAGCCTTTGGTGCCCACGGCCGACGCCCTGCACACGGCGCTGGTGCGCGGTGACGGCCGCTTGAGCGTGCGGCCGAACGACCAGTTGACGGTGTCGGTGACCGGCTGTGGCGCCGCGCAGATGGAAGCTACCTTGCTGGTCGACCCGTTCGGTGTCGTCTTTGACAGCAAGACCGATGCGCCCATTGCCGGCGCCGTGGTGACGCTGCTGGACATCACCGGCGCGGGCAACGGCGGCCAGCCCGGCGGCCTGGCGCGGGTGTTCCTGGCCGACGGCCTGACGCCCGCACCGAGTGTGCTGACGACAGGGGCCGACGGCGAATACCGCTTCCCGCTGGTGGCCCCCAGCGTCTACCGCCTGCAGGTCGCCGCACCGGCGCCCTACACCTTTGCATCGGCGCTGGCCGCCAGCCTGTTGCCGCCCGGGCGGGTGGTGGACGCGGGTTCCTACGGCACGCTTTTCACCATCACCGCATCGAGCGAGCCGGTGCACCTGGACATCCCGCTGGATGCCGATGCGCGCTCGGGCTTCTTCATCGAGAAGACCGCTTCGCGCAAGACCGTCGAGTTGGGCGAGTTCGTCGACTACCAGGTGAAGATCAAGAACGTCAGCGGCCAGTTGCTGGGCCGCGTTCGCGTCACCGACCAACTGCCCGCCGGCTTTGCCTACCTGCGGGGCAGCGCGCGCGTGCTGGACACCGGCGGCGGCACCACGCGGCTGGACCACTCCAGCCTGCCCGAGCCCGAAGGCGGCGCCGGCCCGGTGCTGGTGTTCAACGTCGGCGCCATCAACGACGGCGCGGCGCTGACACTGAGCTACCGCGTGCGCGTAGGCCCCGGCGCCTTGCAGGGCGACGGCATCAACCGCGCCCAGGCCCGCAGCGCCGGGCCGCTGGCCAAACTCAGCAACGAAAGCCGCGCCGCGGTGCAGGTGCTGCCGGGCGTGTTCACCGACCGCGGCTTTGTGGTGGGCAACGTCTACGCCGACTGCAACCGCAACGGCCAGCGCGATGCCGGCGAGCCCGGCATTGCCGGCGTGCGGCTGTTCCTGGAAGACGGCACGTCTGTCACCACCGACCGCCTGGGCCGCTACAGCCTGTACGGCCTGAAGCCGCAGACCCATGTCTTGAAGCTGGACCGCAGCAGCCTGCCGCCCGGCATGGGGGACGCCGCACAGGCTCCCCTGGCCGTACTGGCGAATCGCCACGCAGGCGACGCCGGCAGCCGCTTCATCGACATGAAAACCGGCGAGCTGCAGCGCGCCGACTTTGCCGTCACGGGCTGCAGCGATGCCGTGCGCAGCGCCATTGCCGCGCGCGCCGAAAGCGCGGCGCGTGCCGATGAAAGTGCAGAAACCGCGCGCGACGCGCGGCTGGCCGCCGACCCGCGCACCGCGCCGGTGGCCGATGCCAAGGCGCTGCCCGCCAGCGGCGTGGTCGGTGTTGGCAAGCTGGCGCCAGGCGTTGCGGGCACTGCGCCGCGTGGCGCCCAGGCGGCGGCTGCGCCTGCATCTGCGTCTGGGTCTGGGTCTGGGTCTGGGTCTGGGTCTGGGTCTGGGTCTGGGTCTGGACCTGCATCCGCGTCTGCGTCTGGGCCTGCACCCGCGCCCGCCTCGACATCGACCGCGGCGCCCCTGCTTGCCGTGGCCGAAGGCAGCGCAGCAGCGGCCTCCACCTTCAGCGACGAAGCCCTGCGCACGCTGGACAACAGCCCGGCCATCCTGCATCCGCAGGACACTCAGGTGCTCGGTTATGCACAGACCACGGTGACGCTCAAAGGCGCCCTCGGCGCCGAGCTTGCGCTGCGCGTCAACGGCGTGCTGCTGCCGGCCACGCGCATCGGCCGCGTGCGCACGATCCAGGCGCAAGGCCTGCAGGTGGTCGACTACGTGGGCGTGGATCTGAAGCCCGGCAGCAACACGCTGGAACTGTTGCAGGCGGCTGCGTTGGGGCCGCCAGCGGCCGTGGACACGGGCCCGCCGATGAACGTGCATACGCAGGCGCCCACCATCACCGTCACCGCGCCCGGTGCGCTGGCCCAGCTGCGCCTGAGCGCACCCACCGCGGTGCTGGCCGCCGACGGCCGCTCGCTGGTGCGCGTGACGATCGAGACACTGGACGCAGCCGGCGTGCCCGTGACATCGCCTACGCCGGTGACGCTGAACGCCAGCCGCGGCCGCTGGCAATTGCAAGACCTTGATCCTGAGCAGCCCGGCGTGCAGGTGTTTGTGCGCGGCGGCCGGCTGGTGGCCGAACTGGAGTCGCCCAGTGACCCGGGCGACGTGCTGGTGCAGGCCGCTTCAGGCAACACGCGCGCGCAAACCAGGCTGGCCTTCAACGCCGAATTGCGGCCGCTGATTGCCGCCGGCATCGTGGAAGGCGTCTTCAACCTGCGCGGCCTGCAGCGCGGCGCCGTGCAGCCGGTGCGCGCGCAAGACGGCTTTGAGCAGGCGCTGCACAGCGTGGCCGGCCGCCTGCAAGGTGGGCACAGCGACGCCGGTGCGCGCGCCGCGCTGTTCCTCAAAGGCAAGGTGCTGGGCGACACCCTGCTGACGCTGGCCTATGACTCTGACAAGGCACAGCGCGAACGCCTGTTCCGCGACATCCAGCCCGGCGAGTTCTACCCCGTCTACGGCGACGATTCGGTCAAGGGCTTCGACGCCCAGTCCACCGGCCGCCTGTATGTGCGGCTGGACCGCGGCCGTTCTTTTGTGCTGTATGGCGACTTCAACACGCAGGCCGAAGCGCCGCTGGCGCCCGCCACCGGGGGCGGTGTTGGCAACGTCGCCGGCGCTGCCCCGGGCAGCATCAACACCGTCACCATCGACGAGCGCCGCCTGGGCCAATACAACCGCAGCCTGAACGGCGTGCGCGCGCACCTTGAGGCCGACGACGGCAGCCGCAGCATCAGCAGCTTTGCCAGCCAGACCAGCAGCCGCCAGGTGGTGGACGAATTGCCCGCGCTGGGCACCTCGGGCCCGTACGTGCTGCAACGCGCGCCGCTGGTGGAAAACAGCGAAAAGATCGAACTGCTGACGCGCGACCGCAGCCAGCACGCGCTGGTCTTGCGCAGCGTGGCGCTGCTGCGCTTTGTCGACTACGAAATAGAAACGCTGACCGGCCGCATCTTGCTGAAGGCGCCGTTCGCCAGCCTGGACGCCGGCTTCAACCCGAATTCACTGCGCGTTACTTACGAGGTCGATACCGGCGGCGCCACCAGCTGGGTGGGCGGTGCGTCGGCGCGTGTGGCGGGCCCCGAGGGCGTGGTGCTGGGCGCCGGCGTGGTGCGCGACACCGACCCCCAGCACCCGCTGACGCTGCACAGTGTCGGCCTGACGCTGCGGCTGGCGCCGGGCACGGTGGTGGCGCTTGAAGCGGCGCACAGCGACACGCCGTTCGGCGCCGCAGGTAGCGCCGTGGTGGGCATACCCATTGGTTCAGCCACGGGCACAGCAGGCGCCGCCGCGGCGCCGGTCAACACACTCACCAGCGGCATGGCCACGCGCGCCGAACTGCGCCACCAGGATGGGCCGCTGGCGGTGCAGGCGCAGGTGGTGCGCGCCGCGGCGGGCTTTGACAACCCGTCGGCGGCGGTCACCAAAGGCCGCCAGGAGACCACCGCCAAGGCCAGCTACAAGGCCAGCGACAGCACCACGCTAACGGCCGAAGTGTTGCGCAGCGAAGACCTGGCCAGCACGGCGCGGCGTGCTGGCGCGCAGGTGGGACTGGGCTATGCATTGACCGACGCGCTGCGCGCTGATGTGGCCGTGCGCCACAGCAGCGGCAGCGACCTGGGCGCATCCGGCGCATCCGGCTCATCCGGCGCACCCGCAGGCGACGGCACGCCGGCCGTGCCGGTGGCGGTGACCACCGTGCGCGCCAAGCTGACGGCGCAGGTGCCCGACCTGCCGCGCGCCAGCGTGTTTGCCGAGTACGAGCAGGACGTGCAGAGCAGCGCACGCCGTGTCGCAGCGGCCGGTGGCGAGTACCGCATCGACAGCGCCACGCGCCTGTACGGTCGCTACGAATTCATCAGCAGCCTGGGCAGCCGCTACGGCCTGAACGACGCCCAGCAGCGCAACGCCACGGTGGTCGGCCTGCAGACCGAGTACCTGCCCGACGCCAACCTGTTCAGCGAATACCGCTTGCGCGATGGGTCACAAAACGGGCCGCAAAACGGGCCCCAGAGCGGGCTTCACAACGCGCTGGAAGGCCGCCAGGCCGAGGCCGCCATCGGCCTGCGCAACCGCTGGAAATTGGGCGACGGCTGGTCGGCATCGACCGGCTATGAACGTGTGCGCAGCCTGGGCGGCAGTGCGGCGAATGCCGGCACCGGCGTCGTCGGCAGCGGCGAGTCGACCGCGTTGACCGGCGGGCTGGAATACACCGGCGCAGCCGACTGGAAGGGCGCGGCGCGGCTGGAGTTGCGCAACAGCACGGCCAGCAATGCGGTGCTCAGCACCGTGGGCGCGGCCTTCAAACTGAACGACGAATGGACGGCGCTGGGCCGCAATCTGCTGACCTTCACCCAGCAGCACAACGCCGCCAGCAAGACCGAAGACTGGTTGCAGGTCGGCCTGGCCTATCGGCAAGGTGCACGCGAAAGTGCCGACGTGACCGGAAAAGAGACCGCGCACGAAAACCCCCGGCAAGGCGCGGTCGGCAAGACCAACGCGCTGCTGCGCGCCGAGTACCGCACCGAAGGCACCAGCGACCCCGCCGCCGGCGACAGCGGGCGCCGCGTGGCGGTAGCGTCGGGGCACCTGAGCCACCAGGTCGACGCCCAACTGCAACTGTCGGCCCGGCTGGCGGCCAAGTGGGCGCATGAGCGTTCGCTGGGGCTGGACAGCCGCGAAACCACGCAACTGCTGGCGGCGCGCGCCACCTACGACATCGCCGCGCGCTGGGACATCGGCCTGCAGGCGTCGGCGCTGGTGGGCGCGCGGGGCCGGTCGCGCACGCTGGGCCTGGGCGCCGAGGCCGGCTACCTGCTGGCCGACAACCTGTGGCTCAGTGCCGGCTGGAACATCTTCGGCTTTACCGACCGCGACCTCAGCACGCGCGAACCCACGCAGCGCGGCCTGTACATCCGGCTGCGTTTCAAATTCGACGAGGCCGCGTTTTGAACGCGCGCGGTCTGCTGATGGGCCTGCTTCGTGGCTGCACCCCTGGCCCCTGCCTGGCGCGCCGCTCGCGGGCGCTGTTCACGGCGCTGGCGCTGGGCCTGGGCGCGAGCGGTGCGGCCATGGCCTTGCCGGTGCCGCCCGACAACACCGTCTACGGCAACGTCGGCACCACGCTGTACGTGATCACGCCGAGCACCGGCGCGGCCACCAGCGTCGGCACGCTGGCCTTCACCACCAACGGCTTCGCCCGCGACCCCATCACCGGCCGCGTCTACTACGCCGAGACGGTGCTGCCCGGCCGCGTCGCGTACTGGGACCCGACCACCGGCACCAACACCATCCTGCCGACCGCTTTAGGCTTCACGACGAACCGCATGGGTTTTCGCGCCGACGGGCAGATGTTCTCGATGAACCCGGGCACCAACAACATCTATGTCATCGACCGCAACACCGGCAACCCGACGATCGTCGCAACGGTCAACGGCCCGGGCCTGAACGGCGGTGGCGACATGGCGTTCGCACCCAACGGCGACCTCTACATCGTCACCAACTCCACCATTTACCGCGTGCTGGCCAACCCGATTGCGGTGCCACCCAGCGGTGCCGTGCCGGCGCTGAACACCACGTCGGCGGCCACCGCCACCACGGGCAGCCCGACGGGCCTGACCTTCATCGACAACGGCGTGGCGCTGGGCTCGCCCAGCACCGGCGTCGTCGACCTGGGGCTCAACGGCGGCTTCACCAACGCGCGCGGCGCGAACAGTTATTCAGACCTGGGGGCGATGCCGAAATTTGCCGACGTGGCCATCAGCGTCACGCCTTCAAGCGCCAGCTTCCCGCGCACCGGCAGTGCGGCCTACGCAGTCAGCGTGGCCAACAACGGGCCGCAAAGCGCCAGCGGCAACTTCACCGTCACCTTCACCTTGCCCACCGGCGTGACGCTGGTCGGTGGCGGGCCTTTCGGCAGCGGCTGGTCGTGCGCTGGCGGCCCGGCCGTGACCTGCACCAACACCACCGCCAGCCTGGTGGCCGGTGCCAGCCTGGCGACGTTGAATGTGCCGGTGACGACGGCGGTGGCCGGCGGCACGAACAGCCTGAGCACCACCTTCACGGTGGCCAGCACCACCTTCGACACCAACACCGCCAACAACACCACCACGGTGTTGACGAGTGTGGGCGCGGCCACCATCAGCAAGACATTCCTGGCCAACCCGATCGCCCGCGGCGGCACCAGCACCTTGGTCTTCACGCTGACCAACGCCACCGCCAGCGCCTTCACCGGCGTCAGCTTCACCGACACCCTGCCCACCACGCCCGCGGCCATGGTGGTGGCCGCCACGCCCAATGCCAGCACCAGTGGCTGCGGCGCGGCCACTTTCGCACCCGCGGCCGGCAACGCCAGCCTGGCGTTCTCAGCCGGCAGCATCGCCGCGGGCGCCACCTGCACCGTGCGCGTGGACATCACGGCGCCCAACGCCGGCAGCTACAACAACACCAGCAGCGGCGTCGTCACCACCCAGACCGGCGCCGGCGCTGGCGCGGCCAGCAACACCGCCACCTTGCTGGTGATGACGCCGCCGACGATTGCCAAGGCCTTCTCGCCCAGCCCGGTGATTCCGAACGGCCCGACCACGCTGAGCATCACGCTGACCAACCCGGCGGCCAACGGCGCCAACGCCATCACCGGCGCCAGTTTCACCGACGTGTTTCCCACTTCACCGGGGGCCATGACGCTGGCCGACACCACCGTCAGCAACGGCTGCGGCGGTACCTTGACCGACGCCGGCGGCGCGGCGCTGGCGGCCGGCAGCACGGCGGTCAAGCTGGCCAGCGGCACGGTGCCGGCGGGCGGCAGTTGCACCGTCACCGTCAACGTCAAGGCGCCCACCGCGGGCACCTACAACAACACCACCGGCGTGGTGGGCAGCGCCAACGCCGGCGCCGGCGCGGTCAGCAACACCGCCAGCGTGGTCGTCAGCAGCGTGGTGGCGCCGAGCATCGCCAAAGACTTCTCGCCGGCGCCGATTGCCGTCGGTGCCACGTCCACGCTGACCTTCACGATCACCAACCCTAACCCGACAACCGCACTGACCGGGGTGGCCTTCGGCGACACCTTCCCGACCAGCCCGGGTGCGATGACGGTGGCCGCCACGCCGGCGGCCAGCACCACGGGCTGCGGCGTACCCGTCTTCGCGCCGACGGGGAATGCCACGTCGGTGGCGTTTTCTGCCGGCAGCATTGCCGCCGGCGGCACCTGCACGGTGAAGGTCAACATCACCGTCAACGCGGTGGGTGCCTACACCAACGTCAGCGGCGCCGTCAGTGCCACCGGGCCCAGCGCGCTGACGGGCAACACCACCACCGCCACCATTTCAACGCTGGCGCCGCCGGTCATCAGCAAGGTCTTCAGCCCGGCCACCATCGGCACCGGCAGCACATCGACGGTGACCATCACGGTGGCCAACCCGAATGGCAGTTTTGCCATCACCGGCGTGGCCTTGACCGACGTGCTGCCCACCACCCCGGGTGCGATGAGGGTGGCCGCGGTGCCCAATGCATCGGTGGCCGGCTGCGGCGCGCCGACCTTCGCGCCGGTGGCCAATGCCGCCTCGGTGGCGTTCTCCAACGGCAGCATTGCGGCCGGCGGCCTGTGCACCATCACCTTCGACGTGACGGCGCCCACGGCCGGCAGCTACAGCAACACCACCGGCACCGTGACCACCAGCAATGGCGGCAGCGGTGTCGCCACCACAGCCAGCTTGACGGTGGTGGCCACCGCACCGGTCAGCATCACCAAAAGCTTCGTCACCAACCCGATGGCGGCCAACGTGCCGGCGGTGCTGCGCTTTGTGCTGACCAACCCGAACACCGGCACGGCCCTGGCCGGAGTGGCCTTCACCGACGCGCTGCCGACATCGCCCGGCGCGATGGTGGTGGCGGCCACGCCCGGGGCCAGCACCACGGGCTGCGGCGCGGCCACGTTTGCGCCCGGCGCCGGCGCGGCCACGCTGGCCTTCAGCGGCGGCAGCATTGCGGCCAGCGGCACCTGCACGGTCAGCGTCAACGTCACGGCCCCGGCAGCGGGCACCTACGCCAATACCACCAGCACCGTCACATCCACCGCACCCGTCACGACCGGTGCGGCGGCGCTGGCCAACGTCGATGTGCTGGCCGCGCCGATCATCAGCAAGACCTTTTTGACATCGCCGGTGGCGGTGAATGTGCCGACGACCTTGCGCTTCGACATCAACAACCCGAACGGCCTGGCGCTGGCC
Organism: Betaproteobacteria bacterium; assembly: GCA_031371275.1. Lineage (GTDB taxonomy): Bacteria > Pseudomonadota > Gammaproteobacteria > Burkholderiales > Burkholderiaceae_C > Rubrivivax. The sequence goes on from JANMJI010000056.1 coordinate 11,833, forward strand.
AATTTGTCGTTCACCGACCTGCTGCCCACATCGCCCGGCGCCATGGTGGTGGCCGCCGTGCCGAACGCCACCACCTCAGCGGGCTGCACGTCGGCCAGCTTCACACCGGCCGCGGGTGCCACCACGCTGGCCTTCAGCACGGCGTCCATCGCCGCCGGCGCCACCTGCCGGGTGAGCGTGGATGTGGTGGCGCCGGTGGTCGGCAGCTATGTCAACACCAGCAGCGCCATCACGTCGACCAACGGCGGCAGCGGCAACACGGCCAGCGCCACGCTGACGGCCGTGGCACTGAACGTGCCAACCCTGGCCAAGAGCTTTGCCAGCGCCGGGCCCATCGCACCTAACACACCGAATGCACTGACACTGACGCTGGGCAACAGCAACGCCAGCGCACTGACCCTGAGCGCGGCGCTGGTGGACAACCTGCCCGCGGGCATGACGGTGGCCAGCCCCGCCAACAGCAGCGGCAGTTGCATCGGCGTCACAGCCACGCCGGGCGACACCAAGATCACTTTGGCCAGCGGCGCCAGCATCCCCGCCGGCGGCTGCACCGTGGTCGCCAACGTGGTGGCGGGCACCGGCGGCACCTACACCAACACGCTGGCGGCCGGCGCGCTGGCCACCAGCGCGGGCAGCAACGCCGCGCCCGCCAGCGCCAGCTTCAGCGTGCCGTTTGCGCCGGCGGCCACCAAATCGTTCACGCCGGCCACGGTGGCGGTGGGCGCGACGTCGGTGTTGAAGATCAGCCTGGTGAACTCGAACGGCAGCACCGCCGTGTCGGGTGCGGCCTTCACCGACACCTACCCCGCCGGCCTGGTGAACACCGCCACGCCGGCGGCGGCGATCAGCGGCGCGGGCTGCAGCGGCACCGTCACCGGCGCGGCCAACGGCACGGCGCTGACACTCACCGGCGGCGTTATTCCGGCCGGCGGCACCTGTGACATCACCGTCAACGTCAGCAGCGCCACGGCCGGCAGCTACCTCAACAGCAGTGGCGCCATCAGCACGGCCAACGTCGGCAGCGGCAATGCTTCGAGTGCCACCTTGACGGTGTCGGTCGGCGCGCCGCTGACGGTGGCCAAATCGTTCACCGCCAGTGCGGTGGCACCGGGGGCGGCTTCGGTGCTGCGCATCAGGCTGACCAACCCCAACGGCGTGGCCGTCACCGGCGCGGCCTTCACCGACACCTACCCCAGCGGCCTGGTCAACACCGCCACGCCGGCCGGCGCCATCAGCGGCGCGGGCTGCACGGGCTCGGTCACGGCGGGCGTCAACGGCACGTCGCTGGCTTTGTCAGCAGGCAACATTCCGGCGGCCAGTTTTTGCGACATCACCGCCAACGTGACCAGCAACACGCCCGGCAGCTATGCCAACAACAGCGGCACGGTGGCCACCACCAACGCCGGCACCGCGGCGGCCAGCAGCGCCACGCTGGTGGTGCTTTCACCGCCCACGGTGGCCAAGGGCTTTGCGCCGACATCGGTCTCGGTGGGTGGCACTTCGGTGTTGAAGATCACGCTGACGAATGCCAACACCGGCACCGCGTTGGCCGGCGTGGCCTTCACCGACAGCTATCCGGCGGGCCTGGTCAACACCGCCACGCCGGCCGGTGCCATCAGCGGCGCCGGTTGCAGCGGCACCGTCACCGCCGCGGCCAACGGCACGTCGCTGGTCTTGAGTGCCGGTGTCGTGCCGGCCGGTGGCAGCTGTGACATCACGGCCAACGTCAGCAGCGCCAGCGCCGCCACCTACAACAACAGCAGCGGCCCGGTCAGCACCACCAACGCCGGCACGGGCGCGGCGGCCATCGGCACGCTCAGTGTCGTCAGCGGGCCGGCGCCGCTGACGGTGGGCAAGGTTTTCACGCCCGCGTCGGTGGGCACCAACGACGCCACGGTGTTGAAGATCACGCTGCAAAACGCCAACGCCACCGCCGTCACCGGCGCGGCCTTCACCGACACCTATCCTTTCTCGATGTTCAACACCGCCGTGCCGGCCGGCGCCATCAGCGGCGCGGGGTGCAGCGGCACGGTGACGGCGGCGGCCAACGGCAGTTCGCTGGCACTGAGCGCGGGCAATGTGCCGGCGAACGGGAGTTGTGACATCACCGTTAGCGTGACGAGCGCGGCGGCCAACACCTACGTCAACAGCAGCGGCGCGGTGACGACGACGAACGCCGGCACCAGCGGCGCTGTCAACGGCACGCTGGTGGTGCTGAGCCACGTCACGGTGCTCAAAGCCTTTACGCCGAATTCGGTGGTGGCGGGCAGTGCCTCGGTGTTGAAGATCACGCTGACGAACCCGAACGCGGTGGCGATTACCGGCGCCATCTTCAACGACGCTTACCCGGCTGGGCTGGTCAACACCGGCACGCCGGCCGCCGCCATCAGCGGCGCGGCTTGCAGCGGCACGGTCACCGCGGCGGCGGGCGGCGCTGCGCTGGCCTTGAGCGGCGGCAACGTGCCGGCCGGCGGCAGTTGCGACATCACCGTCAACGTCACCAGTGCTGCGGCCGGCAGCTACGTCAACAACAGCGGCGCGGTAAGCACCGCCAACGCCGGCGCTGGCGCGTCTGCCGGTGCCACGCTGACGGTCACCGCGGCCACGGTGCCGTTGGGCGTGGTCAAGGTCTTCACGCCCAATTCGGTGGGCACCGGCGACGCCACGCAACTGCGCATCACGCTGAGCAACGCGAACACCTTCGCCGTCACCGGCGCGGCCTTCACCGACACCTATCCGGCATCGATGCTCAACACCGCCGCACCGGCAGGCGCCATCAGCGGCGCGGGCTGCAGCGGCACGGTGACGGCGGCAGCGAATGGCACATCGCTGGCACTCAGCGCGGGCACGCTGCCGGCCAGCAGCAGTTGCGACATCACGGTCAACGTCAGCAGCACAGCGGCCAACACCTATGTCAACAGCAGCGGCGCAGTAAGCACCACCAACGCCGGCACCAGCAGCGCTGTGAACGGCACGCTGGTGGTGCTCAGTCACATCACGGTGCTGAAGGCTTTCACGCCGGCGTCGGTGTCCACCAACGCCACGTCGGTGTTGAAGATCACGCTGACCAACCCGAATGCGGTGGCCATCACCGGCGCGGCTTTCAACGACGCCTACCCCGGCGGCCTGGTCAACACCGGCACGCCGGCCGGTGCCATCAACGGCGCGGGTTGCAGCGGCACGGTCACCGCGGCGGCGGGCGGTGGGTCACTGGCTTTGAGTGCGGGCAATGTGCCGGCTGGCGGCAGTTGCGACATCACCGTCAACGTGACGAGCGCAGCCGCCGGCAGTTATGTCAACAACAGCGGCGCGGTGAGCACGGGCAATGCCGGCGCGGGCGCGTCTGCGGGCGCCACGCTGACCGTCACCGCCGTGGCGCCGCCGCCGGCACCGCAGGTGGCCAAGGTCTTCACGCCGAACTCCATCGGCACCAACGGCAGCACGGTGCTGAAGATCACGCTGGCCAACGTCAACGCCTTCGCGCTGACCAGCGTGGCCTTCACCGACAACTACCCGGCGGCGCTGGTCAACACCGCGGCACCGGGTGCTGCCATCAGCGGCAGCGCGGGTTGCGCGGGCACCGTCACGGCGGCAGCCAATGGCAGCTCGCTTTCGTTGACTGGCGGCAATCTGCCGGCCAACGGCAGCTGCGATTTCAGCGTCAACGTCAGCAGCGCCAGCGCCGGCACCTATGTCAACAGCAGCGGCCCGGTGACGAGCGCCGAAGCGCCGGCTGGCACGGCGGCCACCGGCATGCTCACCGTGCTGGGCCGCCTGACGGTGCAGAAGACATTCACGCCGAATTCGGTGACCGTGAACGCGGCCTCGGTGCTGAAGATTGCGTTGACGAACCCGAACGCGGTGGCCATCAACGCTGTGGCCTTCAACGACGCCTACCCGGGTGGGCTGGTGAACACCGGCACGCCGGCGGGTGCCATCAGCGGCGCCGGCTGCAGCGGCACCGTGACAGCGGCAGCAGGCGGCAATTCGCTGGCCTTCAGCGCCGGCAATGTGCCGGCCGGCGGCAGTTGCGACATCACCGTCAACGTCACCAGTGCCACGGCGGGCAGCTATGTCAACAACAGCGGCGCCGTGAGCACGGGCAATGCCGATGCGGGCACGTCTTCGAGTGCCACGCTGACCGTCACGTCGGCGTTGCAGGCGCCCGGCGTGTCCAAGACCTTCACGCCTGCCGTCATCCTGACGGGCGACAACGCGCTGCTGCGCGTGACCATCACCAACCCGAATCTGGTGGCCATCACCGGCGCGGCGTTGACCGACAACTACCCGGCCACGCTGTCCAACACCGGCACCGCCGCGTTCAACGCCGCCAGCATCACCGCGGGCTGCACGGGCACGGTGACGGGCACGCCGGGCGGCACTTCGCTGGTGCTGGCCAACGGCAACATTCCGGTCGGTGCCAGCTGCATGATTGATGTCAACGTGACCAGCAACTCGGCCGTGCCGGTGCTGTTGACCAACCCGGCCTTCGGCGTGACCAGCGCCAATGCTTTAAGTGGCAATGCCGCGGCTGCCAACCTGCAAGTGCTGGTGCGGCCGACGCTTGCAAAATCGTTCACACCCGGCACCGTGCTGGTGGGCGGCACATCGACGCTGAGCCTGGTCATCACCAACCCGAACCCGATCGGGTTGACGGCGCTGGCCTTCACCGACACCTTTCCCGCCGGCCTGGCCGTGGCCAGCACGCCGAACGCCGTCAACGGCTGCGCCGGCACCTTCAGCGCGGCAGCCGGTGCGGGCAGCGTCAGCCTGACGGGCGGCAGCGTGGCGGCCAACCAGAGCTGCACGCTCAGTGTCGACGTCAGCAGCGCGGCAGCCGGTGCCTACAGCAACACCTCGGGCGGTGTCGCCAGCTTCGAAACCGGCGCGGCGACGGCCCCCAGCAACACCGCGGTGCTGACCGTGAACGCACCCGGTGGCGTGCTGATTGAAGGTTATGTCTACAGCGACGCCAACCACAACCTGCAACGCGATGGCGGTGAAGCGGGCACCGGCCTGGCGCTGTACGCCAAGCTGGTGGCGGTGGGCGCGCCCGCCGGCCCGGCCGCGCAGGCCGCGGCGGTGGACCCGGCCACCGGCGCCTACCTGTTCACTGCCGTGGCAGCGGGTGAATACTTCATCGTCATCGACGACAACGCCACCCTGGCCGACATCACACCCACCATTGCAGCCACCTGGACGGGCACCGAGGTCGGCGACCAGGTGCGGCGCAACGTCGTCGTCACCACCTTCGACCTGCGCTACCTGAACTTCGGCCTTTTCAACGGCAACCTGGCCAGCGGCCGCGTCTTCCGCGACAACGGCAGCGGCGGCGGCACGCCGAACAACGCCGTGCAGGACGGCAGCGAAGCCGGCATCGGCCAAGTGGCGGTGCGGCTGACCAACGCGGCCGGCAACACCACCTACGACAGCACCACCACGGACGCCGCCGGCAACTACCGCCTGTGGGTGCCGGCGGCGCTGAACGGGGCTTCCTTGCGCGTGCTGGAAGACAACGCCGCGGGCTTGCGTTCGGTCGGCGGGTCGCCCCCGGGCAGCTACGACCGCAACGCCGACAGCCTGGCCTTCACCTTCACCGCGGGCAGCGCCACGGCGAACCTGAACTTTGCCGATGTCGCCATCGAAACACTGACCAGCGGGCAGCAAAGAACGGCTGCGCCGGGTGAAGCGGTGTTCTACGCCCACACCTTCACCCCCGGCAGCGGCGGCAGCGTGGTCTTCAGTGCCACCAGCAGCGCCGGCTGGCCGCAGACCCTGCTGCGCGACGCCAATTGCAACGGCGTGGTGGACGCCGGTGAAGGCGTCATCAGCGCCGCCATCACCACCAGCGCGGGCACGCCGGTGTGCGTGATCGTCAAGGTTTCGGTGCCCACCGGCGCGGCCACCGGGGCGCAAAACGTGGCCGCCTTGCAGGCCGTCTTCAGCTACACCAATGCCAGCCCGCCGTTGTCGGTGACGCTGAGCAATGAAGACCTGACGACGGTGGGCAGTGCGGGCGCTGCGGGCAGCGGCGGCCTGGCGCTGGTGAAGAGCCAGGACAACGCCAGCCCGCTGCCGGGCGGGCGCATCGTCTACACCATCACCTACACCAACCAGGGCAGCGGCGGCATCAGCGCCATCCGCATCAACGACATCACGCCGGCCTTCACGCGCTTTTTCAGCGCCACCTGCGTGGCGCCGCTGGCTGCGGGGCTGGCGGCATGCAGCGTCACCGCCAGCCCGGCGGTGGGCGCCAGTGGCGCCATCGAGTTCACGCTCACGGGCACGCTGTTGCCCAGTGCGTCGGGCCAGGTGAGTTTTGTCGTCGATGTCGAGGCCGGGCCTTGAGCCGCGGCCACGCCGCCGCGGCGCGTACAGTCGCCCCGCCATGGCCCTGCCCGCACTTTGGCGCTTCATCATGAGGCGCTACCCGATCCCGCTGCACTGGCAATTGGCGCTCATCTGCAGCGCGCTGGCCGCCGCGCTGGTGTTTGCCGTGCTGACCTTGACCGAACGGCTGGTGACATCGCACTTCGAGGCCCAAGCGCAAGCCCAGGCCGACGGCCTGGCGCGCACCTTTGCCGATCTGGTGGCACGCACCATCGAACGCCGCGCCACCGAACTGCAATTGCTGTCGCGCAGCGTCGCGCTGGTCGACCTGGGCCAGCCGGCGCAAGTGCGCGCCGAGCTGGCCGGCCTGGCGAAGGTCGCGCCCGTGTACGGCGCCATTGCGGTGGCCGATGCGCGCGGCACGGTGCTGGTGGCCACTGATGCGGCCAAGCTGCCAGCGTCCATCGCCGACTGGCCCTTGTTCACGCCCACGGCCAGCGGCATGGCGCTCAGTGACACGCGCGGCCTGGCTGCCGGTGGCGACGCGGCGCCGCGCTTCGGCCTGGATGTGGGCGTGCCCATGCTTGACGCTGCAGGCCAGGTGCGCGGGCTGCTGTTTGCGGTGCTGGATGTCGGCTGGTTTCGCCGCCGCCGCGATGAAGTGCTGGCCCAGGTCGACAACACCACGGTGCTGACGGCGGTGGTGTTTGCGCGCGATGGCCGCGTGCTGATCGAAGACAAGGCCGGCCTGGATGCGAAGGCACTGCGCGCTTTCGCCGTGCAGGCGCCGGGCCAGGGCAGCGGTTTGGTCAGCGCGGGCCCGGCCACCCGCAAGGTGGTGGTGGCGCACGCAGATTTGCGCGGCGGCCCACGCACGGCAGCGCTGGGCTGGCGCGTGCTGGTGGTGCAAGACCTGCAAGCATCGCTGCTGCCCGTGCTGCGCATGCAGCGCCTGGTGGTGGCCGTGGGCGCGGCGCTGGCGCTGGTGTTTTCGGTGCTGGTGTACCTGCTGGCGCGGCGGCTGGTGCGGCCTTACGCCAACCTGCTGGGCGCCGTGCAGTTGCGTTTGCAGGCCGAAAACGGCACCCACCCGGCCGGCCTGACGCGCTACCTGGACGCCGTCAGCGCGCATTTGAAAACCGGCATCGCGCCGGGCCTGCCGCGCAGCCAGCCGCAAGCGCAGATCGGCGTGCAGCAGCCGCTGGAAGTGGTGGACATGCTGGCGCTGCTGGCCGAAGACGCTTCGCGCCTGCAACAGCTGCTGGACGTGCTGCCGGTGGGCGTGGCGGTGTTTGACGGCGAGCAGCGCGTGATGTACTGGAACCGTCAGTGCGAACTGATCTTCGGCCGCAGCGCCGAAGAGGTGGTGGGCCGCAAGCCGTGGGACGGTTTCATGGACGACCTGAGCCCGGCCGAAGTGGCGGCGGCGGTCGAGCGCGTCAACGCCAACCACGGGCCCTACACCATCTTGCGCACGCATGTGCTGCGCGACGGCCGCAACCGCCAGTGCCACTGGACAGTGGCGCCCGAACGCGATGCCACCGGCCAGCTGGTGCGCACCCTGGCGCTGGTGCAGGACGTCACCGACCAGCGCGCCACCGAAGCCAGCAACGCCGCCTATGCCAGCGAAATCAGCGCCCTGGCGCGGCAGTTGATGGACCAGGAAGCGCAGCTCAGCAGCCGCCTGGCGCAGAACCTGCACGACCGGCTGGGCCAGACGCTGTCGGCGCTGCGGCTGTCGTTTGACGCCGTCGACGCCCGCGACGGTGACCCCGCCGCCTGGCGCGAAAGCCCGATGGCCATGCTGATCGACAAGGCCGTGGCCGACGTGCGCGACGCGCTGGTTGAATTGCGCCCACCCCTGCTGGCCGAGCGCGGTTTGTACAAGGCGCTGGACAACGAAGTGCGCAGCCTGTGGCGCAACCCGAACCGGGTTCGCATTGCGCTGACCAGCGCCGGCGACGCGGCGGAAAAGGGCTATCCCATCGATGTCGAGTACGCCGCCTTCATGGTCGCCCGCGAGGCCATCGGCAACGCGCTGCGGCATGCCACGCCGCACCACGTCGGCGTGCACATGAACGGCGAAGCGGGCGGGCTGACGGTGGAGATCAAGGACGACGGCTGCGGCTTCCTGCGTGACCATGTCGTGCCCCGGCCCGGCCACCTGGGTTTGGTGGGCATGCGCGAACGCGCGCTGGCGGTGGGCGCGCGGGTGTCGGTGCAGTCGCTGCCCGGGGTCGGCAGTTGTGTGCGCTTCGAGTGGCTTGAAGCGGCCGACAAAGGGCCGCCATGACACGCATCTTTGTCGTCGACGACCACGCCATGGTGCGCGAAGGGCTGCGCGCGGTGTTTGTGGCCAAGGGCCACCAGGTGGTCGGTGAGGCGGCCGATGTACCGGCTGCAATGGAAGGCATCGTCAAGCTGGCACCCGACATCGTGGTGCTTGATCTGGGCCTGGAAGGGCGCTCGGGGCTGGACCTGCTGGCACGCCTGCAGCAGCGCGCCAGCAGCGCGCGCGTGGTGGTCTTGACGATGTCCAGCCAGCCCCGGCATGTGGCCGAAGCCTGGCGCCTGGGCGCGGCGGGCTATGTGCTGAAGGGTTCGCACGGCAGCGTGGTGTTGCAGGCCATCACCACGGCGCAACAGGGCGGCCGTTTTCTGGACCCCGCGCTGAACAGCTTGAACGGCGACCTGGTGGGCGGTGTGGCGCTGGCAGACCGCATGGCGTTGCTGTCGCAACGCGAACGCGAGGTCATGCTGCTGGTCGTCAACGGCCACAGCAGCGCGGCCATCGGCGCGCAACTGAACCTGTCGCCCAAGACCGTGGACACCTACCGCAGCCGCCTGATGCTGAAGCTGGAAGTGCCCGACCTGCCGGCGCTGGTGCGCTACGCAGTGCGCGAAGGGTTTGTCGAAACCGCCGCCGATTGAGCACCGCGGTGCCGCGGCACAGCGGCGCAGCGGCGTTTTTTCAAGGGTTGCGGAAGTCGTCGTGGCAGGCCTTGCAGGCACCGGCGGCAGCGGCGAAAGCCACCTTCAGGCTGTCCAGGCTTTTCGACGCGGCGGCCAGCTTGGCGACTTCGGTCTGCATCTTCTTGGCGGCCTCGTCAAACTTGGCGCGCTCGGTCCAGACGTTGGGTTTCGGTGAGCCCTTTTCGGTGCCCGCCGTGCCTTCGACAAAACCGGCGTAGGGCAGCTTGGACATCTCGGCCACGATGATGGCATTCGCCGTGGCGGCGGCAGCGTCAAAGGGCACGCGCTCTTGCACCATGGCCCCCAGGCGGCCGAAGTGCGTGCCCATCACGGTGAAGGCCGCCTTGCGGTACTTCACCGCGTCTTCGGGCTTTTGGAACTGGGCCGCCGCGGGCAGGGCGGTGGCCAGGGCGGCCACGGCCGCCAGGGTAAGGGTCAGACGTTGCATGCAGGGAACTCCAGGGCTGGGTGACGACAACAGGCGACAACAGGTGCACCGTGCAGCGGCGCATCATGGCGCATCACGGTGCATGAGTGTACGAACAGCCCGCCGTGGCCGCCTCCGGGGAAAGCCACCACACCGCCATGCAACCGAAACGGCGCGCCACGGCACGAAGCGCGGTATGGTTGTGGCCCCTGCGCGCAGCCACCACACCGATGCCCGAACCCCGCCCCGCCACTGTCCGCGTTCGTGTGTGGGACCTGCCGACACGGCTTTTTCACTGGCTGCTGGTGCTGGCGGTCACGGGTTCGGTCATCAGCGCCAAGATCGGCGGCGACGCGATGGCCTGGCACTTTCGCCTGGGCTACCTGGTGCTGACGCTGCTGGTCTTTCGCGTGCTGTGGGGCCTGGTCGGCGGGCGCTGGTCGCGCTTCATCAGCTTCATCTACACACCGGCCACGGTGCTGCGGTACCTGCGTGGCAAGGCCACCCCGCAAGAGCATCTGGACGTGGGCCACAGCCCCACCGGCGCGGCTTCGGTGTTTGCGCTGCTGGGCCTGCTGCTGCTGCAGCTAAGCACCGGCCTGGTGGCCGATGACGAGATCGCCAACCAGGGCCCGCTGAACCGCTTCGCCAGCAGCAGCACGGTGCTGGCCGCCACGTCGTGGCACAAAAGCTGGGGCCAGTGGCTGATCCTGACGCTGATAACGCTGCACATTGCAGCCATCCTGTTTTACCTGTTGAAGGAACGCATCAACCTCGTGTGGCCCATGCTCAGTGGCGACAAGCCCCTTTCGCCCGGCACGCCGGCCAGCGCCGACGGCACGCCGCAACGCGTGCTGGCCGCGGTGCTGGTGGCCTTGTGCGCCACGCTGGCCACCTGGGTCGCCAGGCAGGCCGGTTGACACCTTGAAAAACCAGCGCACACCGTGAGCACAGGCCCGCAGATAGCACTGCTGGACGCTGACAGCCCGGCGCTGCTGGACAGCACGCGCGTGCTGTTCAGTGAATACGCGGCGTCGCTGGCGGCAGCGCTGAACATCGACCTGTGTTTCCAGAACTTCGAAAGTGAGCTGACAGGCCTGCCCGGTGACTACGCCGCACCGGGTGGCGCGCTGCTGCTGGCGCTGGTGGACGGCCAGCCCGCAGGCTGCGGCGCACTGCGCGGCCTGCCCGATGTCGACTACCCCAACGCCTGCGAGATGAAGCGCTTGTTCGTGCGCCGCGCCTTCCGCCGCTTCGGCCTGGGCCGCTTGCTGACCCAGCAGCTGATGGACCTGGCCACCCGCGCCGGCTACAGCACGCTGCTGCTGGACACGCTGGACGACATGGAAGCCGCACGCGGTCTGTACGCCAGCCTGGGCTTCGAAGAAATACCGCCCTACTACTTCAACCCGATTGCCGGCGCGCACTACCTCAAGGTCGATCTCGATGCACCCGGTACGCGCTGGTAGTTCACACTGCAAATGAACGTTATGGATGGTCCCGGAAGTGATGCGCTGGAGGCGCTGTTGCACGCCATTCGCTTTCCGTCAGACACCGACAGCGGCGAGACCCGTGAATGGCTGGACGCATTGGCCACGCTGGTGCGCAGCGGCGGCGTTGAGCGCGCGCGCTTCATGCTGAATGCGCTGCAAGACGAAGCCCGTCGCCACGCGCTGGCCTGGAAGCCGCAGCGCGGCAGCCCTTACGTCAACACCATCGGCTTGCGTGAACAAGCGCCATTCCCCGGCCATCTTGAAACCGAGCAGCGGCTGGCCGCGGTGATGCGCTGGAACGCGCTGGCGATGGTCGTGCGTGCCAACCTGCGCCAGGGCGAACTGGGCGGGCACATCAGCAGCTATGCGTCGGCGGCCGATTTGTTCGAGGTCGGCTTCAACCACTTCTTCCGCGCGCGGCATGCCGGCCATGGCGGTGACCTGGTGTTCTTCCAGCCGCATTCGGCGCCCGGTGTCTATGCGCGCGCTTTTGTCGAAGGCAGATTGAGCGAAAGCGACCTGGACCACTACCGCCAGGAAGTGGCGGCGTCAGCGGCTCGCGCAACCCCTGGCAGCGCCGTGCGTGGCCTGTCGTCGTATCCGCACCCGTGGCTGATGCCCGACTTCTGGCAATTTCCCACCGGGTCGATGGGGCTGGGGCCGTTGTCGGCGGTGTACCAGGCGCGCTTCATGCGCTACATCGAACACCGCGGGTTGATGTCGCCTAACGATAGACGTGTGTGGGGTTTTTTCGGCGACGGTGAAATGGATGAGCCAGAGTCTTTGGCCGGCCTGAGCCTGGCGGCGCGCGAAAAACTCGACAACCTGGTCTTCGTCGTGAACTGCAACCTGCAGCGGCTGGACGGCCCGGTGCGTGGCAACGGCCGCATCATCGACGAGCTGGAAACGGTGTTTGAAGGGGCCGGCTGGCATGTCATCAAACTGGTCTGGGGCAGCGACTGGGACGCGCTGTTTGCGCGCGACCACACGCACGCGCTGGTGCGGCAGTTTGCGCGCACGGTCGATGGCCAGTTCCAGACCTTCAGCGCCAACGACGGTGCCTACAACCGCGAACGTTTTTTCGGCCAAAGCCCTGAGCTGCAGGCACTCGTTGCGGCCATGACCGACGGCGAGATCGACCGCCTGCACCGTGGCGGCCATGACCTGGTGAAGATACACGCCGCCTACGCTGCCGCCGTGGCCCACCGCGGCGCGCCGGTGGTGATACTGGCCAAGACCATGAAGGGTTACGGCATGGGCGCCAGCGGCCAGGGCCGCATGACCACGCACCAGCAAAAGAAGCTGGACGGCGATGACCTGGTGGAATTCGTGCGCCGCTTCAAGCTGCCGATGAGCGACGAAGACGCGCGCGCGCAGAGGTTTTTCCGCCCCACGCCAGACAGCATCGAAGCCCAGCACCTGCGCGCACGCCGCGCGGCGTTGGGCGGCCCCATGCCAGCACGCCAGACCCACGCGCCGGCCTTGCCGGTGCCGGCGGTGGCCGATTTCGGCGCCTTCGCTTTGCAAGCAGCCGGCAAGGAAATGAGCACCACGATGGCCTTCGTGCGGCTGCTGGCCAACTTGCTGAAGCTGCCCGAACTGGGCCCGCGTGTGGTGCCCATCGTGGCCGACGAAGCGCGCACTTTCGGCATGGCCAGCCTGTTTCGCCAAGTCGGCATTTACGCGCCCGAAGGCCAGCACTACGAACCCGAAGACGCGGCCAGCCTGATGAGCTACCGCGAAGCGCGCGACGGCCAAATTCTCGAAGAAGGCATCACCGAAGCCGGCGCCATGGCCAGCTGGACGGCCGCGGCCACCAGCTACAGCACGCACGGCCTGGCCATGCTGCCGTTCTACATCTACTACTCGATGTTCGGCTTTCAGCGCGTCGG
>JANMJI010000084.1:0-7248 GCA_031371275.1 Betaproteobacteria bacterium
CGCGTGGATGCTGCCGCGCCGCACTTTCAGGTCAACCTTGCTGACGGCCACGAAACCCTTGAACTCTTTGGTCAGGGCGCGTGTTTCAAGAATGTGCGGCTCACTCATGCGGCGGGTCGGGGCGGGGTGCAGGCGCCTGCAAGCTCAGGCCATGAATCTTAAGTGAACGCACCCCGGCCCCTGTCGCGCAGGCCCCACCGCCGCGCTGCTCCAAAACCCGTAGATCGGGGCCATCTCGCCTGCGCATTGGGATTCATCGGCCGGCCGGCGTCATCAAGTTTCCGGATGGGCCCAATGTGGGCCGTGGATTGCTGTTGCTGGCTGCAGCATCGGCTGTGGCAAGCACACAAGGAGCACGGCAATGGCGCACAGCACCGGCCTGGGGGGTCACCAACCTTTCCGTTCTGACCCCCATCAAGGCCGACATGGTCATCGGCTTTGAGCCCATCAGCTACCTCAAGCGTTTGCGCAAGGTGCTGGATGCATTGCAAGCGGCCCGTCAGAACGTGCGTGAATCAGAACTGCGGCCGCCGTTTTTCCCTGATGCCATCGGCCGCTTCGGCATCATTCACCACTTCAGGTGACCAGGGTCTCATGCGCACCCGCAGCGTCAGACAGCCTTGAGGCGATGTTCGGCACCGACCCCAGCAGCTCGAAACGCCCCAGTTCGATGTCGCCACTGCGCAGCAGCACCAGGCCCGAATGGATGCCGGTGTGCAGGCACAGCAAGCGGCCCGCAGGCAGCTCGGTGGATGCCGAAAGGTCGGCAAACAGCAAGGTCAGGTAGCGCCTGCCAGGTTGCACGCCCGCAGGCGCACCGCGCGTCTCGTTGTCCATTGATCCCCCAACGGCTTGGCCCTGCTGTTTATCGCTCTAGCCGCAACAAGATGTTGTAGCCACAGCGCCGCGCGTTGGGGCGTCTTTGGCCGCGCCGGCAGCCGCCGTGGCGTGGCACTAACGATCAACCTGCGCGGGCTGCCCGGTGCGGGTGCGCTGCGGCTTCGTCAGTACGGCAAGGTCGGTGCGCAGCAACGCCACGCGCGATGGAGTCCGCAGGTCGAACAGCAGTTGTCTATACCCACGAACAGTCGGCGCCGGCTGAATGCAGCGCCAAACGAGACGAGACCCGGGCCTCCAGGTTGGTCACGCTGGTCGGCGCCGGCGCTGTCGGTCGATAACGCCGTGCGGCATCAACTCCACCACGGACATACGGCGCCGCTCGAAGTCAAACGGAATCTCGTCGACTTTGCGACAGGCCCGCTCCAGCTTGAGTTCGGCCTGCAATTCCACATGGTCGAGCACCGCGCGGTCGAGCAGGTTCTTCAGCCCGGTCTGGTAGTGGCTGTTCAGAAACGCGAATTTCAGTACCTCGTCGGAGGGCTGGCCGAAGACGTCGCAGGTGCGCGCCAATGCGATCTTGTCCTGGCTCAGCGTGCCGGTCTTGTCGGTGCACAGCACATCCATCGCACCAAAGTTCTGCATCGCGTCCAGGCGCTTGACGACCACTTGCCTGCGCGACAGCAGCACCGCGCCCTTGGCCAAGGTCGATGTCACGATCATCGGCAGCATCTCGGGCGTCAGCCCCACCGCCACCGACAGGGCGAACAAAAGCGCCTCGGTCCAGTTGCCTTTGGTGAAGCCGTTGACCAGCAAGACGATGGCCACCATGACGAGCGCAAAGCGGATCAACAGCCAGCTGACGCTGTTGACTCCAAGCTGGAAGGCATTCGGTGCCGGGTCGGTGGCCATGACTTTCGATGCCAACGCGCCGAAGTAGGTGCGGCTGCCGGTGGCGACCACCAACGCGGTGGCCGAACCGGAGACGACATTGGTGCCCATGAAGATGAGGTTGATTTGTTCGAGCGGCTGACCACTTTCACCTCGGCCATCGGCAAACCTCTCCACCGGCAGCGACTCACCCGTCGGCGCCGCCTGCGCGATGAACAGATCGCGCGCTGTCAACACCCGGCAGTCGGCCGGGATCATGTCGCCTGCCGACAGCGCTACCAGGTCGCCAGCCACCCACATCCGCATCGGAATTTCCAGCCGCTTGGGCGGCGCCTGCGGGTCGGCAGTCTTCGCAGCCGTCGCACGGCGGATCACGGTGGCCTTGTTGCTCACCATCGCCTTCAGGCCTTCAACGGCCCGGTGTGAACGGCCTTCCTGCACGAAGCGGATGAGCGTGCTCAGGCCCACCATGGCGCCGATGACCGTGGTGGCCTTGGCGTCTGCGCTGAAGTACGACACCACCGCCAACACGGTCAGCAACAGGTTGAACGGGTTCTTGTAGCAACGCCAAAGGTGCAGCCACCAAGGCAGCGGCGCGTCGCGGGCGACTTCGTTGAAGCCACTGCGCTTCAGGCGCGCCGCTGCTTCACGGGAACTCAGGCCGTCAGCGTGGGAACCGAGCCGGGCCATGACAGCCGCAGGTGTGTTGCGCACCACCAGCAGCAGGTCGCGCGACAGGTGCTCAGGCGCAGCAGGCGTCGGGCCGTGCCCGGCCAGTGCGTTGGCCAGCGCGTGCGCATGCGCGTGCTCGAACGGATGGCGGCCGAAGTGCTTCAGCGTGCGGCGGCGGCGCAGGAAGCCGCTGGTCCAATGCGTCAGGACAGTCGTCATGAAGTGCTTCGCCACCGCCGGAGAGCGCCATGCTGACGGACGCCGGTTGCAGCGCGCTTGATCTCCGTCAAGCCCCAAGCTGCGGCGCACGCAAGACTTCAGCGTCTGCCCCTTCACTTCACAAGATCAACGCCATGTACACCCACATCCTCGTGCCCGTTGACGGCAGCCCGACCTCCAACCGTGGCTTGGATGAGGCCGTCAAGTTGGCCCGCTTGACCGGGGCCCGCCTGCGCCTGGTGCATGTGGTTGATCAACTGGTCTACACCGCAGGCCTGGAAGGATTTGGCGCGGTGACGGCCGACCTGGTGCCGCTGTTGCGAGAAGGCGGCGAGCAAATCCTCAAGTCAGCCAAGACACGCGTTGAAGCGAGCGGCGTGGCCGTCGATACCGCCTTGTTCGACAGCTTTGCCGGGCGTGTCTGCGACTTGGTGGTCGCCGAAGCGAAGGCCTGGCATGCCGACCTGATCGTGCTGGGCACCCACGGGCGCCGCGGCGTCGGCCGCGTCTTGATGGGCAGCGACGCTGAGCAGATCGTTCGTCTGGCGCCGATACCGGTGCTGTTGGTGCGGGCCAGCGAAGCCGCTTCCCTGGCGACGGCGCCCTGAACTGTGGGCTTCACCACGCGCAGGCAATTCGTTTCTTGCGCACCGGCAATCCTGGGTGGCTCTGCGGTCTTGTCAGCCTGCTCAGCGGGCACCGACGCCCAGGGCTACGAGGCTGCCGCGGCGCGAACATGGCGCCTGGGCGCACTGGCGGGCTTCGAAGGCGCCGCGCTCGGCCAGGAACTTGTGCGCTACGCGACGCTGGCACCTTCAAGTCACAACACCCAGTGCTGGAAATTTGCGGTCGCGGGCAAGGTCATCACGATCCTGCCTGATCTGTCGCGGCGCACGCCAGCGGTCGATCCCGACGACCACCATCTTTTCGTCTCGCTGCGATGTGCGACTGAGAACCTGGTGCAGGCGGCGCTGGCCCACGGGCTTGCGGCCGAGGTCGGCTTCGACACTGCAAACCATGCTGTCCGCGTGACGCTGACGCCCACCCGGTCGCAGGCCACAGCGTTGTTCAAGGCCATTCCCCAGCGGCAGTGCACAAGGGGCGACTACGACGCCAAACCGCTGTCGAATGAAACGTTGCGCCTGCTCGAAAGTGCCGGCACGGCCGACGGCGTGCGCGTGCTGTTGCTCACCGAACGCAGCGTGATGGAACAGGTGCTGGACCATGTGATTCAAGGCAACACCGCGCAGATGGCAGACCCGGCGTTCGTCAAGGAACTCAAGGCCTGGATTCGCTTCAATGGCGCCGATGCAGTGCGCACCGGAGACGGACTGTACAGCGTGTCGTCGGGCAACCCGTCGATCCCGGCCTGGATCGGCGACTTGGCCTTTGGCCTGTTCTTCAGACCCCAGAGCGAGAACGACAAATACGCGCGCCACGTTCGCAGTTCCGCGGGCATTGCGGTGTTCGTCGGCGCCGCTGCTGACGAGGCGCACTGGGTCAAGGTGGGTCGCTGCTATGAGCGCTTTGCGTTGCAAGCCACGGCGCTGGGCATCAGCAACGCGATGCTGAACCAGCCGCTTGAAGTGGCCTCGGTGCGGCCGCTCTTTGCAGATGCCATCGGGCTCAAGGGGCAGCGCCCTGACCTGGTGGTGCGCTTCGGTCGCGGGCCGGCCTTGCCGCAGTCACTGCGTCGGCCGCTGCAGGCGGTGTTGGTTTGATCGACAGGGTGCGAAGCAAAGGGGTCGCCATGACAGGGTTGCTGTGGCTGGGTATGGTGGTTGGCGTGCTGGTCGTCATCGCAGTCGGACTGCGGGCCGGCGGCGCCAGGCGTTGGGCCGAGCTGATTCGACTGCACACGGGCCAGCTTGAAGCGGGCGGCGTGGCTGTTCAAAGCCCGGCCCAAGGCCAGTTGTCGCGGCGCTCAGCTTCGGCACGCTTTCATGTCAACGAACTGGCAGACCTGCCCGCGCCCGTGCAACGCTACTTCCGCGCGGTGCTGACGGACGGGCAGCCCATCATTGCTGCGGCCACCATCGACATGGCGGGCACGATCAACATGTCGGCAAGCGCTGCGCAGTGGAAGCCGTTCACATCGCAGCAGCGGGTCGTTACGCCAGTGGCTGGTGTGCGACCAGGTTTTTTGTGGAATGCCGACGTGGCCATGTTTCCTGGCGTGTCGGCACGCGTGGAAGACAGCTACATCGCAGGCCAGGGCCAGTTGATCGCCAAGCTGCTGGGGCTGTTCACGGTGGCCCACGCGCACGGCGGCGGCGAGCTGGCGCGCGGCGAATTCATGCGCTGGTTTGCCGAAGCGGCGTGGTATCCCACCGCGCTGTTGCCCAGCCAGGGCGTGCAGTGGCAGGCCGTCGATGATGCTTCGGCCAACGCCACCATCGTCGACGGCGCCATCACCTTGACCTTGCTGTTCAGGTTCAACGAAGCTGGCTTGATCGCGTCGGTGCGCGCCGATGCCCGTGGCGCCGGGGTGGGCAAGGACATGGTCATGCTGCCCTGGGACTGCGCCTTGTCCGACTACCAGAGGCAAGACGGCATGCTGGTTCCGATGACGGGTGAGCCCGCCTGGGTGCGGCCTGAAGGGCGCAGGGCGTACTTCGTCGGGCATGTCAAGACCTTGAGCTACAGGCTCTTGCCGTGAGGCTCGGCCTGCGTCGCGGCGGCCGGTCCGTGGTGGCCCTGGCCTTGGTCTTTGGCGGCGTGGCCGTGCTGATCGGCTGGCAGTTCCACACCGACATGCAACGGGCCCGCGCCGATGCCGCACAGGGCAGCGTGCTGATCGCCACGCGCTGCGGTGCGATCGAGTACCAAGAGGCCGGCGCTGGCGTGCCGCTGCTGGCCGTGCACGGCAGCGGTGGCGGGCATGACCAGGGCATGGCCTTCGCGGGTGCGCTGGCCACGCAAGGCATTCGCGTGATCGCCATGTCGCGCTTCGGCTACCTGCGCACGCCGATGCCCGCCGATGCGTCAGCGGCCGCGCAGGCCGATGCGCATGCGTGCCTGCTCGACGCGCTGGGCATTCGCCAGGCGGCCATCCTGGGCGGGTCTGCCGGCGCACCGTCTGCGCTGCAGATGGCGATTCGGCACCCTGAGCGGGTCAGTGCACTTGTACTGTTAGTTCCTCTGACCTACAAGCCCCCGACGCAGGCCGACTCTGCGCCACCCATGCCGCCGTGGGTCGAGAACACGGTGATGCGTCTGATCGGCTCGGACTTGCTGTTCTGGGCCGCGCTGCATGTCGCGCGCGACCAGGTCATCAAGGTCGTGCTGGCGACGCCCCCCGGGTTGTTGGCCACCGCCAGTGCGCAAGAGCGGACGCGGGTGAATGCGATGCTCGACCACATCCTGCCTGTGTCGGCCCGCACCGCGGGGCTGATCAGCGATACCGCCGTCGGCAAGCACTTGACGCCATCACCACTGCAATCCATCCAGATGCCGACGCTCGTCATCAGCGCCCGCGACGACCGCTACGGCACCTATGCCAGCGCGCAGTACACCGCCGGGCTGATCGCCGGTGCCAGGTTCATCGGCTTCGATGAAGGCGGGCACACCTGGGTCGGGCACAACGATGAGGTGATGGCAGCGATCGTCAAGCTGCTCGCGCCGCCCGTTCGACCCTGACCTGCGCTGCGCATGACCCGATCAGCACCGCTGCCATCACGGCAGCAGCAGGTCGCGGCTGATGTCCGCCACTTGTCTGACGCCGCACAGGCGCATGCCGCGGTCGATCTCGTCGTGCAGGATGGCCAGCGCGCGCTGCGCGCCCGGCAGCCCTGCGGCCACTGCGCCGTACAGCGTGGCACGGCCCACCAGCACGGCCTGGGCGCCGCAGGCCAGCGCCTTGATGACATCGGTGCCGCGGCGCACGCCGCCATCTACCAGCACGGGGATGCGCCCGTTCACCGCCGCCACCACCGCTGGCAGCAGATCGAATGTGGCCGCAGCGCCGTCAAGCTGGCGCCCGCCGTGGTTGGACACCACCAGCGCATCCACACCCAGCGCCACCAGCCGCGCCGCGTCGTCGGGGTGCGCCACGCCTTTGACGATGAGCTTGCGCGGCCACAGCGCGCGCACTTGCGCCAGCCGCGTCCAGTCGAAAGCCGCGTCGTAATTGCGGCCCACCGATGAAGCGATGGCCGACGCCGACGGTTTGGTTGCAGCGCTCTCGCCAGCGCTCTTGGCCAGCCCGGCCAAGGTTTCCATCTGCGGCATGCCGTGGCGCGCCATGCGCAGCGCCCAGCGCGGGTGCAGCGCAAAGTCGAGCACGTTCTTCGGTGTGAAGCGGAACGGGATGGCGAAATCGTTGCGATAGTCGCGCTCGCGCTTGCCGCCCACCGGCAGGTCCACCGTAATCATCAGCGCCTCGTAGCCGCAGGCTTCGGCGCGCCGGATCATCTGCTCGAAATAGGCGCGGTCGCGCAGCACGTAGGCCTGAAACCAGAGCCGGCCCGGCGCTTCGCGCGCGATGGCCTCAATCGACGTGGTGCCCGAACTCGACAGCGAATACGGCACGCCCAGCGCCGCCGCCGCCTGGGCGATGGCGATGTCGGCACCGGGCCAGCCGAAGCCCGGTGCGCCGGTGGGCGCAATCGCCAGCGGCAGCGCGGCGGG
>JANMJI010000096.1:0-2988 GCA_031371275.1 Betaproteobacteria bacterium
CCTGAAGTGCGTTGCAAAGGTTTGACGGCGGCGCGTCGCGGTGGATGCGATGGCCGCCGCTGAAGTCGGCAGTCAGGCTGCAGCGCTTTGGCCGCGACCCGGGCGGCGGCTCGGCTTGCCCGCTGGTGGGGCCACCTTGTCGACGTCCGACGCGCCATTGCCGGCGCCCTGCCGCGCCCGCCTCGCCTGCGCCTGCTCCTTGCTCTCCAGGTAGTCGATCTCCTCGCAGGTGAAGGCCAGCGCGTACACGTCCGCGCCGCTCGCGTCCCGGTAGTTGTTGTTACGCAACCGCCCGACGACGTTGACGTGACTGCCCTTGCCCAGGTACTCGGCCGCGTTCTCGGCCTGCTTGCCCCACAGCGTCCACTGGATCGCGGTCGCCTCCTCGGCGCGTTCCTCGCCCGACCCGCGGCGCGTGTTGCTGATCACCGTCACGGTGCCCTTGGCGACCTTGCCTTCGCGGCCGTTGACGTATTCCAGCCGAACCGAACCGGCCAGGTGTGCATTGCGTTGTTCCACTCGTACGAAAGCCATGCTGTGCTCCAGTCGAGAGGGTTCAGCCGGAACCCGGTCTTGGATTCCTCAAAACTGATCCTCTCGCTCGGACTTCCTCGCTCCCGCCCACGGGCGGGCGGGGGGTGGGCATGGCCCCTTCCCTCACGGGAAGGGGTGGGGGATGGGTGGGGTTCTTCAGCAGCCGAAGCAGTGAGCCAGTCTCCCGGCCCACC
Source organism: Betaproteobacteria bacterium (assembly GCA_031371275.1). Classification (GTDB taxonomy): domain Bacteria; phylum Pseudomonadota; class Gammaproteobacteria; order Burkholderiales; family Burkholderiaceae_C; genus Rubrivivax. The sequence goes on from JANMJI010000096.1 coordinate 729, forward strand.
GCTTGAAGATCCCCCCACAAGTCCCCCTCACACTTGACGGGGGCGCAGCTGGGGGGAGCGCGGTGGGACGCCTGGCGCACGCGCTGCCCGTGTTCGGGCGACGCAGCGTCGCGGCCGATGTGCCAGCTTGCCTGGCGCGGCGGTTGCAGCGGAGACGGCCGCCCAGCACATGAGGTCCGGCGCCTCTGCGGCCGACGTGACACCAAGCGCAGCGACTGGCGCGGCGGTCGAGCCGGGCCGATCACTCCAAGGCATTCAGCGGCCCGGCATCGGGCGTGGCGGGTGACCGGGGTGACGATCTGGCACGGGCGCAGCGTGCGGAGCAGAACGCAGCGCAGCGAAGTGAGGCGCAGCACGCGAGCAACGGGCCAGTTCGTCAAGCGGGCCTCGTTCACGTACCCGTGAAGGAAACTAGGCACGCGATTCCCGGGCATGAGAACGGGCCGCTGTCGTGTGACCGCCGGCGAAGTCGGCCTGACCTGGCTGCTCTGCATCGCGATCAAGGCGCAGCCTTGATCGCTGCATCGGCGAGCGAACCGGCAAGGCCCCCAGGGCCGCAGTCCGGCGACACCCTGCGCGCCAGCGAGCGCGGAGGGTGGGCGGAGGGTGGGCGGCGAGCCCGCGTGAGGGATGGCCGCCCGTCAGGGGCGAGGCGCTGGGCCTTTGACAGCGGTTCGACGCGCAGCGCAACAGCCCGGCCCCGCGCAGCGGGGACACGCCCGGATCCCTTAGGTTTGCTGATCTCCCCGTGCCGGCGTCGTCACCGGCATGAGCGGCTACCGAGGCCTTGCATGGATCTCGCGTGCCAGCGACCTGGCCCGTTGATCCTCTTCCAAAGCCAACGGAAGCAAACGCAGTCCTTCGTCACCATCAGCGTACATGGCGCCACCGAAGTCGCTGTCGTAGAACTCACCTTGCTGCGGCCCGCCGTCGTGATACGCCCGCATCGTTGACACCGTCAAGTCCACGCCACGCAGCAACGCCAGGTGCTGCCAGGTCCAGGCCTTCATCAGGTCGCCGTGCTCGACGGCACGCTCTGCCACATCACGCAGTGCGCCGATGTCGCCTTGCTCCGCCAATCGCGCCTGCGCCCAAGCGTCGCCGCCTCGTGCGAGCTGCCGCAATGCCGATTCGGAGCCACCTTCGGCCGCAGGCCGCAACCATGCGGCACGCGCGTCCGGCGTCGCGGCGATCTGCGCCATGCGATCAGCGTCCACGTCACCAGCCATCCGCTCGGCAAGCGCGAAGAACTCCGGACTGTCGAATATGGCCGCGTACTCAACCGCCGCCGGACGAACACCACCCAAGGCCGCGGCCTTCAAGTGCGCTTCGTACTTCCGGAAGCGCGGTTCGGCCAGCAGGTACTCGTCCACCCAGCCCTGCTCGATGCGTGTGAGCGATCGGCCCTTCAGCGACTCCTCGTGAAGGTATGGGTTCGGCCGCTTGCATCGGTACATCGTCGCCAGCACCTGATGAACTTCGCCTGCTGCGCCCTCGGCCATTTGCTCCAGGCAGTCGAGCAGCAACGGGGAACTCAGCAACCGTTGCGAATCGAACCCGGAAACGAGCGCGGGCCGCAGCATCTCGTTTGCGTCCTCGTCTTCGCCATCCCAATTTTCATCCTCGTCGTCGAGTCGGTTCTCGTCCGCGAGAACGGGAGCGACAGCCAAGGCGTCGCGAACGTCCATCCAGCGGATGCACGACACCTGCCGCGCCATCGCGAAGGCCACGACAGCATCGGCCAGCAGGACGCTCGCCGCCTGCCCGTAGCCGAGCTGCACCGCACGGCCGATCAGCTGCGGCGACTTGCTCGCAAGTGCGTCCCCCACGCCAGCATCGGCCAGCAGGGATTCAGAGCGGAACGCTGCCCACGATGAATTGCCGAACGCAGCCGCCAGCAGCTCGTGGACATGGCTGCGTTTGACCGGCAAGCCGCCAACGTTCTGAAGATGTTGCTGCGCAGAATGCGCGAGTTCTCTCAAGGTCATGATTCTTCGTTGAACCACGTCGAACCGGGTCAGACGCACGCGTTTAAGTCCCCGACGACGAGGCCACAAAGGGAGATCAATGACGATGAGTTGGAAGCCTGTTTCTACTCGCGTGCAAGTACGGCGGGCGCCTTAGGCGTCGCGCAAAAACAACTTGATAAAGTTTTGGAGGTGTGGTCTAAAGCGGAATGCAGGTTGCATCCGCGATAGAGCAGATCGAATCGAAGTACCGATCGCTTGCATCGGTGTTGGATGAGCGGGCGCGCCGGCAG
>JANMJI010000100.1:0-1607 GCA_031371275.1 Betaproteobacteria bacterium
ATCTTGAGGTATACCAAAGGCCAGTTCGTTACCAGGCGTTCTTTGAATGCCCACTCACTTCAGGCGTCAGGTTCCGATCGGTTCAGCCCTTCACGCCGTAGCCGGGCGCATGTTTGCGCAGCCATTGCTCCAGCATCATCAAGATCCAGATCATCTCGCCGTAATAGCCCGGGTGCTGGGCCAGGCGCTCTTGCAGCAGCGTCTTGATGAACTCGGGCCGCACAAAGCCACGGGTGGCCAGGCTGTGCAATGAATCGGTGGCCAGCGCGTTCAAAGCCGAGTGGCGGTGGGCCCACACGCCGAAGGGCAGGCCGAAACCCTGTTTCTTCTTGGTGATGATTTCGTCCGGCAAGAAATCACGAAGGGCTTCTTTGAAGAACCAGCGCAGCTTCAGGCCCTTGAGTTTGTAGCTGGTGGGCAGGCGCATTGAAAACTCGACAAGCGCACGGTCCAGCATCGGAAAGCCCACTTCAACGCCGGCCAGCGCGGTGGTGCCGCAGACCTTGGGCAGGTCGTTTTCTGCCAGCGTGTAGCGCCAGTCGTAGGCCAGTTGTTTGTCCAGCAGCGTGCCGGCTTTGGCCTGGGCCCACACGCCACGTTGATGTTCATGCGGGCTGGTGGTGCTGACTTGTTGCAGGAAGGCGGGCGTCAGCACGTCTTGCACGCCCAGGCGTTCCAGCTGGTTGTACGTGTGTTGCCGGTCGGGCATGGGCACATTGGCCTGGCGGATGTAGCTGGAAACTTTGCCCAGCCCCGGCGTGCCCGATACAAGGCCCAGCCCGAACATGGGTTCCAGCAGCGCTTTGACGGGGCCGGGCACGCTGTCGTACACGCCAAAGACCTTCTGCTTGGCGTAACGCGAATTACCGCCAAAAAGCTCGTCACCACCGTCGCCGGCCAGGATGCGCGTAATGCCGTCTTCACGCGCCATCTTGGCGCAGTAATAAGCCGGCACGGCCGATGAATTGCCGAAGGGTTGGTCGTAATGCGTGGCCACGTCGGCAATGCTGCGCACCAGATCTTCGGGCGTGACGTAGTACTCATGATGTTCGGTGCCGAAGGTCTTGGCGGCAATGCGCGCGAAGGCCATCTCGTCGTAGCCCTCGGCTTCGAAGCCGATGGAATACGCGGCTGCCGGCCGGCCCGCGGCCAGGCCGACCATGCCGGCGACGGTGGAACTGTCGGTGCCGCCACTGAGAAAGCAGCCGGGCTTGCCACTGTCCAATTGCCGGGCTACCGCGTTTTGGAGCGTGCTGCGGAATTCGGCTTTCAGCGCGTTGAATGAAACGCTGCCGGCGCTGGCGGGCTGGAAATCAGGCACCCAATACGGCGCCACCGTCAACTGCCCGTTCTGGAACACCGCGCAGTGCCCCGGCGGCAGCCTGAACACACCCTTGAAGATGGTGCGCGGTGAAGGTATGACATGGAAATACAGGTAGTCGTAAATCGCCTGGGGGTCGATGTCGGGGGTGCCGTTCGGCAAGCCTCCAATCTGGGCGCCTATCAACATATCAGCGCGCTGCGCAAAACGCAGTTCACCGCCCACCACGCGATAGCACATCGATTCGATGGCAAAACGGTCTACCGCCAGAAATGTGCGGCCATCT
>JANMJI010000137.1:0-3247 GCA_031371275.1 Betaproteobacteria bacterium
ATGCCGCCAACGCTCAGGCAATGCGCGACAACCGTCATCACCGCCATCACCGCCATGCGCGCTGCGTCCGTCATGTTCGCCATGCGCGCGATGCTCAGCCGCCTCGTGGCTCAGCTCAAGATGCCGCGGCTAGACGCTTACCAAGAAAGAGTCGTGGCTAACCACAAAACTGTGCGGTCTGAAACCTGATGAGAGAATCTATAAAGCAATCGGACGCCAGTTCCTCGTCTCACCGGAACCGTCCGGTGTCCAATGGCTTGCCCGTGCGTGGCTATCGCGCGATCAACTCAAGCTGCTCACGCAGTTGGGCTGTTTGCTGGCTCCAGTAGGCCGCGCTGCCGAAGAAGGGGAAGTTCAGCGGAAAGGTCGGGTCGCCCCAACGTTCCGCCAGCCAGGCGCTGTGGCGCACCATGCGCAGCGTGCGCAGCGGCTCGATAAGCCGGCGTTCGCGGTCGTCGAAGTCGCTGAACTGCTCATAACCTTCGAGCAGGGCGTTGAGTTGCTGCGCCATCGTGGTGTGGTCGCCCGAGACCAGCATCCACAGGTCTTGCACGGCCGGGCCTTGCATCGCGTCGTCAAGATCCACCACATGCGGCGCGCCGTCACGCCACAACACGTTGCCCAGGTGGCAATCGCCATGCAGGCGCAGCGTGGCCAGCGGTGCCGCTGCGTCGAAGGCGGTTTCCACCGCCGACAGCGCGCGGTCGCAGGCCTGTTGCCAGGCGGGCCGTTCGGTATCGGGCACAAATCCGCCATCGATCAACAGCTTCATCGCGTAGCGGCCGTCGGCGTGGGCGTTCAGATGGTGGCGGTGGGCAAAAGGCTGGCGCCGGCCGACGGCGTGCAGGCGGCCAATGAAGCGGCCCAATTGACGCAGCGCGGCTGGGTCTTCCAGTTCGGGTTCGCGCCCGGCGCAGCGTGCTGCGGCGGTGTAGCGGTGGCCAAAGGCGCTGGCCAGCGTGGGCGGTGTGCCCAGCACGGTGGCACCCGCGCTGTGCAGCACCAGCGGCGGCACCACCGGCACTTCGGCCGCCGCCAGTTCCAGCGCGAAAGCATGTTCTTCCAGAATCTGCGCGTCGCTCCAGCGCCCGGGCCGATAGAACTTTGCCACGACCGCGCTGCCGTCCTCGAGAAACACCTGGAAGACGCGGTTTTCATAGGAATTGAGCTGCAGCAGCCGGCCATCACCGCGCAAGCCCACAGCGTCCAGCGCGTCCAGCACATGCTGGGGGTCGAGGGTGCTGAAGTCCAATCAGTGCCCGCGCGAACGCAGTCGGCTCGGAGGCCCGTACATCAGTGCCGCACGGGGCCCGGTGGCGGCGTATCGACGACGCCATCGACGATGTCTTCTTCCAGCATGGCGGCGGCATGCAGTTCGGTGCCGAAGCGCGATTCCAGCGTCGAGTCAGGCCACAGCGCGGCACGTTCCTGGCGGCGCGAAGCCACCGTGCTGGCCAGGCGTTCGCGGCTGAGGTTGACCGGCGAAGCGGGCGTCAGGTGCGTGTTCAGCGCCGCAAGCGGCACCAGCGCCTGCAACTCGGCCATCGACGGCAGTTGGTCGGCCGCGCAGCGCAGGTAGCGTACGCGGCAGGCTTGCAGCACCGACTGCTTGATTTGCAGGCTGCGGCGTGAAGCACCCCGGTCACCTTCCAGGTCCAGCGCGGCCAGCACCCGCCCGTTGCCGCCGCAGACCGCAAAACTCACCTGCGCGGCGCCCAGCAGTTCGTACCAGTAGCGCACTTGCTGCGGGTTGGTGGGCTGGCAAAAACGCACCAGCGGCAATTTGCTCAACACCACATGGTGCGGCAGGGCTTCACGCAGTTGGCGATAAAGACGCCGTTCTTCGCTGTTGAACACCGGCCGCGCGGTGAGCGCCCATTCGGTGGGTAGCTTCAGCGATGCGGGCTTGCGTGTCTTGCGTTGCCACAGCAGTGCCACCGCCAGCAGCAGGACCAGGCTGGCGAGTGCGGGGATCCAGGGCAACAGGGGCTGCAAGGCTTGCATGGGCGCGGGCGGTCTGTGGTGGTGCCGGCGGGCCTGGGTACACACCTGCATCCGCCGGTCGCATCGTAGCGCCTGCCCGGGCGCTGTACAGCCCGGCAGATCAGCTGCGCGGTGGTAACAGCAGGTCGACGCGCAGCGCCTGCATCTTCAGGCGGTAGTCGAATTCGGCCGCCTGGTGGTCCAGCAATTCGTGCAATTGCGAGCCCAGCGTGTCAGCGGGCAGGGCCAGTTCGGCCACGGCGTCACTGCCTTCAAAACTGAGCGCGGCACCGGCACGCTGCACGATCGCCAGCATGGCCGCGTTGTCGCGTGCCAGGTGGATGTACAGCGTGTGCACCTGGCGGTTGCGCGCGTGCGTCACCGCATGCGCGAAGAGCTGCGAACCCAGCCGCCGGCCGCGCGCGCGCGGGTGCACCGAAACGCCGAATTCGCCGCTGCCGCCGTGCGCGTCCAGCGCCAGGTGGCCCAGCGCCACCAGCGTCAGGCTGCGGTCGAAGGTGCCAAAGACTTCGTCACGCTCGAAGTTCATCTGTTCGGCATAGTGGCGTATGCGCTCGTCGCTGGCCAGGTAGCCGAAGCGGCGCATGCGATCGGTGTCGTCCAGCGCCAGCAGGTGGGCGGCCACATCGGCGCGGTGGCCGGCGCCGAGCGTGCGCACCGGCACCCAATTGCGAAGCTGCGACGCTTGCGCGGCCCAGCCTGGTGTCTGTGCTGTGGAGGGAGCTGGGGTGTGCAGGGACATGGGTCGGCTCAGTGGTGAGGTGCCGCATCCTATCGTCTAAATCTAGGGTTAACCCTCAAACACCAGAGCCCGCCATACAGCCGTGGGCATTGAAGACCCTTGCTGAGGCCGAAATGCCTCGGGCTATACTCACAGGCTTTTCTCAAATTCGGCGGGAAAAGAAGCCGTCTGCGTCCAAACCCCGGGTTGACTGTAAAAGCGGCTCGTCTGGTTTGGAAATTTTCTGCGAGGCCGCCCTGAACGAGCGGTACCAAAGGCAGCAGCGGGCAATGAAGTGCCGATGTTTCGCGTGCTGTTTACCTCCACGAACAGCGCGCTTTCTGAAAGACCCTCATGAAGACCTTCAGCGCCAAACCGGCCGAGGTTGTGCATGAATGGTTTGTGATCGACGCCACCGACAAGGTGCTCGGACGTGTTGCCAGCGAAGCAGCACGCCGTTTGCGCGGCAAGCACAAAGCCATTTACACGCCTCACGTCGATACCGGTGATTTCATCATCGTC
>JANMJI010000169.1:0-7203 GCA_031371275.1 Betaproteobacteria bacterium
GGCCTTCCGGGTGAATGCCCGCGCGGTGTGGCTGCCGCGGTGTTGAGCCGTGCCGACGACTGCGCCGCGCTTCGGCACGCCCACCAACGTGGACTGGCGCTGGGCGCCGGGACAGCCCGCAGCGCGAACAAGCGCAGGCGCCCATGAGCCCCGGGCAAGTTCAGCTCGAAGCCGCCGTTGCGGCATTGGAGGGCCAACGTGCCGCGCTCGGCGATCTGGTGGTCGATGCGATGCTGGCGGGTCTGCGCGCCAAACTGGCGACCTTGCTGAGCACCGCGCCTGACCCTGCCGAGCCTGCCCAGAGCCTCAAGCAAGTCACCATCCTGTTTGTCGATGTGGTGGGTTCCACCACGCTCAGCCAGCACCTCGACCCCGAAGCCATCAGCGCGGTGATGGACGACGCGCTGGCGCGCGGCACGGCGATCATCGCGGCGCATCAAGGCAAGGTCTTGCAGTACGCCGGCGACAACATCCTGGCCGCCTTCGGTGCCGGCGGCGCGCGCGAAGACGATGCCGAGCGCGCCGTGCGCTGCGGCCTGGCGCTGCTCGAACTCGGCCGCGTGCTCGGCGCCGAAGTGCTGGCCGTCCACCAGCATGCCGGCTTCAACATGCGCGTGGGCATCCACACCGGCGGCGTGCTGCTGGGCGGTGGGGTCGACGCCGACGGCAGCATCCGCGGTATCTCGGTGAACATCGCCGCGCGCATGGAACAGACCGCGCCGGCGGGTGGCCTGCGCATCAGCCACGACACCTATGCCCAGGTGCGCGGCCTGTTCCAGGTGGAAACGCAAGCGCCGCTGGCGGTCAAGGGCGTCGACCAGCCGGTGCAGAGCTACCTGGTGCTGCGCGCCAAGCCGCGCAACTTCCGCATCGCCACGCGCAGCATCGAAGGCGTGGTCACGCGGATGATCGGCCGCGACGCCGAACTCGAAGCGCTGCAAGCCGCCTTCAAGCGCCTGTTCGCAGAGCGCAAGCTGGCGGCGGTGGCCGTGGTCGCCGACGCCGGCATCGGCAAGACCCGGCTGCTGTATGAATTCGAGGCCTGGAGCGAGGCGCGGCCAGAGCGATTCTTCCTCTTCCGCGGACGCGCCACGCCGCAGACCGGCAGCCAGGTCTTCGGGCTGTTGCGCGACATCCTGGCCTGGCGCTTCATGATCGCCGACGGCGACAGCATCGAAGCTGCGCGCAAGAAGATGGAGGACGGCATCGTGCCGCTCTTTATCGACGACGACGGCGCCGACGCGGCCGAAGGCCACGCCCACCTGCTGGGCCATTTGATCGGCATCGAGTGGCGCGACAGCCGCCATATCAAAGGCATTCTGGACGACCCCAAGCAGATCAGGAACCGGGCTTTCCACGCCGCGGCGCAACTCTTTCGCCGCGTCAGCACCATCGACAACAGCCCGGTCATCCTGCAACTCGAAGACCTGCACTGGGCCGACGGCGAGAGCCTGGACTTTTTGAACTACCTGGCCGAGGTCAACCGCGACGTGCCGATGCTGGTGCTGGCCTTCACGCGGGCAACGCTGTTCGAGCGCAGACCCGACTGGCTGATCGACCAGGGACGCACCGATGGCATTCAGCAGCGCATCGACCTGGCACCGCTGGACAAGCGGGCCAGCCGCGACCTGGCCAACGAACTGCTGCAGAAGCTGCCCGAGATACCGGCGGCTTTGAGAGAGCTGCTGACCAGCAGCGCCGAGGGCAACCCTTTCTACATGGAAGAGCTGGTGAAGATGCTCATCGACCAGGGCGCCATCCAGACCGGCGAGCTGTGGAAGGTCAACGCCGAGCGCCTCCTCTTCACCAAGGTGCCCCCCACGCTGACCGGCGTGCTGCAGGCGCGGCTGGACGGGCTGCCCGCGCCAGAGAAGCGCGCGCTGCAGCAGGCCAGCATCATCGGCGCGGTGTTCTGGGACCAGGCCCTGGCCGCCGTCGACGCGCAGGCGGCCGTGCAACTGCCAGCGCTGGTGCAGCGCGAACTCGCCCTGCCCAGAGCCGATGCGCCGCTGGAGGGTCTGCGCGAATACGCCTTCCGCCACCATGTGCTGCACCAGGTGACCTACGACACCGTGCTCAAGCGCTACAAGCGCGAAGGCCACGCACGGGTGGCGCGGTGGCTGGCCGGGCTGACGGCGCAAGGCGGCCTGCGCGCGGGTGATTTCCTGGGCACCGCGGCCGAACACTTCGAGCAGGCCGCTGACATGGCCAACGCCGCCGAGTTCCACGCCCGCGCCGCCGAGCAGGCCGGGCAACGCTTCGCGCACGAGCGCGTGCTGGCGCATGTGGGCCGGGCGCTGGCGCTGCTGGATGAGGCGCAACCGGCGCCAGCGACACCAGCTGCGCAGGCCGAACTGCGCTGGCGCCTGCTGAGCACGCGCGAGCAGACGCTGGGCCTGCAGGCCCGGCGCGATGAACAGGCGGCCGACCTGGACGCGCGGGCGCTGTTGGCCGATGCTTTGGACGACGACCGCCGGCGCGCCGACGCGGCCTGGCGCCGCAGCCTGCGCGCCATGCGCATGGCCGACTGGGCGCTGCAAGAGAGCGCGGCGCGCCACGGCCTGGCCTGTGCCACGCGGGCCGGCGACGACGGCCTGCGGCTGCACGCGCTGCGGCTGCTGGCCGCTGCAAGGGTCTACCAGGGCGACATCGAGGGCGGCCGGGCGCTGGCCTTGCAGGGCCTGGCAGAAGCGCGCAGCCTGGGGCTGCGCGGCGTCGAGGCGCGGCTGCTGAATGCGCTGTCGGTGGCCGCCGAGACGCAGGGCGACGTGGTCGGCGGGCTCGACCTGGCCAGCCAGAGTTTGCAGGCCTTCCGCGAGACCGGCGACCGCGTCAACGAAGCCATCACGCTGTCGAACCTGGGCGAGGGCTGGCGCAAGCTGGGCGACCTGGCGCAGGCCCAGCGCGAACTGGACGCGGCGCTGCGGCTGCTGCGCGCCAACGGCGACCGTACCGTCGAAGGCGCAGCGCTCGGCATCTTGTCGGCGTTGGCGTTGTGGCAAGGCGACGAGACGCGGGCGCTGGCGCTGGCGCGCTCGGCGCTGGACATCGCGGTGGCGGCGCAGGCGCGCGACATCGAGGTCATCGCCAGGCTGCGGCTGGGCGACGCCGAACTTGCGCTCGGGCGCTGGGCTGCCGCGCAGCAGGCCTACACCCGGGCGCAGGCGCGGGCGCTGGAGATCGACAGACCGTGGCTGCACGACGCCAGCGCGGGCCTGGCCCGCGTCGAGCTGGCCAAGGGCGACGCCGCAGCCGCTGTGGCCGCCCTGCAGCCGGTGCTGGACCAGGCAGCGGCCGGCGGCACGCTGGACGGCACCGAGTACCCGCGCCTGATCGAATTGACCTGCCACCAGGCCCTGGCCCGCGCCGGCGACCCGCGCGCCGCCGACTGGCTGGCCCGTGCCGACAGCGCGCTGATGGCGCAGGCCGACGCCATCACCGACGCCAGGCTGCGCCATGGCTTCCTGCACAACATCCCCTTCCACCGCGAGATCGTGAAGGCGTGGGCGGCATGGCCGAAACCTGCAGCGCCTGCCGACGCAGCGCTTGAAGCAGCGTCCGCGGCAGGCCCGTCATGACCCTGCCCAACGCGTCGTGGTGACCCGCCGCGCCGCCGTCTTGAAAGGCCGCGGCTTGATGCTGCACCAGCCCTGCAACCATGTCGGCTGAACGGCAGTAGCTGGAAGCGGGCATCGCCGCGCTCGACGCGCAGCGCGACCTGCTGGGCGACGCCGTCGTCGATGCCATGCTGGCAGCGGCCCGTGCCCGGCTGGCGGCACTGGCGTTGGCGACTGCCGCAACGGCGGCCGCCGAGCCTGGTCAAGCCCTCAAACAAGTCACCATCCTGTTCGTCGATGCGGTGGGCTCGACCACGCTCAGCCAGCACCTCGACCCCGAGGCCATCAGCGCGGTAATGGACGATGCGCTGGCGCGCGGCACGGCGATCATCGAGGCGCATCAAGGCAAGGTCTTGCAGTACGCCGGCGACAACATCCTGGCCGCCTTCGGTGCCGGCGGGGCGCGCGAAGACGATGCCGACGCGCTGTGCGCTGCGGCCTGGCGCTGCTCGAACTCGGCCGCGTGCTCGGCGCCGAAGTGCAGGCCGCCCACCAGCATGCCGGCGTCAACGTGCGCGTGGGCCTGCACACCGGCGGCGTGCTGCTGGGCGGTGGCGTGGACGCCGACGCTTCCATCCGCGGCATCGCCGTCAACATCGCCGCGCGCATGGAGCAGACCGCGCCGGCTGGCGCAATGCGCATCAGCCACGACACCTACGCCCAGGTGCGCGGCCTGTTCGAGGTGGCTGCGCAAGAGCCCCTGGTGGTGAAGGGCGTGGACACGCCCATCCAGAGCTACCTGGTGCTGCGCGCCAAGCCGCGCAACTTCCGCATCGGCAGCCGCGGCATCGAAGGCATAACGACCAGGATGATTGGCCGCGACGCCGGGCTCAAGGTCTTGCAAGCCGCCTTCAAGCGCCTGCTCCGCGACATCCTGGCCTGGCGCTTGCAGATTGCCGACGACGACAGCGTCGAAGCCGCCAGGGCCAAGATGGAGCAGGGCATCGTGCCGCTGTTCATCGACGACGATGGCCCGGACAACGCCGAAGGCCACGCCCACCTGCTGGGCCACCTGATCGGTATCGAGTGGAAGAACAGCCGCCACATCCGCGGCATCCTGGACGACCCCAGGCAGATCAGGAACCGGGCCTTCCACGCCGCGGCGCAAATTTTCCGCCGCGTCAGCGCCAGCGATGGTTCACCGGTCGTGCTCGAACTCGAAGACCTGCACTGGGCCGACAGCGAGAGCCTGGACTTTCTGAACTACCTCTGCAAAGTCAACGGCGACGTGCCGCTGCCGGTGCTGGCCTTCACGCGGCCGACGCAGTTTGAGCGGCGCAGTGAGGGGCTCATTGACCAAGGACGAACGCAAGGTATTCACCAGCGCATAGCCCTGGCGCCGCTGGGCAAAGACATGAGCAGGTTGCTGGCGGGCGAACTGCTGAAGAAGCTGCCCGAGATGCCCGCCGCACTGCGAGAGCTGCTGACCAGCAGCGCCGAAGGTAACCCCTTCTACATGGAAGAGCTGCTGAAGATGCTCATCGACCAGGGCGCCATCAGCGTGGGCGACACCTGGGCGGTGAATGCCAACCGGCTGCTGTTGACCAAGGTGCCGCCCACGCTGACCGGCGTGCTGCAAGCGCGGCTGGACGGCCTGCGCGAATACGCCTTCAGCCACCAGCTGCTGCACCAGGTGACCTACGACACCGTGCTCAAACACGCCAAGCGCGAAGGCCACGCCAAGGCGGCGCAGTGGCTGGCCGCGTTGACGGCGCAGGGTGGTCTGCGCGCAGGCGATTTGCTGGGGCTGGCGGCCGAGCACTTCGAGCAGGCCGGCGACGCGGCCCACGCCGCCGAGTTCCATGTGCGCGCGGCTGAGCACGCCGGCCAGCGCCTGGCGCACCAGCGCGTGCTGGCGCATGTCGGCCGCGCGCTGGCGCTGCTGGGTGCGCCGCAACCCGCGCAGGCCGAACTGCGCTGGCGTTTGCTGAAAGCGCGCGAGGTGACGCTGAACCCGCAGGCGCGGCGCGACGAACAGGCGGCTGACCTGGACGCGCTGGCGCAAGCGGCCGACATGCTGGACGACGATGGCCGGCGCGCCTGTGCGGCCTGGCGCCGCTGCATCCGCGCTATGCACAGCGCCGATTGGGCGACGCTGGAGGGCGTGGCGCGGCATGGTCTGGCCTGCGCCACGCGGGCCGGTGATGACGGCCTGCGGCTGCACGCGCTGCGGCGGCTGGCGATTGCGCGCGTCTACCAGGGCGACATCGAGGCCGGCCGCGCGCTGGCACTGCAAGGCCTGGCCGAGGCGCGAAGCCTGGGGCTGCGTGGTGCCCAGGCGCGCCTGCTCACGGTGCTGGTGCTGGCTGCCGAACAGCAGGGCGGCACAGTGAGCGTGCTCGACCTGAACCGGCAGAGTCTGCAGATTCACCGCGAGACCGGCGACCGGGTCAACGAAGGCATCAGCCTGTTGAACCTGGGCGGGGGCTGGCTGAGCCCGGGCGACCTGGCGCAGGCGCAGCGCGATCTGGACACGGCCCTGCAAATGGTGCGGGCCAACGGCGACCGTGTCACGGAAGACGCGACGCTCGTCGCTCTGTCGGCGCTGGCGCTGTGCCAAGGCGACGCGACGCAGGCCCTGGCCCTGGCGCGCTGGGCGCTGGACATCACGGTGGCGGCGCAGGAGCGCGCGATGGAAGTCGTCGCCGGGCTCAGGTTGGGCAACGCCTTGCTGGCGCTGGGCCGCGGCGCTGCCGCGCGGCAGGCCCACACCCAGGCGCTGGCTGGGGCGCTGGAGATCAACGACCCCACGCGGCACGACGCCAGTGCCGGCCTGGCGCGGGTGGCGCTGGCCGACGCCGACGCCGACGCCGCGGCAGCGCTGGCCGCTGTGCAGCCCGTGCTGGACCATGTGGCCAGCGGCGGCACGCTGGACGGCACCGACTGGCCGCGCCAGATCGAACTTGCCTGCCACCAGGCCCTGGCCCGCGCCGGCGACCCGCGCGCCGCCGCTTGGCTGGCCCGCGCCCACAGCGCGCTGATGGCCCAGGCCGATGCCATCACCGATGTCAAGGTGCGCCAGGGTTTCCTGCACCACATCCCGCACCGTCGCGCGATCGTCGCGGCCTGGAGTTTAATGCCATGCTGATTCATCGTTATGCCGGCCGCCGACTGCCTGCAGCGCCAGAACGCGGGCCGTCAGCGTTCGAGGCAGCGCATGACTGCGGCGGTGCGGGTTTCGACACCCAGCTTGGTGTAGATGCGCTGCAGATGTTTGTGCACCGTGCGCGGGCTGCAGCCGATGATCTGCGCGAAGTCGCGGTCGGTCTTGCCGGCGGCCAGCCACTGCATCACTTCGGCTTCACGCCGCGTCAATCCGTGGCCATCCAGCCCGGCGCCGCTGGTTGGCAATTCCGCGGCATGGATACGGTTGAACAACGACGCCAGCGGCCGTCGCAGCGCATCCAGCAAAGCCAGTTCGCGGTCAGAAAAATCGGGGCCTTGCCGGTTCAGCACAAAGCTCACCAGCTCGCGCCCATCCATGCGCACCGGCAAGGCCAGTGCATGGTCCAGGCCGACGCGGCGGTAGTAGTCGGCGTACAGCGCGCTGCCGCGAAAGCGCGCCTGCGGCAAGCAGTCGCTGATG
>JANMJI010000181.1:0-6726 GCA_031371275.1 Betaproteobacteria bacterium
CACCCAGCCGACCCCTGGGCCGCGCTGCTGGAAGCCGGCGCCGCATTGTTGCAAGGCCTGGCTGCGGCACAGAAGACCCCGAATGGCACGCCGGCCAGGCCTGCTTTCAGCATCGAGCGCGACCCCGCGACGGGCCAAAACAGCCTGCGCCTGCCACTGCCAGAACCGGCCGTGATGATGCGGCTGGCGCGCGCCTTGGAGCCCTGGCTGAAGCAGCAAAGCCCGGGCCCTTGAGTACCGCGGGTGCCCTGCACCCAGGCAAACTCGCAGCCATCCCGTGATGCAACAACTCGACATCTTCAACGACAGCCGCGACCGCGTGCTCATCAACGCCGTGGCCGATGCGGTGGGCCTGGGCGCCGTGGCGCAGGCGCGGTCGGCTGTCGAAGCACTGCGGGCCGAATTCCCGCACGACCGTCACCTGGAACCCGCGGCCACGTTGATAGAAGCGCTAGCGGTTGAAGAAGGGACAGGCTCGCAGCCCCTGGCCGACCACAACGCGGCCATTGCCGCACGCCAGGCCCTTGAAGGCGAATTGCAAAACGCTGCACTCATGTTGCTGGGTAGCGCTGCCGCCACGCGCTGGCTGGCCGTGCGCTGGCGGGCGCTGGGCCGCCGTGCCAGCGCGCTGGCGTATGCGCCCGAATGCGCACAAGCCCATGCCGCGGCGCTGTTCGTCGCGGCTTGCGACTGGGCCCAGGCGGCCGAGGCTACGGCAGGCATCGAATCATGGCGTCGCAAGCCGCAACCGCTGGCCTGGATGGTGCAAGCCCGTTGGCGCCTGCACGGGCCCGACGCCACCTGGCCGCTGTTGGCCGAAAGCGCATGGCTGGCGCCGCAGCACATGCCCGCGCTGCTGGCCAGCCTGGGCGATGCGCGCCTGAACAAATTGCAGCGTCGTTTCGAGGCCTTCGACGCTGGCGCTGGCTCGGCAGACGACTGGGTCTGGTGGCCGGCCTGGCTGCTGGTGGAACAGCCGCTGTTGGCCGCACCGCTGGACACCGCACACACCGCCGGTGAAGCGCCACACGAGCGCGCCTTCAAGCGCATGCAAAGCCTGCTGCGGCTCGAACGCCAGGGCCGCCACCACGACATCGTGGCGCTGCGGCGCGAATTGCAGGGCCTGCACCCGGCGCTGTTTGCGGCCTACATGGCCACGCGCTGAAGTCCCCTGGCGCTGTCGCGCCTGGCATCCCCGGCATCCCAGGCTTGCCGCCCGTCAGAACCCTTCTTCCACCAGTTCTGCCGCGCGTATCAAGGCCCGCGCCTTGTGCTCGGTTTCGCGCCATTCCATCTCGGCAATCGAATCGGCCACCACGCCGGCCGCGGCCTGCACATACAGCGTGTTGTTGTGGATGATGCCGGTGCGTATGGCAATGGCCACGTCCATGTCGCCGGCAAAACTCAAGTAGCCACAGGCACCGCCGTAGATGCCGCGCTTGACAGGTTCCAGCTCGTCGATGATCTGCATCGCGCGCACCTTGGGCGCACCCGTCAGCGTGCCGGCCGGGAAGGTGGCGCGCAGCACGTCCAGGTTGCTCATGCCCTCTTTGAGCATGCCTTCGACATTGCTGACGATGTGCATGACATGTGAGTAGCGTTCGATGGCGAACGCGTCCGTGACCTTCACGCTGCCGGTCTTGGCAATGCGGCCGATGTCGTTGCGTGCCAGGTCGATCAGCATCAGGTGTTCGGCGCGCTCTTTCGGGTCTCCACTCAGTTCGGCTTCTAGCGCCTTGTCCAGCGCGGGCGTGGCGCCGCGCGGGCGCGTGCCGGCCAGCGGGCGAATCGTCACCTTCGCACCTTCGGGGGTGTGTTCTTGGCGCACCAGAATTTCGGGTGAAGCGCCGACGATTTGAAAGTCGCCCATGTCGTAGAAATACATGTAGGGCGAGGGGTTCAGCGAACGCAAAGCGCGGTACAGGCTGAGCGGGCTTTCGGTGTAGCGCTTCTTCAGGCGTTGACCAATCTGCACCTGCATCATGTCGCCGGCGGCGATGTATTCCTTCGCGGTGGCCACGGCCTTCAAATAATCGGCCTTCTCGAACTCACGTTCGACCGCATACGACGGGCCGCGTTTGACAGGCGGCGCGGTAACGCTGTAACGCAGTTTGTCCACCAGTTCAGACAAACGCTTTTTGCCATTGAAAAACGCCTCGGTCTTGGTGGGGTCGGCGTAGACGATGAGGTACAGCCGGCCTGACAGGTTGTCGATGACGGCCAGCTCTTCGCATTGCAGCAGCAGGATGTCGGGCGTGTGGATGCCGCCTTCTTTCCAGGTCTGCGCCAGCTTGTTTTCGATGTAGCGCACCGCGTCATAGCCGAAGTAGCCCGCCAGGCCACCGCAGAAGCGCGGCATGCCCGGACGCAGCGCGACCTTGAACCGTTGCTGGTAGGCACCGATGAAGTCCAGCGGATTGCCGTCGAAGGTTTCGACGACCTCGCCGTTGGTCACCACCTCGGTCTTGAAACCACTCGCGCGCAGCAGCGTCTTGGCGGGCAGGCCGATGAAGGAATAGCGGCCGAAACGCTCACCGCCCACCACGCTTTCCAGCAAGAAGCTGTGCTTGGCACCGCCGGCCAGCTTCAGGTACAGCGACAGCGGGGTTTCGAGGTCGGCAAAGGCTTCGGCGATCAGCGGAATGCGGTTGTAGCCCTGGCCGGCCAGGCTTTGGAATTCAAGTTCTGTAATCACTTCTCGCACCTGTTCACACGGGGGCCGCGGGCTGGGGCCTGTGGCGGGGCTGGACCGCGAGGACGGTCAGCAGTGGCTGGGCGAGCGACGCCAGGGCCAGGCTCCCCGACCGCATGCGCAACATGGGCCAGGCCGGCGGGCGGCGAAACAGGGTGTGGTCGTGAACATGACGCAACCAGTTTAGCAGCCGAGCTGACCGGGCCATTCAGGGTTGTGCGGGCGTGGCAGACTGCGCGCCCTTGCCACATGGGCTCTGTTTGCTTGGAGCACGCTATGAAACGACGCAACGTGATTTTGAAGGCAGCTTGGCTGGGTTTTGTGATGTTGTGGGGCGCTGGCATGGCACAGGCCCAGACGCTGGACCTGGCCGGCGTGAAGTACCCGCCCACCGCTGTGGTGGCCGGCAACACGCTGGCGCTGAACGGTGCGGGCATTCGCTACAAATTCATCATCAAGGTCTACACCGCCGGCCTGTACCTGGCCAGCAAACAGGGCACGCCGGAAGCGGTGCTGGCCGCGCCCGGCGCCAAGCGCATGCATGTGGTGATGCTGCGCGACATCGACGCCAACGAGTTGGGCAGGCTGTTCACGCGCGGCATGCAGGACAACGCGCCGCGCGAGGAATTCAGCAAGTCCATCCCCGGCACGCTGCGCATGGCCGACATCTTCTCGGCCAAGAAAAAGCTCGTCGTCGGGGATAACTTTTCCATCGACTGGGTGCCTGGTGTCGGCACCACGGTGCTGGTCAACGGCAAAGTCCAGGGCGAGCCGGTGAAAGAGCCCGAGTTCTTCAACGCGCTGCTGCGCATCTGGCTGGGCGGCAGCCCCGCAGACCGCATGCTGAAAGACGCTTTGCTGGGCCGCACCGCGCCCCCGCCAGGCGGTTCAGGTACGCAGCAGTAGCCAGTGCGGTGTTCGACACTGTGTGGAACTCTGCACTAGACGATCAACGCGGGAATCTGGTCGATGCGGTCGACCACCGCGTCGGCCCCGGCTGCGGCCACAGGCTCACCGTGGTTGTAGCCATAACTGACCAACACCACGGGGCAGCCGGCGGCGCGCGCGGCGGCGGCGTCGTTGCTGCTGTCGCCCACCATCAGCGTGTTGGCGGGCAAGGTGCCCAGCGCTTCGCAGGCCTTCAACAGCGGCATCGGGTGCGGCTTCTTGTGCTCGAAAGCATCGCCACCGAAGACGAAATCGAAGTCGCCACGCAGGCCTTTCAATTCCAGCAGCGGCCGCGCAAACGAGTTCGGTTTGTTGGTCAGGCAGACCAGCCGCAAGCCGCGCGCGCGCAGCGCTTGCAGGCCTTCCAGCGCGCCCGGGTAGACCGTCGAATACTGGCCATTGACGGCCAGGTAGTGGTGCTGGTAACGCGCCCAGGCTTGTTCATACAACGAAGCCGGCGCACCCACTTCGGCCAGCGTGCGCGTCAGCAGGTGTTCACTGCCCTTGCCCACGGTGGCCGAGATGAAAGCGCGGCTGACGGGCGGCCAGCCCAGGTCGGCCAGCGCTTGTTGCAGCGCGACTTCAAAGTCGCCGACGGTGTCAACCAGAGTGCCGTCAAGATCGACGATGGCGGCTTGCAGACTTGTGAAGCGTATGGCGGTGTGCATGACGAAAACAGCGGCTGGGGTGGCCGATTGTCAGCCTGCATGCCGGTCACGCCGGTGATAGCCTGCGGCGCATGTTGCACCGCATCTTCGTCTACGGCACCCTGAAGCAGGGCTTCCCCAACTGCCACATCAACCGCGGCCAGCGGGTGCCGGGCGTGTTTGTCACCACCCAGCCTTACCCGCTGTACATCCTGGGCGAAGCGCACCTGCCCTGGCTGGTGCAGCAGCCCGGCCAGGGCCACGCGGTGGCCGGCGAGTTGTACGAGGTGGACGACGCCGGCCTGGCCGCCATGGACGTGCTGGAGCAGATTGACGAGCCCGGCTGGTACCACCGCGAACGCATCCAGGTGCAGCCCGTTGATAGCGGCGAAGCGGTGCAGACCTTCGTCTACTTTGGCTCTACCCCGCGCGTGGCTTTGGAGACGGTGCACGCCGGCCCGCTGGCGGTGTACACCGCCGAGCACGCAACGACCTACCGCGAAGGAGGTTAGGGCATCTTCGTGCCGCGATTCAACTTCGCCGGCTTCGAATGCGCCGCCAGCCAGGCCGCGAATTCGTTGTACCAAAGCCGTGAATTGCGTGGCTTCAGCACCCAGTGGTTTTCATCGGGAAACCACAGCAGCCGCGCATCCACACCGCGTGCCTTCAGCGTGTTGTAGTAGGCCAGGCCATTGCAGTCGGGCACCCGAAAGTCTTGCGCGCCGTGCGTCACCAGCGTGGGCGTTTGCATCTGCGAGGCAAAGTTGTGCGGGCTTTGCGCCAGCACGCGCGGCATGTTTTCCCAGTAGCTGGCGGCCAGGTCTTTGGGGCGGCTGGTGTAAGAGTCGGCGCTGAAGGTGGCGATGCGGTCGAACACGCCGGCGTGGCACACATAGGCCCTGTATCTACCCAAGCCCGGGCCCGGCGCCACATGGCCATTCATCCACGCCACCAGAAAACCGCCGTAGCTGCCGCCGGCGGCGAACACACGCGTGGCGTCAGCCCAGCGTTGTTGCAGCAGCCAGTCGGTCGCAGCTTCGATGTCTTGCAATTCCAGTTCGCCCTGGCGGCCGATCAGGCTGTGGCGGAAAGCAAAGCCGAAGCCGCTGCTGCCGTGGTAATTCACCTGGGCGATGACATGGCCTGCAGCGGCAAACACATGCGGGTTCCAGCGCCATGAAAAGGTGTCGCCGGCGGCGGCAAAGGGGCCGCCGTGGATGACATGCGTGATGGGCAATTTCGCGCGCTGTTTTTTCTTCGCGTCGAAGCCCGGCGGGAACACCAGCCATACCTGCACGTCTTCGCCCAGCGCGCCCCGCACCTGCACTTCCTGCACGGCGCCGAAGTCCACGCCAGCCAATGCTTCGTCGTTGAAGTGCTCCAGGCGCTGCGCGCTGCCGTCCGCATGCTGGGCGTTCTGCTGTGCGGTCTGCTGGGCGTATTGCTGGGCATACAAACGCGGCGGGTGCGTGGCGCTGTCTGCTGACAGCACGACGGTGCCGCCGGCGACATCGAAGCCTTGCACCCAACCGCCTTCGTAGACCACGGCCACCGTGTCGGTATCGAACGCATAGCGCCACAGATGGCAACGGCCGCGGTCTTCGGCGGCGGCATACAGCGCCTGGCCGTCAGCGGCCCAGCGCAGCGGTGTGTTGATGCAACGGTCCCAGCCCGCGGCCAGCACGCGCCAGGCCGGTTTCTTGGCCTCCAGTTCCACCACCGCCCACTGCGCCAATGCGGTGTGGTGTTGGCCGACATTCGCCGCGGCCACCGCGATGCGCCGGCCGTCGGGGGCTGTAGCGCGGCGCGGCCATGTCCCAGGCCGCGTCGTCCACCAGCGGCTTGACCTTGCGCGTGCGCAAATCCATCTCCACCAGCGCCAGCCGGCTGGCCGACAACGGCACGGCCGCCGGGTCGTGCACGAACGCAATGCGGCCGCCGCGCGGGTGCACGTCGTAGACCTCGTTGCCGGCCTCATCACGCGGCAGTTCCAGCGCCGTGCCTTCAAACAGGTCGGTGATGCGGCCACTTTCCACGTCCAGCAGCAGCAGGTGCAGCACACGGCCCTGCGGAATGTGGTGGTCCCACTGTCGATAAAAACCTGCGCTGGTGGCGTAGCCGATTTCCTTGCGCGCGTCGAATTCTTTCTGGCGACGGTTCTGCGCGGCGGCGCCTTTCACGTCGGGCCAGACCCAGGCCGCGAAAACGATACGGCGGCCGTCGGGCAGCCACTTGAACGAAGACACGCCGGGCGCGAAGGCGGTGACGCGACGTGCTTCGCCGCCGTCGGGCGCGATGACGTACAGCTGCGGCGCGCTGTCCTTGCTGGCCTCTTGCTCGCGCTTGGCCACGAAGGCGATGCGGTCGCCGCGCGGCGACCAAGCGGGCTGGCCGTCTTTGCTGCCGCACAGCGTCAGGCGCCGCGGCGGGGCTTGTTTG
>JANMJI010000228.1:0-24699 GCA_031371275.1 Betaproteobacteria bacterium
TTGGCGATGCCCTTCTGGATCAGTTCGATGCCTTTGTCGACCTCGCCCAACGAGACATACGAAGCACCCACCTTGACCAGGCCATCGCCTTCCTTGAAGCCTTCGGCCTCGGCGGCCTGGCCGGCGAGTTTGGCTTTGGACTCGCCTTCTTCCTTGACCGCCAGTTCGCGCAGGCGCTGGTGGCGGCCGGCTTCGGCGCCGGTGCCCAGCACGCCGGCCTTGAAGCCTTGATCGGCGACGCGGCGGGCTTCAGAGGGCAGGCCTTGCTGCATCGAAAGCTGAGCCAGTTCCATGTAGTCGTCGGTCTTGCTCAATGTGCCGCTGGCCAGGCGCAGGCGCAGCACATCCAAGGCGAACCTGTCTGCAAAACCGGCTTTGCGTGGCAGGCGGCTGAGGTAGGCGTTCCAGTAGTCCTTCTTCGGATAGTTCATCAGCAGCTTTTCCAGTGTGCTGCCATAGCCGGCCATGTTGCCGGTGCGCTGCTGGGCGTCGGCCAGGCGCAGCAGGTCGCCTTCGTCGGGGCGGCGGCTGCCTTGTTCTGCGGCTGCCACCGCAGCCCCTGCGTCACGGGCGATGGCGCCATAGTCGCCGCTGCTGCTTTGCAAATAGCTTTGCAGTTGCCTGACGGACGCGCCGTTGTTGCCGGCGCCCACGGCCTTGTTCAGCCATTCGCTGGCTTTGGCGTTGTTCTTCTGTTGGGCGTAGGCCGATGCCAGTTGCTCGGCGACCTGGCCCAGCGGCGCACCGCTGGCGCGGCTGGCCAGCGATTCAAGCGCTTGGATGGCGGTGGCCATGTCGCCGGCGCGCTGGGCGGCGGCGGCCTTCATGCCGTCGATGGTCTGGCGTTCGGCCGCCGTGGTGCCGGGCACACCTTCGGCTTCGCGCACCTTGGCCAGCGCTTCCCTGGCCTTGCCGGCCTTCAGAAATTCACTGGCCTGTTGCAGCGGCTTGCCGACTTCGGCACGCACACCCTGGGCGTTGGCCATGGTGACCATGGTGGCAAGGCCGGTGGCCGCCAGCGCCAGTGTCAGCGCACGCAGCGTCTTCATGTGTGGTTCAGGTTTCAAGCGCACCGCTTTCCAGTCGAATCATTCACAGGAACTGTTCGTTGCCGACGATGCCGATCTTGGTCACCCCCAGCCGCTGGGCGGTGGCCATGATCATCGCCACATGTTTGTAGGTCACCAATTTGTTCGGGCGCAGGTGCACCTCGGGCTGGTCGGCCATCGCGGCCACGGCCTGGAAGCGCGTCTCGATGCCCGCCCGGTCGCCGGCCTTCAAGACCTCGCCGTTCCAGCCGATGGTGCCGTCGAAGTCAACGTCGATGCGGATGATCTCCGGCGGCTTGGGCGGCGGCGCCGAGTTGTTGGGCACCGGCATGTTCATCTTCACCGCGTGCGTCTGAATCGGAATGGTGATGATGAACATGATGAGCAACACCAACATCACGTCGATCAGCGGCGTGGTGTTGATGTCGACCATCACGCCACCGTCTTCGTCTTCGCTTGCAGCGCCGACATTCATGCTCATGTTGTGCTCTTTCTAATTCGCACGCGCGGCGGCGCCGGCGGGGGGTTCGGTGATGAACCCGACCTTGAAGATGCCGGCGCGCTGGCAGGCCACCACGACACGGCCCACCGATTCATAGCGCACTTCAGAGTCGCCGCGAATGTGCACCTCGGGCTGCGGCTCTTTCACCGATTCGATCTTCAGCCGCTTGACCAGCGCTTCGTTGTCGGGAATGCGTTCCAGGCCCCAATAGACCTCGCCGTCGCGGTTGACCGCGATGACGATGTTCTCGGGCTTGGTCTGCGTCGGCAGGTTGCGTTCTTTCGGCAGTTCCAGCTTGATGCTCTGCGTGACCACCGGGATGGTGATCAGAAAAATAATCAACAACACCAGCATCACGTCGACCAGCGGCGTGGTGTTGATGCTGTTGTTGAGCTGGTCTTCGCCGCTGTCGTCAGCGGCCCCTACGTTCATGCCCATGGGCTACTCCGAATAACTCACGACCACCGAATTCGAGTACGGGTGACCCGGACCGAATTCGCTGCCCTCGCGGGGCGACGCCGCAGGCGTCTTGGGGCTCACCTTTTTCCCGCAATGAGCACGTTGTGCAGGTCGCCGGCAAAAGCCTTGGTCGCGTCCATCACGGTCTTGTTGCGGCGGATGAGCCAGTTGTAGCCCATCACCGCGGGCACCGCCACGGCCAGGCCGATGGCCGTCATGATGAGCGCTTCACCCACCGGGCCGGCCACCTTGTCGATGGATGCCTGGCCGCTGATGCCGATCTTCACGAGCGCGTTGTAGATGCCCCAGACGGTGCCGAACAGGCCCACGAAAGGTGCGGTGGAGCCGACCGTGGCCAACACGGCCAGGCCGTCTTGCAGGCGGCCCTGCACGTTGCTGACGGCGCGGTCTACCGACATGCTGATCCAGGTGTGCTTGTCTATCGCCTCGACCATCGTGCCTTCGTGGTGGTCGCTGGCCTTGATGCCCTGCTGGGCGATGAAGTGGAAGGCCGAGCCTTCCACCAGCGCCGTCGCGCCGGTCTTCACCGAGCCGGCCTTCCAGAATGAATCGGCCGACTCTCTGGCGCTCTTGAGCATGATGCGCTGCTCAAACAGCTTGGTGAAGATCACGTACCAGCTGCCCATCGACATGATGACCAGGATGATGAGCGTGCCGCGGGCGACAAAGTCACCTTGCGTCCACAGCGCCTTCAGGCCATAGGGGTTGTCGACGGCTTCTTCAGACACCGCGGGTGCAGCCGCCGCAGGGGCGGCGGCCGGCGCCGGTGTGGCCGCCGCGGGGGCCGCCGCAGCCTCTGGCGCAGAAGCCGCCTGGGCCAGGGCCGGCGTGGGCAGGCTGATGGCCACGCCGATGGACAGTGCGGCGCTGGCAAACAGGCCCGCCAGGGTCTTGGCGGCCCATGTGCGGGCGTGGGTGGTGTGGTGCATGGTCATGTGGACTCCAAAGGATCGGACTCGCGCGGGCCCTGGGCCGCGCTCGTGGGGAAAATCAAAACGGGCGGAAAACGGGGTCGTGTGGGGGTGCGCGTGCGGGTGCGTGTGCTGGTGCAGATGCGGGTGCTGCTCAATCTAGCTTCCAGACATATTCGACATCGAACGAGGCCCCCAACGGGCGGCCGTTTTCGTCGGTGCCTGCGGTGAACTTGCATTCGCTGAGCTTGCTGACGGCCATGCGGTCGAGCATCTTGTGCTCGCGCGATGAACCTGCTGACTTGATGACCTCAGCGCCCGCCAGCTTGCCATCGGCACCGACCTGGAAGCGCACGCGCGTGGTGCCCGTGGCCTCTGAGCGCTGGGCCGCGGGCGGGTAGTCAGAAGGCTGTGGCGCGCAGGCCGATACGTTGGCAATGGCGGGCTTCGCAGCCACCCGCGGTGCCACCACCGCTGGCGGCGCCGTGATGGTGACGGGCGCCTGCGGCACCACCGTCACCACCGTCGGCGGCGGCGCCACCTGGGTGGTGGTGATGGTCGGCGCCGGCGTGGGCGGCGGGTTGACCTGCACTTCGGGCGGCGGCACGAAGGAAGGCGGTGGCGGTGCGAACTTGGGCGGTGGCGGCAGGTTTTCAGGCGGCGGCGGCGGTGGCGGCTTCACCTCTTCAATGATCTTGGTTTCTATCGGGCCCTTGATGACCTCAACCAGGCGGTGCGCCAGGCCGTTGAGCAGGGCCCAGCCCAGCACCAGATGCAGGGCCAGCACGATGCCGATGCCCACGACGTGCTTGCCAGGTTGGCGTTGTTGTTCGGCGAAATCCACTCAATCCTCCAGCTGACCCCGCACAAGCTTGATGCAAGGAGCCCTGTGTATCCTGACCACGACCACTTGAACCGCCCCAACCTGATGCGGTCAAGGCGCGGGACTATATCGCGAAGAACTCGCCCGCCGCCCCGGGCCCCACCCTAGACAAGGGGGCAGCAAAACAGTGCCTCAAAAGCTTTCGCCGCATTCTTGCAAGAACGGGGCCACGACGGCACTACGCCCCATCCTGGCGTTCGGATGCACCACCGCTTCAGACCCACCACAGGTTGTGCAGCGTCTGCAATGCAGCCTCTTGCGCGCCGGTTGCATCGCAGGCAATCACCGTGCGTGTCGTGATGGACCGCAACCAGGTGAGTTGCCGTTTGGCCAACTGGCGCGTGGCTGCAATGCCGGCCTCGCGCAAGCCCGCGCTGCTGCCCTGGTCCAGCGCTGCCCAGGCCTGGCGGTAGCCCACGCAGCGCATCGCGGGCAGGTCGGCGTGCAGGTCGCCGCGGGCCCGCAAGGCGCGCACTTCGTCGAGCAGGCCGCGCTCGAGCATGCTGTCAAAACGTTGCGCGATGCGCGCATGCAGCCAGGCGCGCGAATCGGGTTCCAGCGACACCATCGGCCAGGCCGCCGCGTCGGCGGTGCGCCGGCCGCGCTGCCAGTCTGACAACGGCCGGCCACTCAGCCTGAAGACTTCCAGCGCGCGCTGTATGCGCTGGGCGTCGGCCGGCGCCAGGCGCGCGGCGGTGGCCGGGTCCAGCGCCGCCAGTTCGGCATGCAGCGCCGGCCAGCCGCGCTCTGCGGCTTCGGCCTCGATGGCCTGGCGCAGCGCGGCGTCGGCCGCGGGCATCGCATCCAGCCCTTCGCGCAAGGCCTTGAAGTACAGCATGGTGCCGCCGACCAGCAAGGGCACATGGCCACGGGCCTGGATCGCGGGTACCAGGCGCTGCGCGTCGGCCACAAAACGCGCCGCGCTGTAGGCCTGCGTGGGGTCAAGGATGTCGATCAGGTGGTGCGGCACGGCGGCGCGTTCGGCGGCGCTGGGCTTGGCGGTGGCGATGTCCATGCCGCGGTAGACGAGCGCAGAGTCGGTGCTGATGATCTCCACCGGCAGCCGCTGCGCCAGCGCCAGGGCGACCGCGGTCTTGCCTGCCGCCGTGGGCCCGGCCAGGCACAGGCCCGATGGACGCGCGGGCCTCACCGCGGGGCCTGCCACAGCCACGCGCCAGGTGGCTTCACCGCAGCGCCCGGGGCACCAGCGAGCGGGCCACGGCGCAGGTCAGCAAGGCCCAGAAGGCCAGGCCGCAGGCCAGCGGGCGCGGCGTGCCGTCCAGCGCCACTCCGAGCCAGCGGCTGATGCCAAAAGCCACCAGCGCCAGCAGCAGGCCGGCGGCCGACGCGCTCTGACACCAGGCTCCAGACCCTCTGCGCCAGGCCGAAGGCGGGCATCAGCGCCGACATCGTCAACTGCGCTATGCGCATCGGTGCGGCCAGCGCCAGCGTCAGCATCGGCAGCGCTGCTGCGAGGGAAGGTGATGCCATGCGGCGCGAGGGTATCAGGTGCCTGGGCCACGCCGCCGTGCCGCCGGTCTGCTGCCGGTCTGCTGCCGGTCTGTTGTAAACCAGGCCAGGTGTTTCATCGCCGCGGGCGGCAGTTCGGCGCGGCCGGCCTGTACGCCATCGCGCCGCCGGGACGCTGGCGGTGCGAACCCGGCATCATCCGCAGCATGTCTTTTCGAGATCGCCCCATGCCGCTGTTCAGACTTCATCTTCGCCCCGTCTTGTGGCTGCTGGCCGCCGCCAGCAGCGCCCCGGCCGCCCACGCCCAGATGCTCAAAGACCCGGCGCTGCAAGCGCTGTACGCAGCCGAGAAGCACGATGAGCTGCAGCGCCTGGCGCAGCAGCGCGTGGCGGCCCAGGTTGACGACGCGCAGGCCGTGCTGGCGCTGGCGCTGGCCTCGCTGGCGCGCGACGACGCGCCGGCGCGGCAGGCCGTTCTCAAGCGCGCCGAAGCTTGTCTAGACAAGCAGCCCAAGGCCGCCGCTTGCCACTACGCCTTGGGTCTGGTGCTGGGCGTGCAGACCCTGTCCGAGGGCATGTTCAAGGCCGCCCGCAGCCTGGGCACCATACGCGACGCGCTGGCCACGGCGCAGGCGCTGGACGCGGCCTGGTTCCCCGCCCGCGCGGCGTTGCTGGAGTTTTATCTGCTGGTGCCCGGCATCATGGGCGGCAGCAACAGCAAGGCCACCGAGCTGGCCAAGACGGCGCCCCAGCCCGAGCAGGCGCGTGCGCTGCAAGCCCGCATCCTGATGAGCGAAGAAAAGTTTGACATCGCATTGCAGGCGCTGGATGCCCTGCCCAGCGGGCTGGAGTCTTCGCTGGCCGACGAAGTGGTCAACTGGTCGGTGCAGTGTGGCCTGGGCATGGTCAAGGCTGGCCAGGCTGCCAAGGCCCAGCCGGCGATGGAAAAGCTGGTGCGTCAAAACAGCGGTCGCGCCGGGCCCGTGTACGCCCTGGCCCGTCTGCGTGGCGAGCAGGCAGCGCCCGAAGAAGCGCTCAAGCTCTACACCCAGGCGGCGACCTTGAAGGGCGCGTCAGACTGGCCGATCGCCTACCGCCAGGGCATCGCGCAGCAGCAACTGGGCCAGCTCGATGCGGCCAAGGCTTCGTTCACGCGCTTTGTCAGCGTCGGCAAGGGGCAGAAGGCTTCACTGGACGACGCGCGCAAGCGGCTGGAACAACTGGGGGTCTGAAGCGCTGAGACGTCAAAACCCTTCGCCGTTGCGCAGACAACGCCACTGCCCGGATGGCCGCGGCCCCAGCGGTACTTGTGTGGCTTTGCGGCGGCGGACCAAACCGGCCAAAGCTGCCAGCCCGGTTGCGAAAAGCGTCCAAGACTCGGGTTCCGGCACAGGCGCTGCAAAAGGGACAAACCCCGCATCACCAACCTTGAAAATGGTCCCGTACGAGCCGGCACCGCCGTTTGTGGTCGTGCCGTAAAGGTTGCCATCGGCGTCAGCCGTCAAACCTGCATAGGCTTCCCTTCCATTCGTCCCGGTGAAGTTGGCCAGGGTCTTCAGCGTGCCGTTCTTCGGCAGTTCGAAGACCGTGCCGTAGTTGTTGGGGCCGCCGCTCAAGGTTGTGCCGAACAGATTTCCGGCCGCATCGATCAGCAAGCCACCCGTGGGGACCCTGCCACCATTGTTGGCAAATGTCGCCAGCGTCTGCAGTACGCCTGCGCTGGTAATCTCGAACACGGTACCGCCCGAACCCGAGCGGGTGGTTCCGAACAGATTGCCGTCGCCATCAAGCACCAACTTTCCACTTGGATTGGCCCCGTTCAATCCTGTGAAAGCGACCAGCGTTGAAAGAACACCGGTGTTGGACAGCTTGAAGACCGTGCCGAAGCCGTTGCTGAAACCGCTGACGCCGAGGCCGCCGCTTTCCGTGGTGCCATAAATGTTGCCAGCGCTGTCGACTGTAAGTTGGCCCATCGGCTGGGCGATGCTGGCCTGGTTCACTGTGGCCAGAGTGGTGACCGTGCCGCCGGTCGTCGTCTTGAAGATGGCACCGCTTTGCGTGATACCGAACATGTCGCCGTTCGAGGCCGTTGTCAGGCCTTCGGTCAAGCCGACGAACGACGGAAAGGTCGCCAACAGTGAAATGGTGTTGTTCGGCACAACCTTGAACAGGGTGCCCTGCAAGCCACTGCTGCCATAGCCGCCCGCCGTGCCATAAATGTTGCCCGCAGCGTCGAAAGTCACGCCGCCTGAGGAGTTGGCGCCCGTCACATTCCGGCTCGGACTGGCCAGTGTGGTCAGCACGCCAGACGTGGACATCTTGAATACAGTGCCGCCATCGCTAGCGCCGCCGCCGCCCGTGGTCCCGTAGAGGAAGCCGTCGGCCCGCAAGGTCAGAGCATCGAAGCCGGGATGGGCGCCGTTGACTCCGTTGAAGTGGACAAGGGTCGTGAACGTCGCGGCCTGGACGACCCCGGTCGCCAGCCCGAAGGCCAGCGTCATGACGAGTTTACGCAATTGATTCTCCAATGCATTTA
Source organism: Betaproteobacteria bacterium (assembly GCA_031371275.1). Classification (GTDB taxonomy): domain Bacteria; phylum Pseudomonadota; class Gammaproteobacteria; order Burkholderiales; family Burkholderiaceae_C; genus Rubrivivax. Next base: position 7,832 of record JANMJI010000228.1, read on the forward strand.
AGAAGGAATTCACAGAAGGCTGGTTCGCTGTGTTCGTAGCGCTGTCGAATGCCCACGAACCTTTGTCGCTTCTGAAGGTATACGCCGCACCGATCAGCCGCACGGCTCACGGCTGTACGCCTTACCCCCTGAATCAAGGGTCACGACGGGGTGCGGGTGGCTGGCGGCGCCTTGCAGATTGACCGAACGCATCTGCGCTCAGAACATGAGGAAGGCCGCTTCTTTGGTGCCGCGAAGGCCACGTCGACGCTGTCCACGCCGTTCATCGATATCTCACCGCCGGGCAGGTGGGTGCTGAAGTCGCCGAAATAGAGCGACGAAGAGCCAATCTGCGTGACAGTGGTGCTGCCCGATGTGTAGGCCGAGATTGGGTCGGTGTAGGACCCACCGGCGCAGCAGTAGCCGCCGTCGAAGTAGGGCAGCATGGCCACGGTGCTGGATGTCGCGGCCATGTAGGTGCCCTTGATGCTGTAGACCGAAATGGCGGCCAGCGCCGGGTTGGCCAGGCCTGCAGCCAGCAGGGTCAGTCCGAGGGCAAGAACCTTAATGCGGGTGACGGTCCTGCAAGCGCAGCTCAAAAGCCTTCGTCGTCGCGCAGGTAGCGCCACTGCCCCGGCGGCAGCGGCCCCAGCACCACGCTGCCGATGCGCACGCGCTTCAGGCCCAGCACCGCCAGCCCCACCAGTTCGCACATGCGACGTATCTGCCGCTTGCGGCCTTCGCGCAGCACGACGCGCAACTGGTCTTCGTTTTGCCAGCTGATGCGGGCCGGGCGCAGTTGCACGCCGTCGAGTTCCAGCCCATGGCGCAAGGCGTTCAGCGCTTCTTCGGGCACCGGGCCGGGCCGCGTGTGGGCCACCCGCACCAGGTATTCTTTTTCCACCCGTGTCTGGTCGCCGATCAAACGTTTGGCGACGCGGCCGTCCTGCGTCAACACCAGCAGGCCGGTGCTGTCGATGTCCAGCCGGCCGGCAGGTGCCAGGTGGCGCAGATGGCCGCCCTGGAATTCGATGCCCGAGGTGTCGCCGGCCCAGCGGTGTTCGCGCTTGACCAGCACGCTGGCCGGCTCGTGCCCGTCTTCGGCCTGGCCGCTGACATAGCCCATGGGCTTGTGCAGCAGCACGGTGACGCGGCGCATCTGTTCAGCGCGTGCGCGGGCGTCGATCTCTATCAGCGCATCGCTTGGCGCACGCTGGCCCAGCACCGCCAGGCGGCCGTTGACACGCACCCAGCCAGCTTCTATCCATTCGTCTGATTCGCGCCGTGATGCCAGGCCGCGGTCGGTCATCAGCTTGGCCACGCGCAGGCCTTCGGCGTGCGGGGTTGCGGGTGGCCGGGGGCGCGGTGCAGGTGGCGCCGCGGCTGCAGCGTTCGGCGCGGGCGGGCTGTGGTGCACCGGCGGGCGTGCAGGTGGACGGTCAGGCGGACGGTCAGGCGGACGTGCAGGAGGGCGGGTGGGAGAGCGTTGCGGCGGACGTGGAGGTGAACGCTCAGGCGGACGCTCATTCGGACGCTCATTCGCACGCTCATTTGCGCGTTCAGGCGGGCGTTCGGCAGGGGCCGCGCGCTGTGGCGTCGGCCTGGGGACGTTGACCGCCCGCACCGGCGGCCGGCGCGGGTCGCGCAGCGGCGCACGGGGCTTGACGCTGAGCTTGGGGCGGCTGGTCATGCGGCGATTGGATCACGCCATCGGCACGGCGCTACAGCACCACCTTGACCATCGGGTGCGTGCTCAGCGTGCGGTACAGCGCGTCGAGTTGTTCGCGGCTGGTGGCCGCAACGGTCAGCGTCAGCCCCAGGTAGTTGCCGGCCTTGCTGGGGCGGCGTTCGACGCTGGCCTCGTCAAACGCAGCATCGAACTGGCGTGCAATGGCCACCATCGCGGCCTCGAAGCCTTCGACCTGCGCGCCCAGCACCTTGATCGGAAAGGCGCTGGGGTATTCGATCAGGCTTTGTTCGGGTGGGATGTCGGGCATGGCTTGGTTGCGCGCGGGGCGGGGCCCCGGTCTGTCAAATCGACATCGTGCGCTTGGCCTGCTGGTAGGCCTCATACAGGCGTGCATACACCGGCCCGGGCTTGCCGCGCAGGGCGCCGTGGCCCACGGGTTCGCCGTCTATCAGCGTCACCGCCAGCACCTCTTTGGTGGCCGAGCTCAACAGCACTTCGTCGGCGGCGCGCACGTCGGCTTCAGACAGCGGGCGCAGGTTGTAGGCAATGCCGCATTCCTCGCACAACTCGCGCAGCAGCTCCACGCGTATGCCTTCCAGCACATGGTCGCTCTTGGGCGGGCCCAGCAAGGCGCCTTCGTGGGCGATCCAGACATTGCTGGCCGCCGCTTCTGTCAGATGGCCGTCGCGGAACATGATGGTTTCCAGCGCGCCATGGTCGGCCGACATCTGCCGCGCCAGCACGTTGCCCAACAGGCTGGTGCTCTTGATGTCGCCGCGTTCCCAGCGAAAGTCGCGTGCCGTGGTGCAGGCCACGCCGGCGTGGCGCTGCTCGGCGCTGGCCGGCTTCATGGCGTTGGCCATCATGAACACGGTGGGCGTCAGGCCCGGCGGCATGACATGGTCACGCGGGGCGACGCCGCGGGTGATCTGGATGTAGACCAACTGGTCTTGCGCGCCGCTGGCTTGCGCTGTGCTGGCGACGAGTTGCCGGCAGCGCTGCAGCCATTCGTCGCGGTGGTGCGGGTTGGTGATGCGCAGTTTGCCCAGCGAACGGTTCAAACGCGCCATGTGTTCGTCAAAGCGAAACAGCCGGCCACCGTAAACGGGCACGACTTCATAGATGCCGTCGCCGAAGATGAAGCCGCGGTCGAGCACGCTGACCTTGGCCTGCGAAAGCGGCAGCACATCGCCGTTGAGATAGACCATGGCGTCGTTCATCGGGGGCCTTCCGTTGGACGCCGAAATTGTGGCACGGCGCTCACTTGATCCACAGCCGAATGGCGTCCCAGGCACGGCCGAAAATGCCCGCCAGGCCCACCGGCTCCATCACCACCAAGGGCACCACGGCCACCGTGCTGCCGCCGGCGGTGATGATCTTGATGCTGCCCACGCGCTGGCCGGCGACCAGCGGCGCCACCAGCGGGTCGGTGCGTTCGATGCTGGTCTTCAGCTTGTCGCCTTCGCCCTTGGGCACGCTCACATACAGCGCACCCGCCGCGCCCAGCCTGGCCTCGGGCTTGTCGCCCTTCCACACCTGCACGGTGGCGATGGCTTTGCCGGCCTCGAACAGGCGCACGGCGTCCCAGGCCGCCCAACCCCAGTTCAGCAGCTTCTGGCTTTCTGCAGCGCGCGCTTCTTTGGAAGCCGTGCCCATCACCACGCTGAGCAAGCGGCGTTTGCCGGCCGGCGTGTCACGCACCGCGCTGGCCACCAGGCAATATCCGGCGGCGTCGGTGTAGCCGGTTTTCATGCCGTCGATGCTCGGGTCGCGGCCGAGCAGCATGTTGCGGTTGTCCTGCTTGATGTGGTTGTAGGTGTACTGGCGCGTGCTGTAGATGGTGTAGTGCTCGGGGTGGTCGTTGATGATGTGGGCGGCCATCACCGCGACATCGCGTGCGCTGCTGTAGTGGCCGGCTTCGGTCAGCCCTTCGACGTTCTTGAACTGCGTGTTCTTCAAGCCCCAGGCCTGGGCCTGGCGGTTCATCATGGCGACGAAGTTTTCAACCGTTCCACCCACACCTTCGGCCAGTGCGATGGCCGCGTCGTTGCCGCTCTGCACGATCAGCCCGCGCAGCAGCTCACTCACTTTGGGCGTCATGGTGGTGTCGATGAACATCAGGCTGCCACCGCCCTTGCGCTGGGCCCAGGCACGCAGCGACACCGGCAGCGTCTGCTCGACGCTGAGCTTCTTGTCGCGGATGGCGTTGAAGACGAGGTAGGCCGTCATCAGCTTGGTCAGCGATGCCGGCTCGGCCTGCGCGTCGGCCTCGCGTTCGGCCAGCACCTGGTTGCTGGCCAGGTCTATCAACAGGTATTGGCGGGCCGCAATCTCGGGCGCTTGCGGGGTTTGGGCCTGGGCCGCGGAAGGGGTCAAAGAACCCGTCAACAAAAAGGCCAGAGAAGCCGCCAACGACAGAGCTAACGACGAGACACGCGGGAACAAAATTTTCATCGGGTTTCAGGTTTCGGCGCGTGAAGCCCACGCGTCGGTGACTATTTTTTTGAGCAACGGCAGTTGGCCGTGAAAGAAGTGGCCGGCCCCGGGCAGCACCGTGACGGGCAAGGCCTGCGGGCGGGCCCAGTCGAACAAGGCTTGCAGCGGCACCACGTCGTCAACTTCGCCGTGAATCAGCAGCGTGCCTTCAGACGCCGGTGCGGCTGCGAAGTTCACCACCGCCGGGGCCACCAGCACCAGGCGTTCGGCACGCTCGGCCTCAGGCAGGCGCGCGGCGACGTTGCTGGCGACATAGCCGCCGAAGGAAAATCCTGCCAGCACCAGCGCCTGGCCTGGCGCGCGGTGGGCGTGCAGCACGGCCAGCGCGTCGTCGACCTCACCGCGGCCTTCGTCCCACCCGCCTTGTGAAGCACCGACGCCGCGGAAGTTGAAGCGCAGGCTGGTGTAGCCCAGTTGCACAAAAGCGCGGGCCAGCGTCTGCGCCACCTTGTTGTCCAGCGTGCCGCCGTGCAGCGGGTGCGGGTGGCAGACCAGCGCCAGGCCGCGGGCACTGGCCGCACCGGCAGCGGGCTGGTCCAGCGCACATTCGATAGCGCCGGCCGGGCCGGGCGTCATCAAACGCTGGGTGGCTGCATTCATGGGCCCGGTCAGCGCCCCACATGCGCGGGCAACAGCAGGCGTTCAACGACGCGGCCGTTTTGCAGGTGCTGCTCGACGATCTCTTCGATGTCGTGTTTGTCCAGGTAGGTGTACCAGGTCTCGTCAGGGTAGACCACGGCCACCGGGCCGCCGGCGCAACGGTCCAGGCAGCCGGCCTTGTTGACGCGCACGCCGCCAGGCCCGGTCAGGCCGGCGGCCTTCACGCGCTGTTTGCAGTGGTCGAAGCCGGCTTGCGCGTCGTGGTCGCCGCAACTGGCCTCGCCGCCGCTGCGCTGGTTCAGACAGAAGAAAATGTGGTGCTTGTAATAGCTCATTACGCCAATTGTAGGCAGCGGCTTGATGGCGGCTTGCGGGTGGCTTGCAGGCGGCTTGCAGGCGGCCGTCTAGCGCAGCCCTTCGCGTTCGCGCGCGCCCAGCCGCAGCAACAGCCAGCCCATCGCAACATACGGCCACAGCCAGCCGACCCATTGCGCCAGGCCGTGGAAGCGCACGAAACGGCCCTGTTCCCAGGCCTTCAGGCTTTGTGCGAAATAGGGGTCGGCAGGGGCTTGCGCCACGCCCACCACCAGGCCCGTCAAGGCCACCAGGCCGATGCCTGCCACCAGCCGCCGCGGCACCGGCGTCAGCAGCAGCGCCAGCAGCGCGCCCAGGGCCAGGCCGGGCAGGGCGGCCGGGGCCATCCAGGCGCCGGCATGGCTGGGGCCGAAGTTCAGCAAGGTAGACAGCGTCATGCCACTCAAGCCCAGCGTTAGTGCGCCGGCCACCGCGGCCATGCGGCGCCAGCTGGGTGTCATCACGCTGTAGGCCACCAGGCAGGGCGCCAGCAGGCCCATCGCGACGATCAGGCTTTCGGTCAAGGGCCGCAAGGCCGTGGCGGCCGGGGCCGGGGTGGCCAGCAGTTCGTAGGCTGCGCTGGCCCACGGCACATCGGCCAGCAACTGGGCCAGCCATTCACGCAAACGTTCACCCACCTGGCCCAGCCCCAGCGGCAGTGGCGCCGGAAACAGCAGCCCCACCGGCCACAAAGCCAGCAGGGCCAGGGCGCCGGCGCTGTCGCGCGCGAACCAGCGTTCGCGCAGCCGGTGCCAGCGGTCGACCAGGCCCAGCGCATGGCCCAGCAAGGCCAGCAGCGCACCGGCCAGGGCGCCGCTGCTGTTCATCAAGAAGTCTTCCATCGCCGGCACGCGGCGTGGCAAAAACTGTTGCAGCACTTCGGTGCAGTAAGACAGCGTGGCCGGCACCGCCGCGGCCAGCAGCAGGGCGGTGAAAGCCCGCAGGCCGCTGCGCCTGGCGGCCAGGCAGATCAAAAAGCCCAGCGGCAAATAGCCCAGCAGGTTGCTGGTGACATCGAAGGTGTCGCTCCAGCGCGTCCACGGCAGCCTGGCCAGCGCCGCGAACGCCTGGCCCGGCGGCCAGCGCCAATCGCTGAACGGATACAGGCTGGCATACAGCACCAGCGCGGCGTAGGCCAGCGCCAGCGGTGACGCAGAACTGCGGTGGCGCTGCAAGGCCACGCTGCGGCCTGTCAAAAGGGCTTGACGACGACCAACACCACGGTGGCCGCAAACAGCAGCACCGACGCTTCATTGAAGACGCGAAACCAGCGGTGGCTGCGTTTGTTGGCGCCTTGCTCAAAGCTGCGCAGCACCGAACGGCAGACATGGTGGTAGCCGATGGCGCCGACCACCAGCGCCAGCTTGGCGTGCATCCAGCCCTGGCCCTTGCCGACGCCATAACCCAGCCACAGCAGCAGGCCCAAGGCCAGCGCCAAGACCATCAACAGGCCGCTGAAGCGGTACAGCTTGCGCGCCATCAGCAGCAGGCGTTCACGTTCGGCGTGGCTGGCGGCCGGCACCATGGCCAGGTTGACAAAGATGCGCGGCAGATAGAACAGGCCGGCGAACCAGCTCGCCACGAAGACGATGTGAAAGGCCTTGGCCCAGAGGTAGGCGGTGCTCATCAAAACATTATGGGTGGCCGTGCTGCCGGGCAAAAAAAGAGGCCCCGGTCAGGGACCGAGGCCAGCAAGCCTTATCGCTGTCATCACGCTAAGGCACCTGCTCAGGGAGGAAAAGCAGGGAACGACAGCCTCGCAGCTATCATTCAAAAACGACTCTAGCAGATCAAAAACCGCTGCGCCATGCGGTTTCCGCCAACAGGAACACAGCCCTGTGCCAACGCCATGAAGGAGAGCCCGTTGATGACGCCCCCGCCCTTCCCCGCCAGCCGCCCGCGCCGCCTGCGCCGCGACGCGTTCACGCGCGCCCTGGTGCGTGAAAACCGCCTGGCGCCGGAAGACCTGATCCTGCCGGTGTTCTTGCTGGACGGCACGGGCCCCGCGCAGAACGTGGCCAGCATGCCCGGTGTGCAGCGCCGCAGCATCGACGGCGTGCTGGGCGTGGCCGAAGAATGCGTGACACTCGGCGTGCCGGTGATGGTTTTGTTCCCGGTTATCGACGCGGCGCTGAAAACGCCCGATGGCATAGCGGCCACCAACCCCGAAGGCCTGGTGCCGCGCGCGGTGCGTGAACTGAAAAAGCGCTTCCCGCAGCTGGGGGTGTTGACCGACGTGGCGCTGGACCCGTACACCAGCCACGGCCAGGACGGTTTGCTGGACGAGGCCGGCTACATCATCAACGACGCCACCGTGGCGATGCTGACCCGGCAGGCGCTGGTGCAAGCCGCTGCCGGTGTCGACATCGTGGCGCCCAGCGACATGATGGACGGCCGCATCGGTGCCATACGCGCTGCACTCGAATCGGCAGGCCACATCCACACCCGCATCATGGCCTACAGCGCCAAGTACGCGAGTGCCTTCTACGGCCCCTTCCGCGACGCCGTGGGCAGTGCTGCCAACCTGGGCAAGGCCGACAAGAAGGCCTACCAGATGGACCCCGGCAACAGCGACGAAGCACTGCGCGAAGTGGCATTGGACATTGCCGAAGGCGCCGACATGGTGATGGTCAAACCCGGCATGCCTTACCTGGACATCGTGCGCCGCGTGAAGGATGAATTCCGCGTGCCCACCTTCGCTTACCAGGTAAGCGGTGAATACGCGATGCTGAAAGCCGCCGCGGCCAACGGCTGGCTGGACCACGACGCGGTGATGATGGAATCCTTGCTGGCCTTCAAGCGTGCCGGCGCCGATGGTGTGCTGACCTACTTCGCGCTCGACGCAGCGCGGCTGCTGGCCCGCCGTTGAGCCGCGCTGACGGCGACATCAGCAGCCACAGCCCATGCGCATTTTCCACATCAGCGCAGAGCAGTTCGCCGAACTCGACGCGCTGCCAGACACACTGCCTGCGCAGGGTTTCATCTGGGTCGGCAGCGCGCGCCGTGAATTCGAGGTGCGCAGCACCGAGCTGCAGGCCGCGCTGCAGCGCTGGACGGGCGGGCAGCTGGTAGACCTGCATGTCGCCGACCTGCTGAACAACCAGTTGCCCAGCCACTACGACTACACGTCTTGGTACGACATGCTGGTCTTCCGCCGCCTGGCCGCCGGCGCCGGCAGTGCGGCGATGTTTGTCGATGAAGAACGCGGCACCGCGGCCACCGCACGCCAGGCCTTGGCGGCCATAGACACCAGCCCGGTGGGCTTTGCCTTGTTCGACCGCGTGCTGCTCACCGTGCACCCCACCGACTGCGTGGTGCGCGAGTTCTTCGCGCAACGCTTGGCCAGCCAGGCCAGCCAGGCCGGCCTGCACGGCACAAGCGACGCCCGCGACACGCGCAACACCGTGCGCCTGCCTGGCAACCCGGCCGATTTGATGCTGCGCATGGTCAACCACATGGTCGACAGCTACCTAGACCTGCGGCGCCTGCTGACCAAACAGCTGGGCACGCTGCAGGCCCAGTTGCTGGACCCGCGCAGCCGCTTCGCCGACTGGCAGATATTGCTCGACTCACGCAACAAACTGCACCTGCTGGAAGACACCTGTGAAGACCAGCGCGCCGCGGTGCAGGAATGGATAGACGCGCTGGACGAATGGCCAGCCGAGCCCGATGCCCAAGGCCAGCGCGAACGCGAGTTGCTGCGCGTGCGTTCACGCGACGTGCTGGAACACATCGAACGCGTGCTGGGCCATGTGCGGCGGCTGGAACAAAGCGCCGAAACATCGGTGCAGATGCACTTCAGCGCCCTGGGCCACCGCACCAACGACATCATGCGCACGCTGACCGTGTTGACCGCCATCTTCATGCCGCTGAACCTCATCACCGGCTTCTTCGGCATGAACTTCGAGGCCCTGCCGCTGATCCATTCGGCGGCCGGTTTCTGGGCCGCGTTTGGGCTCATGACGGCGGTGGGCATTGGCCTTGCAGTGTTCTTCCGCAGCAAGCGGTATCTCGGCACGAGCGCGCGATGAAGCGCCTGCTGGCGACGCTTGGGCTGCTGCTCGGCTTGCTATTTGGGTTGCCACTGGCCGGCGGCGCGCGCGCCCAGGCGGGCGAAGACGCCGAGATCGTCGAGCCGCTGCGGCAGTGGCTGGGCCGACTGTTTGAGCTGCCGGCCGACGAGTGGGCTGACGCAGCGCTGCGCGCCGTGGCCACCGAGCTGGCCACGGCCCACATCGCGCGCATGACCGCGGTGTTGCAGACCTGGCCAGCCGATGAGCGCGCGGCCGCCGGCACGGCCCTGGACCGTCGCGATCTCGCGTCGCGGCTGACACGGCGCTTTCTCAACGAGTTGGCCGTCTGGCGCATCGACAGCGCCGGCACCGCCTACGACGAAGCGCTGCTGAGCGCCTGGCTGCAGCCCGGCGCGTGCCGGGCCTTTGAATCGCGCAGTGCCTTTGCCGGTGTGATGCATCTGGCGCAGCCCCTGGCAGCGCCGCAGCGCGACGTTTTGCTGGCTGGCGAGCGCGCATTGCTGGCGCGCTGGGGCCAGCCGCGACAGGCATTGCCCGACCGGCCGCCGCTTGCCGCGCAGCGCCTGATGTGGCAGGCCGTTGAAGCCTTGCGCAATGGCGCAGCGGTGGCGCTGCCCATGCCGCCCCTGTTGGCGTCGCAAGTGCTGGGTGCCGAGCCGCAGGCCCTGCCCGCCGCGTCGGTGCAGTGCACCTTGCAGCAGTGGAACTTGCGCCGTGTCCTTGGCGATGGCGCGGCGCTGGCCAAGCCGGCGCTGGACGGGTTTCGCTACGCGGTGCTGCCCTCGGCGCTCAGTTGGTACGGGGAGCCAGACGCGCCACCCGAGCGTGACCCGCAGGCCTATCCCGCCGTGGCGCAGCGTTTCGAGGTGGTGGGCCGGATTCTTCTGGAAGTCACCATCGACGCGCAGGGCCGCTACCAGCAGGCCGAGGTGGTGGACCGCAAGGTCAACGTCCCGGGTGTGCGCGGCCAGCGGCCAGTGGCCTTCGAGACCCTGCTGGACGACGGCAGCGTGGCGCGTGCGGCTGCTGTGACCTACCAGGCACCAGTGGCTGCACAGCTTCAGGACGGCCGGGCGCGGCGGCGGGTTGAATTTGTCTGGACTCTGCAATGAAGCCCTGGCGCAGGCACCAGTGCACGGTTTTGCTGGCCGGCTTGATCGCCGGCCACGCTGCGCCAGCGCTGGCCCAGACCCCCCCGCCGCAAACCCTGGCCGACCAGGCCGCCAACGTGTTTTGGTGGGGTGAATTTCAGGCGCTGGAGCGCCTGAACGCGCCACTGCGCCAGCCCGGCCAGCGCGACGCTGGCGGCGTCGCGAAGCTGAGGGCCTTCCGTCAAGGCCTGAACCGGGTTTTCGATGTCAAGGGGGCCACCGAGCCCTACCATGCGCAACTGGATGCGTTGACCCTGGAATGGGCACGCCAGCAGCCCACATCGGCGCTGGCCCATGTGCTGCATGCCAAGGCCTTGGCGGCGCATGCCTGGTGGTACCGCGGTGGCGGCTATGCCAATACGGTGCCACCCAAGGCCTGGGCCGAGTTCGAGAAATACCTGCGCCAGGCCGCCGAGTATCTGGCTGCGAATGCGAGCACCGCTTTCAGCGACAGCAGTGCCCACCTGGCCCTCATCGCCATCGGCCGCGGCATCGGCTGGAGTGCCGACCGCGTGTGGTCGGTGGCCCAGGACGGCCTGCTGCGCAACCCCGACGACGACGAGCTCTACTTCGCGGCGTTGCAAAGCCATCTGCCCAAGTGGGGCGGCACGCCGGTGTCGCTGGACCGTTTCATCCAGGACGTGGTGGCCCGCACCCGCAAAGAACGTGGGCTGGAGTTGTATGCACGCCTGTACGCCGAGGCGGCGCGGGCGCAATTCGAGGCCCGCATCTTCAGCGAATCGGCGGCCCAATGGCCGCTGATGAAACAGGGTTACGAAGACTGGGTGCAGCGCTACCCCGAGCCCGCCAAGCTCAACCGCTTCGCCTACTTTGCATGCCTGGCGGAAGACAAAGCCACGCTGCTGGATCTGCTTGAGAAGATCGGCAGCAAGCCGGCACTGGACGACTGGGGCCGCACACCGCTGCCGACCCTGCAGACCTGCAAGCGTTGGGCGGCTGGGCAATGAGCGAAGAGGGCTACAACTGCCGCTGCCTGGCCAGCGGCGGGTTGCGCGCAAAGTAGCGCTGCACGCCCGTCGCCAACGCCTCCACCAACTTTGCGCGGTAGTCGCGGTCGCGCAGCCTGGCTTCTTCTTCGGGGTTGGAGATAAACGCCGTCTCGACCAGGATGCTGGGAATGTCGGGCGCTTTCAGCACCGCAAAACCGGCCTGTTCGACCTGGTTCTTGTGCAGCCGGCCTACTTGTCCGATGCGGCTCAGCACCTCGTGGCCCAGCTTCAGGCTGTCCTTGATTTGCGCCGTGGTGCTCATGTCCAGCATCGCACTCAGCAATTGCGGGTCGCGCACGCGGGCGACGTTGACGCCGCCCACCTGGTCGGCCGAATTTTCGCGCTGCGCCATCCAGCGCGCGGCGGTGCTGGTGGCGCCTTTGGTCGACAGCGCAAACACACTCGCGCCGCGCGCTTCGGGGCGGAAAAAAGCATCGGCGTGGATGCTGACGAAGAGGTCGGCCTGCACGCGCCGCGCCTTGCGCACCCGCTCGTCCAGCGGCACAAAGAAATCGGCGTCGCGGGTCATCATCACGCGCATGCCGGGCAGGGCGTTCAGGCGTTCGCGCAGCGCCAGTGCCACGGCCAGCACCACGTCTTTTTCACGCAGGCCGGTGGGGCCGACGGCGCCGGGGTCTTCACCGCCGTGGCCGGGGTCGAGTGCGACGATGATGAGCCGATCCACACGCAGGCGTTCGCTGGCGGTGGGTGGTGTTGGGGGTGGCGGTGGCGCTGCGATGACGGGGTTGGGCGCCGATGCCACGGCGATGGCTGGCGCCGGCGCCGCTGCCGCTGCCGAAGCCGCGGCCAGCGCGGCCCCGGGCGCCGATGCCGCAGGGCCTGGCGTTTCGATGCGCGCAATCAACTCGCCCAGTGCATCTTGCGCCGCCTGCGTGGCCTGCTGGGCCTGCGCCGTGCGCGGCCCGGGTGCTTCACGTTCACGCACCAGCGCCAGCAAAGGGTCGGCTTCCTGCACCGGGAAAAGGTCAAACACCAGCCTTTGCTGGTAGGCCGCCACCGGCGCCAGCGTGAACTGCTGCGGGCGCACCGGCTGCTTCAAATCGAACACCAGCCTCACCACCCGCGGCAGGTACTGGCCCACGCGCACGCGGGCGATGAACGGGTCGTCGGGCCGCACCTTGCCCACCAGTTCGCGCAGCGCCGGGCTCAGCTCCAGGCCGTCGATGTCGACCACCAGGCGCTCGGGTGCTTCGACCAACTGGTGCGCGGCGGTCAGCGGCTGGTCTGACTCGATGGTGACGCGCGTGTAGTCCTTCGCCGGCCACACGCGCACGGCCACGATGGCCGCGCCGTAAGCCAGACGCGGTGCCGTCAACAGCAGCACCAGTGGGCCCATGCGCGCCAGGCGTGTCAGGCATCTGCGGCGGGCGGGCGACGGGGGTTGCATGCTCAAAGCAGTTCCAGACCCAGCGCCGTGCCGGCTTCCACGCGCACGCTGCGGCTGTCGTCGGCCAGCACATCAATGTGCAGCCGCAGGTCGGCCACGGGCAGCATGCCGGTGGCGTTTTCTGGCCATTCGGCGATCTTCAAACCGGGCGCTGCGAAGAGTTCACGAAAGCCGGCGTCGGCCCATTCGCGCGGGTCACTGAAGCGGTAGAAATCAAAGTGCGAGATATCAAGCGCTGGCGCCATGGCGGGCAGCGTGTAGCTTTCCAGCACCGCAAAAGTCGGGCTCTTGATGCGGCCTTGCACGCCCAGCGCACGCAGCAGGTGGCGTGTGAAGGTGGTCTTGCCAGCGCCCAGGCCGCCGTGCAACTCAATAAAAACGTTAGCCAGTGCTGGATGCAGCGCCAAGGCCGCCGCGTGTCGCGCACAAGCGGCTTCGTCGGCCCATTGCAGCAGGCGGCTTCCTAGAATCGGCGCATGGGCTTGATCGGGCAGGGTGGGCATCACTTCGATGGGCAGGCACTCGTGCAGCAGCTTCGGGTGTGGGCGCGCGATGTTGGATTCTCACAGATCGCCATCGCCGACATCGCCCTGGCCAGCGCCGAGCCCGGCCTGCAAGCCTGGCTGGCCGCGGGCTTCCACGGCAGCATGGGCTACATGGCCGCGCACGGCCTGAAACGGGCGCGGCCGGCTGAACTGGTGCCGGGCACAGTGCGCGTCATCACCGCACGCATGGACTACCTGCCGCGGGGCACCCAGGCAGGCTGGCTGAACGCCGAGACGCAGGCGCTGCACGACCCGCAACATGCGGTGGTGTCGGTCTACGCGCGGGGCCGCGACTATCACAAGGTGCTGCGTTCGCGGCTGCAACAACTGGCCGACAAGCTGGCCCACGAGATCGGCCCCTTCGGCCACCGCGTCTTCACCGATTCGGCCCCGGTGCTGGAAGTGGAAATAGCCAGCCGCGCTGGCCTGGGCTGGCGCGGCAAGCACACGCTGGCTTTGTCGCGTGAAGCGGGTTCGATGTTTTTCCTGGGTGAAATCTTTATCGACCTGCCTTTGCCGGTGGACGAAGCCACCTCCGCGCATTGCGGCAGCTGCAGCGCTTGTCTGGACATCTGCCCGACGCAGGCCATCGTCGCGCCCTACAAGCTGGACGCGCGGCGCTGCATCAGCTACCTGACGATCGAACATGTCGGCGCCATTGCACCCGCGTTGCGCCCCTTGATGGGCAACCGCATTTACGGCTGTGACGACTGCCAGCTGGCCTGCCCGTGGAACAAGTACGCGCAGCGTTCGCCATTGCCCGACTTCGACGAGCGCCACGGTTTGGGTGGCCGCACACTTCTTGAGTTATGGGCCTGGGACGAAGCCGAATTTCTGCGCCGCACCGAAGGCAGCGCGATACGGCGCATCGGCTGGCAGCGCTGGCGGCGCAACCTGGCGGTGGCGCTGGGCAATGCGCTGCATGCGGCCGAGGACGGTGCCGTGCGCGCTGCGCTGGTCGCCGCACACGGCGCTGCCGATGCGCTGGTGGCCGAGCACATCGGCTGGGCTCTGCAAGCTATCAAGCCAGCCGCTTGAGCAACAACAAAGCCAGCGGCAGGCCGACCATGGCGATCAGCGTCGACACCGTCACCAGCCCCGCCACATAGCCACCATGCCCACCCATGCGCACCGCTAGCACATAGGCGCTCGATGCCGTGGGCATGGCCGCAAAAGCCACCACCACCGCCTGTTGCAAAGGCGGCATGGCCAGGCCCACCACCAGCGCGATGGCCAGCAGCGGCAGCAGTGCGTGGCGTATCACCATCAGCGCTCCGGCCAGCCGCGGCGCTTCACGCAAGGCGCCCAATTGCAGGCCGGCGCCGACCGCCATCAAACCAATCGGCAAAGCGGCCGAGCCGATGCGGCCCAGGGTGGCCGTGGCAAGGTCGGGCAGGCGCAGCCCCAGCAGGTTGCACAACAGCCCCGCGCCGGTGGATGCGATCAAGGGGTTGCGCAGCAACTGCCCCGCAAAACCCTGGCCACCGTGGCGCGCCAGCGGCCACACCGCGGCGATGTTGCACAAGGGCACGCACAGCGAAACGATGAGCGCCATCCACGCCACGCCCTGGGTGCCGGCAATGCGTTCGGCCAGGGCCAGCGCCACATACGAATTGAAGCGGAATGCGGTCTGCGCGCCCGACGCATGCAGCCGTACGTCCACGCCAGGCGCCAGGCGCAGCGCAAAGGCCAGCACGATGCCGCACACCACCACGGCCAGGCTGCTGCCGGCCAAGGGCAGCAGCGCCATCGGCGACAGCGGGTAGCGCAAGATGCTGGTGAACAGCAGCGTGGGGAACAGCACGAAGTACACCAGACGTTCGGCGCCGTCCCACACCGGGCGGTTCAACGGCGTCAAGCGGCAGATAAAAAAACCGCAGGCAATGAGCAGGAAATCGGGCAGCAGCAGCAACACGTCAGGCATGCTTGCAGTGTGCCAGTGCCAAGATGGAGCCATCGCAGTCGAGATCGCGTCGAGATCGACATCGACATCGACATCGAGATCGCAGTCGCGGCCCCGGTCGGCGCCGCAGCGTTGTGCAACGTTACAGGGTCTGGCCATCACCGCAACACCCCATGAACCAACACCGACGCCTGCTGACCACCGCCCTCCTTTGCGCCGGGCTGCCCCTGCCGCCCGCCGCCCGCGCCCAGACGCGTGTGGAAGGCCAGACCTTCGAGCCCACCGCCCGGGTGGCTGGCACAGAGCTGGTGCTCAACGGCGTGGGCTTGCGCGCGGTGGCCTGGTTCAAGGCCTACGCCGCGGCGCTGTACCTCAGCGCCCGCGCCACCACGGCCGCCGGGGCGGTCGACACGCCGGGGCCAAAACGGCTGCAACTGCGCATGTACCGCGACCTGCCGGCGGCAGAGTTCGTCAAGGCGCTGAACGTCGGCCTGCCGCGCAACACCGAGCCCGCGCTGGTGCCGCAGCTGGCCGAACGCCAGGAGCGCCTGGTGGCGCTCATCGCCGCGCTAAAGACCGTGCACGAAGGCGACACCATCGACCTCGACTTCGACCCCGCGCAAGGCCTGCTGTTCGCGCTGAATGGCAAACTACGCGGTGAGCCGATACCGGGTTACGACTTCTATGGCGCCTTGCTGCGCGTCTTCATCGGCGAGCATCCTTCCGATAACAAACTCAAGGCCGGCCTGCTGGGCCAGCGCGCTTGAAACTTCCTGACGGAGACAAACCCATGCACCGCAACCCTCTGCCCTTGTTGTTCAGCGCTGCCGTGCTGGCGCTGGCCATACCGCTGCCAGCCCTGGCCCAGACGCCGGCGCAGGCCTATCCCACCAAGCCGGTGCGGCTGGTCGTGCCCTTCGCGCCCGGTGGCACCACCGACATCGTGGCCCGCATCGTCAGCGAAAAGATGGGTGCAGCGCTGGGCCAGACCGTGGTCGTGGAAAACAAGGCCGGCGGCGGTGGTTCGGTGGGCGCCTCGGAGATCGTCAAGGCGCAGCCCGACGGTTATTCGCTGGGCGTGGCCACGGTGTCCACCACGGCGGCCAACCCGGCCATCAACCCCAAGCTGGGCTACAACCCGGCCACCGATTTCACGCCCATCATCAACATCGCCGCCACGCCCAATGTGATAGCCGTGCACCCCAGCTTTCCGGCGCGCGACTACAAGGGCTTCCTGGCCGAACTGAAGAAGAACCCCGGCAAGTACAGCTACGCCAGTTCGGGCACCGGCGGCATCGGCCACTTGCAGACCGAGCTCTTCAAGAGCCTGGCCGGTGTCTTCATGACGCACATTCCCTACCGTGGCGCCGGCCCGGCTTTGAACGACACCGTGGCTGGCCAGGTGCCCATCATTTTCGACAACATGCCGTCGGCGTTGCCCTTCATCAGGGAAGGTCGCTTGATCGCCATCGTCGTGGCCGCACCCCAGCGCCTGGTGCAACTGCCCAACATACCCACCTTCAAGGAAGTCGGGCTGGAACCCGTCAACCGCATGGCCTATTACGGCGTCGTGGGCCCCAAGGGCTTGCCCAAGGACATCGTTGACAAGGTGGCCGCGGCGGTGAAAAAAGCGCTCGAAGACAGCAACGTGCGCAAGCGCATCGAAGACACCGGCTCGCTCGTGGTCGGCAACACGCC
>JANMJI010000263.1:0-29654 GCA_031371275.1 Betaproteobacteria bacterium
AGGTTCATGCCGGCGGCCACCGCACGCGCGGCGATGTCGGCGGTGGCCGCGCCGGTGTCCAGCACGATGGCGTCAAACGCCGTCGTGCTGCGCACCGCCACGCCCATTTCGCGCAGGCCTTGCGCCAGCACGGCCGTGTAGCTGGCCACGCGCTGCGCAATGCGCTTCAGCCCCGCGGGCCCGTGGTAGACGGCGTACATGCTGGCGATGACCGCCAACAGCACCTGCGCCGTGCAGATGTTCGATGTCGCCTTCTCGCGGCGTATGTGCTGTTCACGCGTTTGCAGCGCCAGCCGGTAAGCGGGCGCACCATGGCTGTCCACACTCACGCCCACCAGCCGGCCCGGCAGGCTGCGCTTGAATTCGTCGCGGCAGGCCAGGTAGGCGGCGTGCGGGCCACCGGCGCCCATGGGCACGCCGAAACGCTGCGTGGTGCCCAGGGCGATGTCGGCACCCAGCTCGCCCGGCGGCACGATCAGCGTCAGCGCCAGCAAGTCGGCTGCGACGATGAAGGCCGCCTGGTGGGCGTGGATGCGCGCGGCGTCGGCCCGCACGTCGTGGATGCTGCCGCCGGTGGTGGGCATTTGCACCATCGCCGCGAAGTAGTCGCCGCCTGCAATCAGCGCTTCCCACTCGTCGGCCGAATTGGCCAGTACGACCTGCAGGCCCAGCGGCGCGGCGCGGGTGTGAATGACTTCGATGGTCTGCGGGTGGCAGTCACCGGCCACCACAAACGTATGGCTCTTGCTTTTGACGCTGCGCTTGGCCAGCGTCATGGCTTCGGCCGCGGCGGTGGCTTCGTCCAGCATGCTGGCGTTGGCGATGGCCATGCCCGTCAGTTCACAGACCATGGTCTGGAAGTTCACCAGCGCTTCAAGACGGCCCTGGCTGATCTCTGCCTGGTAGGGCGTGTAGGCGGTGTACCAGGCCGGGTTCTCCAGAATGTTGCGCAAGATAACGCCCGGCGTGTGCGTGCCGTGGTAGCCCTGGCCGATGAAGCTCTTCAGCACCTGGTTCTTGCTGGCCAGCGCCTTCAGTTCGGCCAGCGCGCTGGCTTCACTTAACGGTGCCGGCAGCGCCATCGGCTTGCTGCGCGCGATGCTGCGAGGCACGATGGCTTCGATCCGCGCGCGGCGCGTGAAGTTGGGAACTCCCGCGCCGATGACCGACAACATGTGCCGCTCATCTTCAAGGTAAGGCCCGATGTGGCGGGCAGCAAATTCGGTGGCGTTTTCAAGCTCGGCCAGCGGCTTCAGGGCAGACATCAACATGGGGCGGTTTCCGGTCTTGCAGGAGGAAGGGTGTCAGCGAATTACAGCGTCTTCAGCAATGCGTCATACCCCGGTGGGTCCATCAGCTGGTCGAACTCTTCCATCTTGGTGATGTGCACCTTGAAGAACCAGCCGTTGCCCAGCGGGTCGGTGTTGGCCAGGGCCGGGTCGGCACGCAGCGCTTCGTTGACTTCCACCACCTCGCCGGTGACAGGCATGTACAGGTCGGCCGCGGCCTTCACGCTTTCCACCACGCCGGTGACCTCGCCTTTGTTGTAGGTGCGGCCCACTTCGGGCAATTCGACAAACACCACATCGCCCAGAGCGTCTTGCGCGTGGTGGGTGATGCCGACAACCGCGGCCGCGTGGTCTTCGATGTTGATCCACTCGTGGTCGGGGGTGTACATGGTGGTCATGGGCTATAGCTCCTGTCAGTGTCAGATAAAGGTTAGTCAGCGCTTTGGGCTTTGGGCTTTGGGCTTTGGCCGTCAACGCTTGTAGCGATGGGGGTGAAAAGGCAGGCTCGACACGCGCATTGGCAGGCGCTTGCCGCGCACTTCGGCAAATACCTCGTGCTGCGGCAAAGCGTGGTTTTGCGGCAAGTAAGCCATGGCAATGGGTTGGTTGACGGTGGGCGCCAAAGTGCCGCTGGTGACAGTGCCCAGCTTGTGGCCCTTGCCTTCCGAACCCGTATCGAACAGCACGCTGCCTTCACGCACCGGCACCCGTTCCAGCCCGATCAAGCCCACCCGCTTGCTGGGCGCGGCGCCGGCCAGTTGGCGTTCGATGACGGCCGCACCCGGATAGCCACCGGCGCGTGCGCCACCGGGGCGCCGCACCTTTTGTATCGCCCAGGTCAGGCCCGCTTCCACCGGGCTGGTTGTCTCATTGATGTCGTGGCCGTACAAGCACAGGCCCGCTTCCAGGCGCAGCGTGTCGCGCGCACCCAGCCCGGCGGGCTGCACCTCGGGCTGGGCCAGCAGCGCTTCGGCCAAGGCCATTGCGTGCTCGGCAGCCACGCTGATCTCGAAACCGTCTTCGCCGGTGTAGCCCGAGCGGGTGACGAAGCAGGCGATGCTTCCAGTCGTGCCGGCCAGATCAAACACGCCGCCGGTCATGAACACCATCGCCGCCACGGCGGGGTTCAGCCGCGCCAATGCATTCACCGCCTTTGGGCCTTGCAGCGCCAGCAAGGCACGCTCAGGCATGGGCACCACGGTGCAGCGGTGGCCGATATGGGTTTGCAGGTGTTTGATGTCGGCTTCTTTGCAGCCGGCGTTGACGACCAGGAACAGATCGCCGAAGCTGGCGTGTGCGGCGGGCAGTGGCTTGACGATCATCAGGTCGTCCAGCAGGCCGCCGCTGCTGTTGGTGAAAAACGCATAGCGCTGTTTGCCGGCACCCAGGTCCACCACATCCACCGGCACCAGGCTTTCGAGCGCGGCGGCAGCACCATCGCCCGCCAGGCGCAACTGGCCCATGTGCGAGACATCAAACAAGGCCGCCGATTCGCGGCATTGCCTGTGTTCGGCCATCAACCCGGCCGGGTATTGCACCGGCATCGCGTAGCCGGCAAAGGGCACCATCTTCGCGCCCAGGCGCAGGTGAAGGGCGTGCAGCGGGGTCTGGTGCAAAACGGGTTCTGACATGGAGGCGGACATGGAAGCGTTTCCTGCAAGGGCACGGGTGCCGACACCAAAAACGGTGTGGCCGGCCCTCGCTGTCCTTGGTACCTGAGAGATTCAGCGCTGCCCCGTCGCGTGCTGCGATCGGCAGGCCTTGCCCCTTCGGTGGGCTGCGCGCCATGTCTTTATGACGGGGTTGCAGCCGCTCTCCAGTGAGGTAAAAAAGTCAGTCCTTTTGCCTGAGCGTTAGCCGCGGATTTTTCAAACCGCCCTGCGCCTTCGGCGGCCCCGATGAACTGCAAACGGGGCTCTCTCCTGACGGCGCGCAGTGTAGCAGCGGGGCTGCCCGCGTGGCCTTAAATCCGCGCCGCCAGCGGCAGGTTCAGCAGCAAGTTTTGTGGCTTGATGCGCAGCACCTGCTCGGCATTGCCCATCAAGCCCAGGTAGACGGGCTTGCCGGCCACGTCAGCGCGCATGTCATGCGCATCGGCAAATTCCAGGCGGAACAGGCTCACCAGGCGCTGCATGCGCTCGCTGTCCACAGGCCGGTCTTCGTACAGGTCGTCCAGCAGCCGGCTGGCTTCGGCGTCCAGGCCGATGTGCCAACGCCATTGCGGATCGTCTATTTTTTGCAGCGGCTCGATGCGCACGGCAATCCCCAACAGGTGCTGCACCCAGGCCTGCAGCACCGCGGCCAGCGCCTTCAGGCCGGAATGCGCGTGCGTCAGCTGGAAGACCAGGCCGTGGCCCAGTTGTTGTTGGATGTCGTGCGTCAGGTCGAGCAGAAAGCTGTGGCGGCCCTGCGGCTTGGCCGCCTCGGCCCAATAGCGGTCTTGCGCGTCGGCCTGCAGGACCTGAAGTTGCACGGCTTTCACGGGGCCTTGGGCCTGCGCCAGCAAACGGCCCAGGTCGCCGAAGCCGTGGGTTTCGCGCTGCAGGTCCAGCGTTTCGCGGTCACCGGCCAGCAGCCGACCTTCGTGGCTGCTCAGGCGCTGCGGGCGGAACAGCATCTCGGCGGCGCGGGCCTGCAGCGCGTTGCCATTGCCGTCAAGCAGCCCGCGCAACACGGCCTGCACGATCAAGTCTACGAACAGCGGCGGCGTGCCGGTGTTGCCTTCACGCCAGATTTTCAGCAGCCAGGCTTGCAGCGTGCCGGCTTGCAGCAGGCCGGCGCGCAAGGCCAGGAAGTGGCTGTAGTTCTCGCGCGCATCGGCATCGGCCAGTTTCGCCAGTTCAGATGCGGCGACGGGCCGCAGCGGGTCGCGCCGCAGTGCTTCGTGCAAGGCTGTCTCGGCCCGGCAAGACGCGGCCACCAGCGCCAGTTCTGGCCGCGACAGCCAGGCGCCCAGGTAGGCCGGCGTGGGCCGCAGCCAGCCTTGGGCGTCTTGTTCCAGCAGGGTGTAGCCGCAGGTGGGCCAGAAGTCTGGGGTCACGGGTGTCGGTGTTTGCAGCGGGTGCTGCGATTCTGGCCGACGCCGGCTGTGCATCATCGGGGCTTCATCTGTTGGAGCCCCACCTTGACCGCTCAAGATTTCTCGCGTTTGATGCAAGCGCACCGCTCGATTCGCCAGTACCGCACCGACCCGGTGGCGCCCGAACTCTTGCAGCGCGTGCTGTCTGAAGCGCTGCACGGCTCTTCGTCCAGCGGCAACCTGAATATGGTGTCCGTCATCACCACGCAAGACCCGCAACGCAAGGCGCGTTTGTGCGAACTGCACTTTGGTCAGCCGATGGTGAACCAGGCGCCGCTGGTGCTGACCTTCTGTGCCGACAGCCACCGCACGCGCAGCTGGCTGGCGCAGCGTGGTGCGCGGCTGAACTTCGACAACCTGCTGGCCTATCACGTCGCTGCTTTCGACGCCATCATCCTGGCCCAGACCACCGCGCTGGCGCTGCAAAGCCACGGCCTGGGCATTTGCTATATGGGCACGACATTGCATTCGATGCGCGGGTTGGCCGACTTCCTCGAATGCCCGGCGAATGTGCTGCCCGTGACCAGCATGGTGGTCGGCTGGCCTGCCGAAAACCCGGCCCAGCGCGACCGCCTGCCGCCTGCGGCCTGGGTGCATGCAGAGCGCTACCAGCCAGCCACGCCGGCCAGCATCGATGCGAACTTCGAGGCCCGCGAAGTCAACGGCTGGAACCGCTACCGCAGCATGGGGCCGGAGATGATCGAGAAGATGGCCGGCTTAAGCATCACATCGCTGGCGCAGTACTACACGAGCGACATCAAGTACGCGCCGCAGGTCTTCCAGCGTGATTCGGCGGCGCTGCGTGCGTTGCTGGAAGAACGCGGCTTCCTGCCCTAAGTTTCATGATGCGGGGCAGCGCCCCGGATCATGGAACACTTCCACATTAAGTTTCATGATGCGGGGCAGCGCCCCGGATCATGGAACACTTCCACATTAAGTGGACTGGCTCAGCCCGCGAACAATTGCACCTGATCGGGCGCCAACACCAACCTCAATGGCGCGTCCACCGCCAGCAGCGCAGCGCCGCGGCGGTGCGCACGGTCCAGCACCAGCCGGTGCGGGCCGACACGCAGGTGGTAGCGCGTGTGTTCGCCCAGAAATTCGCTGGCCTGTACCGTCGCTTGCAGCGTTAGGCCGCAAGGGCTGTCGGCTTCCAGTTGCAGCGCGTGGGGGCGGAAGCTCAGCAGCAGCTTGTCGTCGGCCGGCATGTTGTCGGGCTTGGGCAGTCGCACCTGACCCACGCCCTGTACATCCAAAGTGAGTGTGCTGCCGTGGCGTTCAACAACCCGCGCCGGCAGCAAATTCATGGTGCCCACAAAGCCCGCAACAAACGCATTCATCGGCGTGTCATAAAGCTCGGCGGGTGTGCCCACCTGTTGCAGCACACCCTGGTTCAGCACGGCCATGCGGTCGGCGGTGCCCATGGCTTCTTCCTGGTCGTGGGTGACGAAAATCGTTGTCAGCCCAAGACGCCGTTGCAGCGACAGCAGCTCCGTGCGCATCTGCACACGCAGCGTCTTGTCCAGGTTGCTGAGCGGCTCGTCCAGCAGCAGCACTTGCGGTTCGGTGACGATGGTGCGGGCCAGTGCCACACGCTGCTGCTGGCCACCGCTCAGTTGGTTGGGCTTGCGCTCGCCGAAGGCCGACAGCCCCACCAGTTCCAGCGCTGCGCCCACCTTCAGTTTCTGCGTGGCCTTGTCGACCTTGCGTTCGACCAAGCCAAAGGCCACGTTGTGCCACACGCTCAGGTGCGGCCACAGCGCGTAGTTCTGAAACACCATGCCGATGTTGCGCTGCCACGGCGGCAGCGCGCCGATGTCTTGCCCGCCAACCAGCACCTGGCCCTGCTGCTGGCGGTTGAAGCCGGCGATCACGCGCAGCAGCGTGCTCTTGCCCGAACCCGATGGGCCCAGCAGCGCAAAGAATTCGCCGGGCGCGATGTCCAGCGTGATGTCTTTCAAGACCTCGGTGGAGCCGTAGGAAAGCCGCACACCACGGCATTGCACGGGTACTTTTTTCATAGCCTGCCTGCCCGGGTTCGTTGCACCACGCGGTGTGAAAGCCAGGTGCCCAACGCCACCACCGCAATCGCCAACACCCCCAGCGCCGCGCCCGGCCCGCGGCCGGCCACGCTTTGCATGTAGAGGTAGATGCCGTAGCTCATCGGCGCCTGCGAATCGGCCGAGACCAGCAAAATCGTCGCCGACAACTCCACCGCGGCGGTGATGAAGCTGGTGACAAAGCCGGCCGCAATGCCGCCGGCCATCAAAGGCACCAGCACGCGGCGGATGGTGCGCAGCTTGGTTGCACCCAGGCTCTCGGCCGCTTCTTCCAGACTCACGTGCACCTGCTGCAGCGCGGCCATGCAAGAGCGCAGCGCATAGGGCAGGCGGCGCACCGCGTAGGCCAGCATGATGAGCACCCAGGTGCTGGTGAACAGCGTGTCGGGCGCTGCCATCCATGCGGGCAAGGTCAGGCCTTTGAACAGCCGCAAATAGCCGATGGCCAGCACGATGCCGGGCACGGCGAGTGAAGCGCTGGCAATGCCGTCCAGCCAGCGCCGCGCCGGCAGTTGCGTGCGCAAGATGAGGTAGGCGATGGCCACGCCCAGCACCACATCCAGGGTCGCCGCCAGGCCGCCGTAAAGCAGCGTGTTGCGCACCATGCCGCTGCTGTCGTCGAAGACCGTGGCGTAGTGGGCCAGGGTGTAGGCATCGGGCAGCGGGCTGAAGCTCCAGACCTTGGCAAGGCTCAGCAGCAGCACGCCGATGTGGGGCGACAGTGTCAGCAGCAGCACCAGGCCCAGCCACGCATACACCGCCAGCGAAGCCGCGGGCGACAAGCGCCGGCGTTGCAGGCTGCCACCCCCTTTTTGCAACGTGCTGTAGTCGCGGCCCTTCAGCAGACGCGCCGACAAGGCCATCGCGGCGATGGAAAACACGATCATCAGCACGCTGATGACGTAGCCCAGCGGGTCTTCCAGGCCGACCTGCGTGATGCGCAGATAAGCCTGCGGCGCCAGCAGGTTGGTCTGGCCCATCACCAGCGGCGTGCCCAGGTCGTCAAAGACCTTCACGAAGACCAGCGAAGCGCCGGCGACGAAGCCCGGCGCGGCCAGCGGGAAGATCACGCGCCAGAACAAACGCCAGCCGGTGCAGCCCAGGTTCAGCGCCGCTTCTTCCATCGCGCCGTCGATGTTGCGCAGCGCCACCGTCAGGTTCAGCAAGATGAAGGGGAAGTAGTGGATGGCCTCGACAAAGACGACGCCGTTCAGCCCTTCCATGAGGGGCAGCGTGAAACCAAACTGCGCTTGAAGCAATAGGTTCATGCTGCCGCTGCGGCCGAAGATGAGCTGCAAAGCCACCGCGCCAACGAAGGGCGGCATGATGAGCGGCAGCACGCCCAGCGTCTGTATCAGCAGCGCGCCGCGGCAATCAAAGCGCACTGTGAAGTAGGCCAGCGGCACGGCAATCAGCGCGGCGAACAGCGCCGCCATCACCGCCACATACAGGCTGTTGCCGAAAGACTCGCGCATCAGCCCCTGGCCGAAAAAGGCGGCGAAGTGGCCCAGCGTCGGGCTGCCATCGGCGTCAAGAAAAGCGGTGATGAAGACGTGGCCTACGGGCAGCACGAAGAACAGCAGCAGAAAGCCGGCCACCGCGGCTGCGGCCAGCCACACGCCGGCGCGGATGTTCATTGATGCGTCTGTTTCAGCGCTTCAACGAACAAGCGCCAGCGCCTGCTCGGCCAGCAACCTGGCGCGGCCGTAGTTGTCGCGCGCGCCACTGTTCCAGCGGTCTTCAAGCCCGGTCACCTGCTTGTTGATTTCGGCGCTTCTCTTGTTGGCGGTGAAGAGCTTCAAGAACTCCTTGTCTCCCGCCATGTGCTGGCCCACGGCCGGCGAAAACGCCAGTTCACGCGCCTGCTTCAACAAAGCCGCGGCTTGCGCGTTGGGCTTCTTCACCAGCGCCGCTTCACCTTCGTGGATGGCCTTGGTCGCGGCCTGCAATTCCTTCAGCCTGAAGGTGATGGTCTGGTCGAACATCGCAGACACCACGTTGTAGCGCGTCTCTGACAAGTCAGAGTCGAACTGCACCTTGGCGCGCTTGGCAATCTCAAACGGATTCGGGTAGCCGGCGGGCATCTTCAACTGCTCCGGTGGCAATATCGGCAGCCGCGAGATCTTTGGGTCTGTCAGCAACTGCTGGCCTTCGGTGCTGACGGCATAACGTATGAACTGCCTGGCTTCTGTCGGGTTCTTGCTACCGGCCACCAAGGCGATGTTGGCCGGCACCACGGCCGTCACATCGGGGTAGATGAATTCAACAGGAAAGCCGCTGTATTTGCCGGCCAGGCCGAAGAAGTCGATCACCAGGCCGATGCCGAACTGGCCGTTGTTGACGCCATCGGGCACGCCAAAACTGCGCTCGGTGATGGCCGCACTGTTGCCGGCCATTTGCAGCAACTGCGTCCAACCCTTGTCCCAGCCTTCGCCTTGCAACAGCGTTTCCACCGTCAGGTGCGTGGTGCCCGAACGCGAAGGCGCGCTCATGGCGACATGGCCGAAGTAGATGGGCTTGGTCAGATCGGCCCACTGCTTGGGCGCGGGCAGTTTGTTGGCCGCCAGGTAGCGGGTGTTCCACATCAAACCGTAGCCCGCCAATGCCTGGCCCAGGTACAGGCCTTGCGGGTCGTTGATAGGGTAGTTGCCCACCTTGGCCGGTGCCGCCTTGTTGGCCAGGTCGGCGATGGGCTCGAGCAGTTTGGCGCTGGCCAGCACTTCAAACGCATCGGGCGCGCTGGCCCAGAAGATGTCGGGGCGCTGGCCCAGCGGCAGTTCACGCACATAGGCCATACCCTGCACGGTGTTCTTGTTCAGGATCTCGACCTTGATGCCCGGGTTGGCTTTCTCGAACGCGGTTTTGTAGGCCTGCGTCAGCTCTTTGGGGAAGGACGTGACGACGGTGATGGTGCCGGCTTGCGCTGTGGCGGCGACTGCGGCAATGGCAGCGGCAAGCAGGCCGCAGAACAAGGTGCGTTTGAGTTTCATGCGGCCCACGATAGCCGCCCGCACCCGGGCTTGGCTATTCGGGCGTGCCAGGCCCTGCCGCTACGATGGCGCCATGACCGACGACATACCCACCCTGCGCCGCATTCTGAAGACCTGCCACACCATCGCCGTGGTGGGCTTGTCTGCCGATTGGCATCGGCCCAGCTTTTTCGCCGCCAAGTACATGCAAAGCCATGGTTACCGCATCGTGCCGGTGAACCCGCGTTACGAACAGGTGCTGGGTGAACGCTGTTATGCGCGGCTTGAGGACATTCCTTTTGCTGTCGATATGGTGGATGTCTTTCGCAAGCCTGCCGACCTGCCACCGATTGCCGCCAGCGCCGTGGCCATCGGCGCCCAATGCCTGTGGCAGCAACTGGGTGTGATGAACCTGCAAGCCGACGCCACCGCCCGCGCCGCTGGGCTGGATTCGGTAATGAACCGCTGCGTGAAGATCGAGCATGCGCGGCTGTTTGGCGGGCTGCATTGGGTGGGCGTGGATACGAAAGTGATCTCTTCGCGCCGGCCCGTGTAAGGGTGTGCAAAGGGCGCCAGCAAAGAGCGTGCAGCACCCTGCTGAAGTAGGGGTGCCGGCCCAACTT
Source organism: Betaproteobacteria bacterium (assembly GCA_031371275.1). GTDB lineage: Bacteria > Pseudomonadota > Gammaproteobacteria > Burkholderiales > Burkholderiaceae_C > Rubrivivax. The sequence goes on from JANMJI010000263.1 coordinate 10,021, forward strand.
TGAGGGGATGGCTGCGCGACGCGGCGAGGCAGACATTGGCGGCCCGGTATGCCGCGATGGCGTGCCTTACCTCAAGGAGCCTTCCATGGCCGCATCTGCTTCAGACAACCCTGCCGGCAACCCCGCCGGCAATCCCAACCCAAGCACGTCAGGCGGCACCGGCGCCGTGCCCGTGCCGGTGCGCATCCAGCTCAGCGGCGCTGTGGCCGAAGACAAGCTCGAACAGCTACAAGCGTTGCTGTACGACCGCCTGGGCAACCTGGCCGCCAGCACGGTGTTGAAGGTCAGCCACCAGGGCAGCAGTTTCAGCGCCGAAGGCACCTTGAAAGCGCGACCCGAACAACTGGCTTCGGCCCGTTTGGTGGTGGCGCCAGTGCCACCCGAAGGCCTGGGCGGCGTGCCCACCCGCGACAGCCTGGAACGGCTGCTGGGCGCGTGGACTGAGCCGCTGCGCCTGAACCCGCGTGACCCGCGCGTCGAGTTTGCGATTGCGCGCCCGGCCTGGCAGCACTGGCCGCGCCTGTGTGTGTGCTGGGTGCGTGGGCGCCTGGTCAAGCGCGTGCATCTGGCCGACGGGCAGGTGCTGGATTTGCCCATCTGCCACGCCCGTGTCACGGTGTGTGAGGTTGACCGCTGGTTCCTGCTGGTCAACCGCCTGCCGTGGCCAGAGTTGCTGCGCTTGCGGGGTGATTTGCTGGACGTGATTCGCCGGCGCATCCCCATTCCCGAGCCCGACCCCGAACCTTTCTTCCACCCGCTGGCCGGCGCGCTGGTGCAGCCGCAAATGGCGATGGCCGCATCGGTCAAGGCGGCCGCGCGGCTAACGCCCCAACTGCTGGCCAGCGCCGGCCTGGCGCCGAACATGGCCTTGCGCGCCGCCGCGGTCAACGCCGACCCCACGACGCAACTTCAAAGCCTGCAAAACCTTCAATTGCGCGACAGCAGCGCCACGCTGCTGCGCGCTGATCTGGTGGCGCATCTTGAAGTGCTGCGCCCCTACCTCTGCTGGCTGCCCTGGCTGGAGCGCTGGTTCATCTACACCAAGCAGTGTTTCGGCCCCGTCAATACCGATGAACAAGGCCGCTTTGCCTTCCCGTATGTGCACTTGTGCAACGACGCTGACCAGCCCGACATCTACCTGTCGGCCGAACAACTGTTGGGCGGCACCTGGACGACCATCCACCGGCCGCCGGTGCGTTGCCACACGATCTGGAACTACCACTGCGGCGACGAGATCGTGGTCGTCGTCAGCGACCCGCGCGCCCAGCCCTGCGTGCCAGACGTGCCCACCGTGCCGCCCGGCGGCGTTGACCGCTGGGTCATGCCGATGGCCATAGGCGGCACCTGGATACGTGGCACCGCGGCGGCCGGCCCCAGCCTTGACGGCTGGGTGCGGCCCGACGGCTTCACCAACTACGGTGGTGTGCTTGACGCACCCTTTGGCGCCACGCTGGGCTTTCGCCAGCAGCACGCTTTGGGCATCCCCAACGTCGGTGCCGGTGGCCAGTATTTCTACCGCTGGTCGGTACGGCGCGGCACGTCGGGCAGCTTCACCAAGCTGCTCGACCCGGTCAGCCGCAGCTATGTGCGCGACGTGCCCGGGCCCGACGTTGAATTCCCGGCCGTGCTGCTGGGTCCGCAGCCCAACAACCTGTTCCGCTTCAAGCCGGCATTGTTCAACACCGCCGACTGGGCCATAGCCACCGCCGGCGACCCCGCGGGCACGCAGTACTACTGGCCGGTGGACAACAGCATTGGCGACATCTACGCCGCGCGCTGGACGACGCCGGGCAGCAACGACGCCATCAACGCCGCGGCATTGGCCGACAGCTACCAGGTCAAGCTGGAAGTGTTTGACAGCAACGGCAACCCGGTGGCGCCCGGCCCCGGCAGCTTCAGCTTTGTGCTGCCCGACCACTTCACCGGCAACACCTTGCACACGCGGCTGGCGCTAACGTCTGAAATGGACGGTGCCGGTTTTGTCTTCACGGTGCGGGTCGACAACGCGCGCTGCAACGCCAACATCCACGCCCCCACGCTGTCCAACGGCGCGGTGGTCGATGACTGCGGTTTCCTGCGCTACACGCCGGGCACGTCGCTGACGCTGGCCTTCGATGCGTTGCAACCCCATGCCCACGCCACCTTCGCTTTCAACCTGGTGCGCGGTGCATTGGGTGTGCCGGCGGCGGGTGCGGCGGGTGAGGTCTCGGCGCTGGCCGCAGGCGCTTACAGCAGCCCGGGCAACGGGCAGTTCAGCCACGCCTTCGCGGTGTCCACGCTGATGGGGCCGGTGCCTGGCCACCCGGGCAGTTGCGACAACGCGGCCTTTGCGGCGACGCTGCAGGTCTACGCCAAAGCCACCGACGGCAACGCACGCTTGCAGGGTTATGACGACGGTGATATTCAGGCCTTTGCGCTGGCCTTGCCTTGAACGCATGAAGGTGTAAGGGTGTAGCCGTTTGGACGCGGCCCGGTGACGCCAACCGTCACCGGGCCGCGTGCATGTCACGGGCTGTGCAAGCCCCGCGGGCACAATGCGCGGCCATGCCCGACCACCGCTTCAAGCCCGAAACCCTGGCCATCCACGCCGGGCAAATTCCCGACGCCGCCACCGGCGCGCGCGCACTGCCCATTTACCAGACCACCAGCTTCGTTTTTGACAGTGCGGAACACGCCGCGAGTCTCTTCAACCTGCAAACCTTCGGCAATGTCTACAGCCGTTTGAGCAACCCCACCGTGGCCGCGCTGGAAGAACGTGTGGCGGCGCTGGAACAAGGCCGCGCCGCGGTGGCCAGCGCCAGCGGCATGGCCGCTGAGGCGATGGCGCTGATGACGCTGCTGCAGGCCGGCGACCACATCGTCGCGGCCGGTGCGCTGTACGGCGGCAGCGTCACGATGCTGGCCGTGACGCTGAAGAAGTTCGGCATTGCGACGACGTTTGTCGATGCCACGAAACCCGATGCGTTCGCCGCTGCGATGCAGCCCAACACGCGCGCCGTGTTTGCAGAAACGCTGGGCAACCCGAGTCTGGTGGTGCTGGACATTGCGGCCATTGCCGATGTCGCCCATGCCCATGGTGTGCCGCTGGTGGTTGACAACACGGTGCCCAGCCCTTTCCTGTGCAACCCGCTCACCTTGGGTGCTGACATCGTCGTCCACAGCGCCACCAAATACCTGGCCGGCCACGGCACCACGCTGGGTGGCGTGGTCGTCGAAAGCGGGCGTTTTCCGTGGGACAACGGCAAATACCCCGGCATGACCGAGCCTTCACCCGGCTACCACGGCGTGAAATTCTTCGAGACCTTTGGCGATTTCGGTTTTTGCATGCGCTGCCGCATGGAAAGCCTGCGCGTGTTCGGCGCGGCCTTGTCGCCGATGAGCGCCTGGCAAATCCTGCAAGGCGTGGAGACACTGCCGCTGCGCATGGAGCGCCATTGCAGCAACGCGCTGGCGGTGGCGCAGTTTCTGCAACGCCACCCGGCGGTGGGCTGGGTCAACTACCCCGGCCTGCCTGAACACCCGCAACATGGGCTGATGAAGGCGCAAATGCGCGGTGCTTCGGGGTTGCTGGCTTTCGGGGTGAAAGGCGGGGTGAAAGGCGGGTTGAAAGGCGGCGTGAACGGCAGCGTGCAAGCCGGTGTGAAGTTCATAGAAAGTGCACAGTTCATGAGCCACCTGGTGAACATCGGCGACACGCGCACGCTCATCAGCCACCCGGCCAGCACCACCCACCGGCAGCTCGACGAGGCCCAGCAACTGGCCGCCGGTGTGCCGCCCGACATGGTGCGCATCTCGGTGGGGCTGGAACACATCGACGACATTCTTTGGGACATTGACCAGGCGCTCGCGGCGGCTTGCGCCTGAGGCCGGGCGTACCATCTTCCGATGCACAAAGAGGCCGCGCCATGAACATCTACGACCAGCACCTGGACAAGAACGCTGCCAACTTCGTAGCCTTGTCGCCAGTCAGTTTTGTCGAACGCAGCGCCGAAGTTTTCGCCAATCTGCCGGCCGTGGTGCACGGCGCGCGCCGCTACACCTGGGCGCAAACGCGTCAACGCTCGGCCCGCCTGGCCGCCGCGCTGCGGGCCCACGGCGTGGGGCGCGGCAGCACGGTCAGCGTGATGCTGCACAACACGCCAGAGATGGTGGAAGCGCACTACGCCGTGCCGGCCCTGAACGCCGTGCTGAACACCTTGAACACGCGGCTGGACGCGCCCTTGCTGGCCTGGCAGATGAACCACTGCGAAGTGCAGGTGCTCATCACCGACCGAGAATTTGCGCCGGTGATGGGCCCCGCGTTGCGCCTGCTGCGCGAAGAACATGGCCGCACGCCGGTGGTCATCGACGTGGCCGACAGTGAATACACCGGCGCCGGTGAAAGGCTGGGCACGGGCTTGGGACCTACAGACTACGAAAGCCTGCTGGCCGCACACGAAGCTTTGGCCACGCTGGATGGCCCGGCCGACGAATGGGACGCCATCGCCATCAGCTACACCAGCGGCACCACCGGGGACCCCAAGGGCGTGGTCACCCACCACCGCGGCGCCTATCTGAACGCGGTGTGCAACGCCAGCACCTGGACCATGCCGCACTTTCCGAAGTACCTGTGGACGTTGCCGATGTTCCACTGCAACGGCTGGTGCTTTCCCTGGACGGTGGCCATGCTGGGCGGCACCCATGTCTGCCTGCGCAAGGTCGATGCGCAGGCCATGCTGAACGCGATGCGCCAGCACGGCGTGGACCACTACAGCGCCGCGCCCATCGTGCACAGCCTGCTCATCAATGCCACGGCCGAGCAGCGCGCCGGCATCACGCAGAAAGTGCGCGGCATGGTGGCCGGTGCCGCACCACCGGCGGCGATGATTGAAGGCATGGCGCAGATCGGTTTCGATTTGACCCATGTTTACGGTTTGACCGAGACCTACGGGCCGGCCAGCGTGGCCGTGAAGCGGCAAGCCTGGGCCGAAGAAAGTCTGTCCGAACAAACGCGGCTGAACGGCCGCCAGGGTGTGCGCTACATGCTGCAAGAAGGCATGACGGTGCTGGACGCCGAAACCATGGCGGTCACACCCGATGACGGCCAGACCATGGGCGAAATCATGTTCCGCGGCAACATCGTGATGAAGGGCTATTTGAAGAACCCAGCCGCCACCGCCAAGGCTTTTGAAGGCGGCTGGTTCCACACCGGCGACCTGGCGGTGATGGAAGCCGACCGCTATGTGAAGATCAAGGACCGCAGCAAGGACATCATCATCAGCGGCGGTGAAAACATCAGCTCGCTCGAAGTCGAAGACGCGCTGTACCGCCACCCCGCCGTGCTGGCCTGTGCGGTGGTGGCCAAGCCCGATGCCAAGTGGGGCGAAACGCCGGTGGCCTATGTCGAAACGCGGGCCGACAGCACAGTCACTGCGGCCGAGCTGGTGGCGCATTGCAAGGGCTTGCTGGCCGGCTACAAGGTGCCGCGCGAAATACGTTTCGAGGCCATCCCCAAGACCAGCACCGGCAAGATACAGAAGTTCCAGTTGCGCGAACGCGCGCGTGTTGGCGCCATCGAATGAAAGGTTTTTCGGACATGTTGCAGCGCAAGTTTTTCCCGCTGGGCGGGTTGGTTTCAGGGTTGGTTTTCGGGTTGATTTCTGGGTTGATAGGGGCCAGCCCCGCGCAGGCCGCGCAGGCCGCGGTGGCCAGCTACGTGGTCACCATTCAAGGCAGCCGCGGCGGCGCGATGACGGTTGACAGCGACGACAGTGCCGGCCTGGTGCGGGTCGACTTTTCCTACCGCGACAACGGCCGCGGCCCCGACGTGAAAGAAGAATTCCGCCTCGACGCCACGCAGCGGGTGCTGGCCTACAAAGTGACTGGGCAATCGACGTTTGGCGGCACCATCGCCGAAGAATTTGCCTTCGCCGATGGCCGCGTGCGCTGGACATCGCCTTCCGACAAGGGCGACGAAGCCGCGCCCGAAGGCAGCCTGTTTGTGCCGCTGGAATCTTCACCCGCCTTCACCGCGCAACTGTTGCGTGCGCTGCTGGCGCGGCCCGGCTTCAAGGCCCCTGCCGGCGCCGGCGCCACGCTGGTGGCCGAGCGTCTGGCAGGCTTGCAAGTCGGTGGCCCCGCCGGCACGGTGCCGGTGGCGTTGTACGCCGTCACCGGCGGCGACAACAACCCCTGGTATCTGTGGCTGCGCGACGACGGCAGCCAGGCTTTGTTTGCGGTCGTCTTCCCCGGCTGGTTCTTGACGCCTGCCGGCTTTGAAGCCGCAGCCGAAGGTCTGCTTGAACGACAACGCCAAGCCCAAGACGAAAGACTGCGCGGCATCCGCCAGCGCACAGCGCAGCCGCTGCCCGGGCTGACGCTGGTGCGCAATGTGCGCTGGTTTGACAGCCGCGCCGCGGCCATGCGCGGGCCGGCTGACGTCTACCTGTACGACGGCCGCATCGGCGACATCACCGCGCCCGGTGCGCTGCAGGCTTCGCCGCAGCAAACCATAGACGGCAGCGGCCGCACGCTGTTGCCGGGTTTGTTCGACATGCACGCCCACATCAACGACGACGAAGCGCTGATGCACCTGGCTGGCGGTGTCACCACGGTGCGCGACATGGGCAACCACAACCAGGATTTGTGGCGGCTGAAGGGCCGTATCGACAGCGGCGAAGTGGCCGGCCCGCACACCGTGCCGGCCGGTTTCATCGAAGGGCAAAGCCCGTTTTCGGCGCGGCTGGGCATTGTGGCGGCCGACCTGCCAACGGCATTGAACGCGGTCGACTGGTATGCCGCGCGCGGCTACCACCAGATCAAGCTCTACAACTCCATCAAGCCGCAATGGGTGCAGCCGCTGGCCGCGCGTGCACACCAGCACGGCATGCGCGTGGCCGGCCATGTGCCGGCCTTTATGCGCGCCGAAGAAGCGGTGCGCGCCGGCTATGACGAGCTGACGCACATCAACCAAGTGATGCTGAACTTCTTTGTCACACCGCAGCAAGACACGCGCACGCTGCTGCGCTTCACCCTGGTGGCTGACGAGGCCCGGCGGGTCGCGCTGCAGGGCAAGGCGGCGAAGGATTTCATTGCGCTGCTGCGCAAGCAGGGCACTACGGTCGACCCCACGCTGGCCACCTTCGAGGCCATGTTCACGCAGCGCGATGGCGAACGCCATCCGTGGCTGGCCGACATCGCCGACCACCTGCCCGTGCTGTGGCGCCGCGGCCTGCTGAAAAGCGAGATGAGCCCGACGCCCGAACAGGCTGCGCGATACAGACCCTCGTACCAAAGAATGGTGGAATTCGTCGGCGCCATGTACCGCGCCGGCGTGCCGCTGGTGGCCGGCACCGACAGCATCGCCGGCCTGAGCCTGCACCGCGAACTGGAGCTGTATGTGAAGGCCGGCATACCGCCGCTGCAGGTGCTGAAGATTGCCACCTTCAACGGCGCGCGCGTGGCCGGTGTCGGCGCCAGCACCGGCGCCATCGAACGCGGCATGGCGGCCGACCTGCTGCTGGTGGAAGGCGACCCAGAGCACCAGGTCGGCGATGTGCGCAAGGCCAGCCTGGTCATACAAGGCAAGGTGGCCTATGCGCCGGCGCAGTTGTACGAGGCCTTGGGCATGCGCGGCTTTGCGCCGGCCGCGGTGGTGCAGCGCGAAGCCGCAGCGGCCAAGCCTTGACCACTTCGATGAGGAGCCTGCGATGACCGAACCCCTGCTGCTGCAAGCCACAGACTCGCGCGGTGTCGTGGCGCTGACATTGAACCGGCCACAGGCTTTCAATGCGTTGTCAGAAGGGCTGCTGCAAGCGCTGCAAACGGCGCTGGACGGCGTCGCCGCCGATGACAGCGTGCGTGTCGTCGTCATCGCCGCGGCCGGCAAGGCTTTCTGCGCCGGGCATGACTTGAAAGAGATGCGCGCCCAGCCTTCGCAGGCCTATTACGAAGGGCTGTTTGCGCAATGCGGCCGCATGATGATGAGCCTGCAAAAGCTGCCCGTGCCGGTGATTGCAAAGGTGCAAGGCATGGCCACCGCAGCGGGCTGCCAACTGGTGGCGATGTGCGACCTGGCGGTGGCCACGCGCGAATCACGCTTCGCCGTCAGCGGTGTCAACCTGGGTTTGTTTTGCAGCACGCCCAGCGTGGCGCTGGCCCGCAACCTGGGCCGCAAGGCAGCTTTCGAGCTGTTGGTCACGGGCGACTTCATCAGCGCCGAACAAGCGCTGGCCAAAGGGCTGGTCAACCGCGTCGTGGCAGCCGACCAGCTAACGTCTGAAGTGAACGCTCTGGTGGCCGGCATCATCGGCAAGCCGCGCGTCGCGCTGGCGATGGGCAAGGCCTTGTTCTACCGCCAGCTGGAAGTGGGCATGCAAGCCGCTTACGACGACGCCGGCCGCACCATGGCCTGCAACATGATGGACGGCAGCGCGCTGGAAGGTGTGCAAGCCTTCATAGACAAACGCCCACCCGACTGGAAGTAAGCCTTTGATGCCCGCGCATTCACTCGACACGCCGCGCATACCCGGCCGTCGCTTCCTGCATTCACCTGGCCCCACGCCGCTGCCTGACGCGGTCTTGCACGCCTTGATGCGCCAGCCCATGGACCTCGGCGACCCGCGGGTGAACGCCAATATCGCCGCCTGCGAACAAGGCCTCAAGCGCTTGCTGAACGCAGCGCAGGCCGATGTGTTCATCTACGCCGCCAATGGCCACGGCGTGTGGGAAGCGGTGGTGGAAAACGTCGCCCCGCTGGGCGCCACGGTGCTCGTGGCGGGCACCGGGCACTTCAGCGAAACGTGGGCCGTGCAGACCGAAGCGCTGGGTCGGCGGGTGTTGCGCACGCCTTGGCGCGAAGGCTGGCCGATGGACATGCCGGCGCTGGAACAGGCGTTGCGTGACGACACCGCGCACCGCATCCAGGCCGTGTTTGCGGTGCATACCGACACCGCCAGCAGCGTCACCAGCAGCATCGCCGCGGTGCGCGCTGCGCTGGATGCCGCGCGCCACCCGGCGCTGCTGGTGGCCGATGTGGTGGCGTCGCTGGGTGCCGCGCCTTTCGAGATGGATGCGCTGGGTGTTGACGTGGCTTTGGGCGCTTCACAGAAAGGCCTGATGTGCCCGCCCGGCCTGGGTTTTGTGGCCGTCAACGCGCGCGCTTTTGCACGGGCTGAGGCCAACACCGCGCCGCGGTTTTATTGGGACTGGGTGCGCCGCAAGCACGACCTGAGCTATCGCAAATACTGCGGCACGCCGCCGCAGAACCTGTTGTTCGGGCTGGAAGCGGCACTGGGCTTGATCTTCAGCGAAGGCGTGGCCCAGGTACACGCCCGCCACGCGCTGCTGGCGCGCGCGGTACACGCGGCCGTGCAGGGCTGGCGAGAAGGCGGCGCGCTGGACTTTTTTGCGCAGGACGCTGCGGCGCGTTCTGTCAGCGTCACCACCATCACCGTGCCACCGGGCACCGATGTCGATGCGCTGCGCGAAGTCGCGCGGGAACGATTCCAGGTTGCCATCGCCGGTGGTCTTGGCCCTTTGATGGGCCGCGCTTTTCGCATCGGTCATTTGGGCGACTGCAACCCGGCCACCATCCTGGGCGCTTTGGGCGGTGTCGAAGCAGCGCTGACGGTGCGAGGCATCCCCGTGGGTGGCGGTGGCTTGCGGCGCGCGGTGCTGGCGCTGGCTGAAGGTTGATCGCTGACGGTGGCTCGCTGAAGGCCGGGCACGCAAGGGTGTAGGTAGGTCGCTATCACCCACTGGCGCCGCATGCCGCAAGAATGCGCGGGCCGCTTTCGGCCTCTCGGAGACTTTTTTCATGCGCCCCAGCCCTGCCCCTTTTTTGCAAACCGCCGCCCTGCTGTGCCTGGGCCTGGCCGTCACCCAGGCGGTGCACGCCAACCCCGCGCTGGCCCGCAAGCAAGGCTGCCTGGGCTGCCACGCGGTGGCCAGCAAGCTGGTGGGCCCGTCCTATGTTGAAGTGGCCGCCAAGTACGGCCATGACAAAGCCGCCATTGCCGAGCTGGCAAAGAGCATTCGTACCGGCGGCAGCGGCAAGTGGGGCGACATGGCCATGCCGCCGCAAGCCCAGTTAAGCGACGCCGACGCACGCCGTCTTGCAGCGTGGATCTTGAACGGCGCGAAGTAAGAAAAAGTCGAGCGCCACAGAGCGCAGTGCCAAGCGCAGTGTCAAGCGCAGCACCAGGCGCAGTGCTGACCCTGTGTCAGCCTGGCGCAACGCCGCCGCGCGCCAGGGCTTTCCCTTGTAGGTAACTGGCTAAAACCTGCGCGGCAGGGGCGGGTGCAACACTGCTGCGCTGCGGTGCTCATGCCAGGCGCCGGCACACAAGACCAGGAGATCCGAGATGCGCGTAATTCCAATAACGGTGCCCGCGGCGCCCACCGGCACCGAAGCCAGTAGCTGCAACGAAAGCAATGGCCAGGTGCCCAAGCTGAACCTGCCGCTGGCAAGGCGTGAATTCCTCAAGGGCACGGGCCTGTTGATGGGCACCATCGCCACCGGCTCGGTGCTGGCCACGCTGGCGCCTTCGCCGGTGTGGGCCGCCGAATTGAAGACATTGACGACCGCCGAAGGCCAGACGCTGATGGCCATGGGCCGTGTGCTCTACCCGCACAAGAAGCTGCCCGACGCGGTCTACGCGCTGCTGGCCAAAGACCTGGACGGCAAAGCCGACGCACCCTTGCGCGCCGGCATCAAGGCGCTGGACGAAGCGGCGGGTGGCAGCTTCATCAAAGCCCCGGCAGCGAAGAAGCTGGCGCTCGTCACGGCCATCGAAGGCACGCCGTTTTTCAACACCGTGCGCGGCCAGTGCGTGACTTCGCTGTACGACAACGACATGGCCTACGCCGTCTTCGGCTACCCCGGCTCGGCCTGGGAAAAGGGTGGCTACATCACGCGCGGGTTTCAAGACCTGAAGTGGCTGCCGGCACCCAGCAAGGAAGCCAGCCCGCCGCCGTACCTCGGCTAAGCGCAGACCCCAAGAACAGGCAGGAGACAAGCACATGGCAAAGTTTGATTTCAACGACGACTCGGTGGTCGTCATCATCGGTTCAGGCGCTGGCGGCGGCACGCTGGCCAACGAATTGGCGCAGAAGGGCATCAAGCTCGTGGTGTTGGAAGCCGGGGCCTTGCAAAGCAGCGCCACTTTCATCAACGACGAATGGAAGTCCTTCAGCCAATTGGCCTGGTTGGACCCGCGCACCACCAGCGGCACCTGGCGTGTGGCGAAAGATTTTGCTGGCCTGCCGGCGTGGGTCTGCAAGACGGTGGGTGGCACCACCACGCACTGGGCCGGCGCTTCGCTGCGCTTTCAGGAACACGAGTTCAAGACGCGCACCACCTATGGCGACATCAAGGGCGCGAGCCTGATGGACTGGCCCATCACGCTGAAAGACCTGGAGCCTTACTACGCCCGCGCCGAAGACAAGATGGGCGTGACGCGCACCAATGGCATACCCGGTCTGCCGGGCAACAACAACTACAAGGTCTTGCACGCTGGCGCCACCAAGCTGGGCTACAAGGAAGTGCACACCGGCAATATGGCCATCAACAGCCAGCCGCGCGACGGCCGCGGCCGTTGCATGCAATTGGGCTTTTGCTTCCAGGGCTGCAAGAGCGGCGCCAAGTGGAGCACGCTGTATGTCGAACTGCCCAAGGCCGAGAAAACCGGCAATATGGATTTGCGGCCAGAAAGCCATGTCACGCGCATTGAACACAACGAAGCCGGCAAGGTCACCGGCGTTGTCTACTTTGACAAAGACGGCAAGGAACAACGGCAAAAAGCGCGCATCGTTTGCGTCGCCGGTAATTCAATCGAGACGCCGCGTTTGTTGTTGCTGTCGGCTTCCAACAAATTCAAAGACGGGCTGGCCAACAGTTCTGGCCAAGTGGGGCGCAATTACATGCGCCACATGACGGGTTCGGTCTACGCCATGTTCAAGCAGCCGGTGCACATGTACCGCGGCACGACCATGGCCGGCATCATTCGCGACGAAGCCGTGCACGACACCAAGCGTGGTTTTGCCGGCGGCTATGAACTGGAAACCTTGGCGCTCGGCGTGCCCTTCATGGCCGCCTTCCTGAACCCGGGCGGCTGGGGCGCAGACTTTGCCGACTACATGGACAACTACACCCGCCTGGCCGGCATGTGGCTGGTGGGTGAAGACATGCCGCGTGAAAGCAACCGCGTGACGCTGAACACCAACGTCAAAGACAAGTGGGGCAGCGCCGCACCCAACGTTCACTTCGACGACCACGACAACGACATCGCCATGCGCGAACACGCCTTCCGCCAGGGCCAGCGCGTCTATGAAGCGGCCGGCGCCATCAAGAGTTTTCGCACGCCGCCCTACCCCAGCACCCACAACATGGGCACCTGCAGAATGGGCGCCAGCGCGAAAGACAGCGTTTGCAACGGTTTCGGCCAGACGCACGACATCAGCAACCTGTTCATCAGCGACGGCAGCCAGTTCACGACAGGCGGCGCCGAAAACCCAACGCTGACCATCGTCAGCCTGGCGATAAGGCAGGCCGATTACATTGCCCAGCAAATGACGGCGCGGAGCATCTGACGCCGACCGTTTTCAGGAGATTGCGATGTGCGAATTCTTCGTCAAGGCCGACCCCATCCAGTACGAACAGCGTTCACGCACCGTGCGCATCCATGGCGTGCTGACCAGCATCAGGCTCGAGAACATGGTGTGGGATACGCTGGCCGAGATGGCCGAAGAAGAAGGCCGCACGACCAACGCGCTGATCTCGCTGTTCCATGACGAAATATTGGCCCACCGCGGCGAGGTGCCCAACTTCGCTTCCTTCCTGCGCGTCACCTGCATGCGCTACCTGCGCCGGCGGGTGCAGGCCAGTGAACATGGGCCGCTGACGGTGGTGCGCCCTTTGGTTCCGCCCTTGGTATCCCCATTGGTATCGGTGCGCGCGCGCTCCGCCTGAATACTTCCTCTGTTTCTTCCAAGATGCCTTTCGACACCGAAAACCACCCGGGCGTGTGCGCCCAGCCCAGCGCGGCTTCGCAAGGGTTTGTCTTCAACCACAGCATGCTGCGCGTCAAAGACCCGGCCGTGGCGCTGGATTTCTACACCCGCATCTTCGGCATGCGCGTGTTGCGCAAGCTGGACTTTCCAGAGATGCAGTTTTCGCTGTATTTCCTGCACCGCGCCACCGAAGCAGCGCCACCTGACGATGCAGGTGAGCGCACCGCGTGGACGTTTTCGCAGCCCGGTATTCTGGAATTGACGCACAACTGGGGCACAGAAAAAGACGCCGCTTTCAAGTACCACGACGGCAACGCGCAGCCGCAAGGTTTCGGCCACATCTGCTTTTCTGTGCCAGACCTGGATGCCGCCGTGCGCTGGCTCGACGACAACCAGGTCGTCTATGTCAAACGCCCCGAACAAGGCAAGATGAAGGACGTGGCTTTTGTCAAAGACCCTGACGGGTATTGGATAGAAATTGTTGAGCCTGGGCGGCTGAAGGGTCTGGGCCAGGGTTGATTCAGGTGGGTCTGTGCCTGCCGCCTACATCCCCGCGTGAATCAGGCGGCGCAGGGCCTGTTCGCTGCGCTTACATCCCCGCGTAATTCGGCCCGCCGCCGCCTTCGGGCGTGACCCAGACGATGTTCTGCGTCGGGTCTTTGATGTCGCAGGTTTTGCAGTGCACGCAGTTCTGCGCGTTGATCTGCAGGCGGTCGCTGTCGTCGGCGTTCTTCACAAACTCGTAGACGCCGGCCGGGCAGTAGCGGCTCTCGGGCCCGGCATAACGTTCCAGGTTGATGGCCACCGGCACCGATGCATCCTTCAACGTCAGGTGCGCCGGCTGGTTCTCTTCATGGTTGGTGTTGCTGATGAAGACCGAACTCAAACGGTCGAAGGTCAGCTTGCCGTCGGGCCGCGGGTAATCGATGCGCTGCACTTGCGCGGCGGCGTGCAAACGCGTGTGGTCGCCGGCATGGCGGTGTACCGTCCACGGCGGGCTTTTCAGGCCCAGCTTGGGCAGCAGCCATTGCTCAATGCCTGTCATCAGCGCGCCCACCGTATTGCCCTGCTTGAACCATTGCTTGAAGTTGCGGCTTTGCTGCATCTCGTCGAACAGCCAGCTTTTCTCGAAGGCCGCCGGGTAGGCTTCCAGCGCATCGGCACTGCGGCCGGCGGCCAAGGCGGGCACGATGGCTTCGGCCACCAGCATGCCGGTCTTGATGGCCGCGTGGCTGCCCTTGATGCGCGCCGCGTTCAGCGTGCCAGCTTCGCAGCCCACCAGCGCGCCACCCGGGAAGACCAGTTTGGGCAGACTTAGCAAGCCGCCGGCGGTGATGGCGCGTGCGCCATAGCCAATGCGCTTGCCGCCTTCGATGTGGGCGCGGATGGCGGGGTGGGTCTTCCAGCGCTGCATTTCCTCGAAGGGGCTGATCCAAGGGTTCTGGTAGTCGAGCCCGGTGACGAACCCGAGCGTGATCTTGTTGCCTTCCAGGTGGTACAGAAAGCCGCCGCCATAGGTGTGTTCGTCCATCGGCCAGCCGGCGGTGTGGACCACCAGGCCGGGCTTGGCTTGGCCGGCCGGTACTTCCCACAATTCCTTGACGCCCAAGGCATAGGCCTGTGGGTCGCGGCCTTTGTCGAGCGCGAACTTCGCTATCAACTGCTTGCCCAGGTGGCCGCGCGAGCCTTCGGCAAACACCGTGTACTTGCCCAGCAATTCCATGCCGAGTTGAAAGCCGCCGTGCGGCTCGCCGTCCTTGCCCACGCCCAGGTTGCCGGTGGCCACGCCGCGCACCGCGCCGGCCTCGTCGTACAGCACTTCGGTGGCAGCAAAGCCGGGGAAGATTTCCACGCCCATGGCTTCGGCCTGTTCGCCCAGCCACTTGGTGACAGCACCCAGGCTGATGACGTAATTGCCGTGGTTGTGAAAGCAGCCGGGTATCAGCCATTGCGGCGTGCTGCTGGCTGCGGTTTTGTTCAGGAACAGCACCTCGTCGCCGGTCACGGCCTGGCGCAGTGGCGCGCCGCGTTCTTTCCAGTCGGGGAAAAGCTCGGTCATCGCACGCGGGTCCATCACCGCGCCTGAGAGCGTGTGCGCGCCGGGCTCGGAACCCTTTTCCAGCACCACCACAGAAAGCTCGGCATTCAACTGCTTGAGCCTGATCGCAGTCGCCAGGCCGCCGGGGCCGGCGCCCACCACCACAACGTCGTAGGCCATGTTTTCACGCGGGCCGTACTGAGCCAGAATTTGTGCGGGTGTCATGGGCTGTTCTCTCTGCTGACGCTGGTGCCGGTGCTGGTGCTCGGATGGAGCGGCGCGATTCTAAGAGCGCGCCTTAGACCTCATTGCCTAAGCAGCGCCGGCGTGGCCAGGCCGGCCAGCGTCAGCAGCAGTGAACCGCTGACATGCACCACCACGGTGGCCGCGGCCCAGCCGGTGCGGCCTTGCTGCAAGGCCTGCACCACCTCGGCAGAGAAAGTCGAAAACGTCGTCAGCCCGCCCAGGAAGCCGGTGATGACAAACAGCCGCCATTCGGGTGCCAGCGCCGGCCCTTGCGCGAACAGCGCCACCGCCAGACCGACCAGGTAGCCGCCCACCAGATTGGCCGCCAGTGTGCCCAGGGGCAGGGTGGGCAAGAGGTGGTTCAGCCCCAGGCCGAGCAGCCAGCGCAGCACGGCACCCAGGGCGGCGCCCAGGCTGATGGCGGTGATGGCAAGGAGCATGGCGTGGGCGGAGTGATTGCGGCAGCACAGCGACGAAATGCGACTGCGAAAACCACCACCATTATCGCCAGCCCCCAAGCCGCGCGGCGGCTTCAGCAGGGCAGCAAACCCAGGCGCCGGCTTTCGCTGAACACCGGCCGGTTTTCATCGCCCAGCGCGGCCACCGCGCGTGAACGACCTTGGCGTTTGGCCTCATACAGCGCCTGGTCGGCACGGCGCAGCGCAGCGTCCAGCGGCTCGGCCGCGCCCACCTGCACCAGGCCGAAGCTCAGGCTCAGCGCCGGCAGCGCCTTGGCCTGCGCGCGGCGCTGCACTTCGGCCACGATGCGCTGCGCCACGGCCATCGCGTCAGCGGTGGCGGCGCGGCGCAGCAGCAGCACAAATTCGTCACCGCCATGGCGGCCGGCCACGTCGTGTGCGCGCAGGTGTTCAAGCACGCTGCCGGCCACCAGGCACAGCGCGCGGTCGCCCGCGGCGTGGCCCAGGCGGTCGTTGATCTGCTTGAAGTGGTCAACATCAAACAGCAGCAGCACGGCGCTGCCGGCAGGGTCGTTGCGCAGCGCCTGGCTGGCCAACTCATCGAAGTGGCGGCGGTTGGGCACCTGGGTCAGCGTGTCCATGTTGGCCAGCACCCGCAGCCGGCGCCGTGATTCACGCAGTTGGCGTTCGGTGCGTTCGCACAGCAAGGTCAGCGCCACAAAGGCCAGCACCACGCTGCCCAGCGCTGCGCCGACTGCGCGCGCCATGGTGGCGGGTATGTGGGGCTGCGCGGCCGTCTGTGCGGCCATCTGCGCGGCCGATTGCGCGGCCATCTGCGCGGCCGTCTGCGCGGCAAGCAGCGGGCCAGCGGGGTCGGCCGTCAGCAGCGCCAGGCCAGGTGCAAAGGCCACCAGGACCATGGTCGCGGCCAGGCCCTGCAGCGGCGTGGCGTCGCGCCCGCCGGGGGCCATGAAGATGACGGCGGCGGCGTACAAGTGCACGAGTGCGCTGCACAGGGCCAGGCCGGCAGCGCTGTCACCTTCGCTGCCGCCCTGCAGCGGCAGCACGACGGCCGCCAATACGGCGCCGGCCAGCAGGCCGATGTCGCTGCGCCGGCTGCCCGGCCAGGCCCGGCGTGCGTGAAATTGCCGCAGGCCCAGCAGCGTCACCAAGGGCCATTGCAGCAGCAGCGGTGCGGCCAGCGCCGTGCCTTGCGGGCCTGGCCACAGCGCCTGCGCCGCGGTGCCCAGGGTCGTCAACCACATCGCCGCGACCCACAAAGCCCAGCCCGCACAACGCTGCCGGCGCCAACCCAGGCCGGTGAGCGCGGCCGAAGCCACGGCCAGCACGGCGGTGGCAAACAAGGCGGTGTCGGCGGGCTGGTGCATGGCAGGCTGCATTGTGTTCACCAGGCCCGGCCACCGCGCCACCCCAACGGGTGAGCATTGCAACGGGTTGCTACGGCTTGGGCGGGCATTGATTCGGGCCTTGGGTACCATCGCCGCCTGGCCTGCCGGGTGGCAGGTCTGGCAGGAGAAACAGGCATGGCCATGGACGTGGTGGATTTCGAGATCAAAGGCGCCGAGATGCAATTCGTCGAGGTCGAGCTCGACCCTGGCGAGGCTGCGGTGGGCGAAGCCGGCAGCATGTTTTTCATGGACGTGGGCATCGCCATGGACACCGTCTTTGGCGACGGCAGCCAGCCCAGTGGCGGCCTCTTCGGCAAGCTGCTGGGCGCGGGCAAACGGCTGGTCACAGGTGAATCACTTTTCACCACCGTCTACACCAACAACACCCACAGCAAACTGCGCGTGGCCTTTGCCGCGCCCTACCCGGGCAAGATCCTGGCGATGGATTTGTCCAGGCTGGGGGGCACGTTGATCTGCCAGAAAGACGCCTTTCTGTGCGCGGCGCGGGGTGTGTCTTTGGGCATCGCGTTGCAGAGAAAACTGAGCACCGGCTTCTTCGGCGGCGAAGGCTTCATCATGCAAAAGCTCGACGGCGACGGCATGGCCTTTGTGCATGCTGGCGGCACCGTGGTGCAGCGTGAACTGCAAGCTGGCCAGACGCTGCTGGTCGACACCGGCTGCGTGGTGGCTTACACGCCCAGCGTCGACTTCGAGATTCAGTACGTCGGCAAGATCAAGACCGCGCTGTTTGGCGGTGAAGGGCTGTTCTTCGCCAAGCTCACCGGCCCGGGCACGCTGTGGCTGCAAAGCCTGCCGTTTTCGCGCCTGGCTTCGCGTGTGTTTGCCGCGGCGCCGCAGCGCGGTGGGTCGAAAGAAGAAAGCGCACTGGGCGGCCTGGGCGGCTTGGCAGCAGGCGGCGGGCTGCTGGGCGGCATGCTGGGCGGGGACGACGAATAGCGTGCGCGGCAGCTTGTACATACGGGCAGCCAGGCGGGCGGCACAGCTGCTGGCGGCAGGGCTGTGGCTGCTGTTGCCCGCGCAGGCCGCCACGCCAGCCGCGTCCGTGCACCTGGAAGACATGACGGGGCCCGAACTCGCGCAGCGCATGGCCGCCGGTGCCCACACGGTGCTGATTCCCCTGGGCGGCACCGAACAGAACGGCCCGCACATGGCGTTGGGCAAGCACAACGCCCGCGTGCGTGTGCTGGCCGAGCGCATTGCCCAGCAGCTGGGCACCGCCGTGGTGGCGCCGGTGCTGGCCTATGTGCCCGAGGGCGACATCAACCCGCCGACCCAGCACATGCGCTGGCCGGGCACCATCAGCATCACGCCAGCGGCTTTTGAGGCCACGCTGGAAGGCGCGGCACGCAGCTTTCGCCAACAGGGCCTGTGCCATGTGGTGCTGCTGGGTGACCATGGCGGCTACCGCGCCAGCCTGCAGCGCGTGGCAGCCAAAATCAACCGCGAATGGGCCGCCACGCCCTGCCGCGTACACGCGCTGCCCGAGTACTACCGCGCGGCATCGGCAGACTACGCGCAGGCGCTGAAGGCCCAGGGTTTCAGCGAAGCAGAAATCGGCAGCCACGCCGGGCTGGCCGACACTGCTTTGACGCTGGCCACCGCACCGGCCCTGGTGCGTGCCGAAGCGCTGGGGGGCAAGATTGGCCACGACAATGACGGTGTGTCCGGCGACCCGCGCCACGCCAGCGCCGAGCTGGGCCGGCCGGGTGTTGAGCACATCGTGGCGGCCAGCGTGGCGGCCATCCGTGCTGCCTTGCTGACGGGCGCCCGTACCACCACACGCCCGGGCGCCAGTCCCTGACATTTATCCAGCGCTTGACACGCAGCCGGCCCATGAACCTTCGCCATCCCGCAGGACTTCACAGATGACACCAGCCACCACCAAGATCGTCTGCGGCCTGGCCGCGGCAGCCGCGCTGGCGTTGTTGTTTGCTGCCGGCCTGCGCAGCGGCGTGGCGGCAGCGCAGCCGACATCAGGCACGGCCGGTGCAGCCGCCACGGCATCCGCAACGCCCGCACGCAATGTCTACAGCGGCAGCGCCAGCGACAAAATGAATCCGGCATTGGCCGGCGACTTACAGCGCATCTATGTGCCCAATTTGCGCAGCAACGATGTTTACGTGGTTGACCCGCTAACGCTCAAAGTGATTGACCGCTTCAAGGTCGGCATCGGGCCGCAGCACATCGTGCCTTCGTGGGACATGCGCACGCTGTGGGTCACCAACAATGCCGAAGGCCGCACCGACGGCAGCCTGACGCCGCTGGACCCGCGCACCGGCAAACCCGGCAAAGCCATTCCGGTGGACGACCCCTACAACATGTATTTCACGCCCGACGGCAAATCGGCCATCGTGGTCGCCGAAGCGCGCAAGCGGCTGGACTTTCGTGACCCGGTGACGATGGCCTTGCAGTACGCCATTGCCACCCCCGGCTGCCCCGGCATCAACCACGCCGACTTCGCCGCCGACGGCAGCTACGCCATCTTCACCTGCGAGTTCTCGGGCACGCTGG
>JANMJI010000260.1:0-2104 GCA_031371275.1 Betaproteobacteria bacterium
CGTGCCGCCCTCTCAACGCAAGACGCAACCAGCGGCCCGGCCGCGCCGCTGCTGCCCGGCCTGGCGCTGGCCATCATCGACGAGGCCGATGCGATCTTGCTTGACGAAGCCAGCCTGCCGCTGATCCTGGCGCAGCCCGGGCCGCCGCTGGACGTGGCGGGCTACAGGCGGGCGTTCGAGATTGCCGCCACCTTGCAACGCGAACGCGACTACCGCAGCTTGCGCGCCAGCCGCGCCGTGCGCCTGACCGACGCCGGGCGCAACCGTGTCGACGAGGCCGTGCGCGGCGTGCGCGGCGTGGGTGGCGCAAACGGCGCAAGCGGCGCAAGCGGCCCAAGCGGCGCGAGCGACGCCAGCGACGCCAGCGACGCCAGCGGCGCAGGCGGCGTGCTCACGCCACCGCAGCGCGCGCATGAACTGGTGCAGGCCGCGCTGGCCGCGCGCTGGCTGTTCAGGCGCGACCGCGAATACGCCGTCACCGCGCGCGGCGTGCAGTTGATAGATGAAGTGACAGGCCGCATTGCCGAAGGCCGTCAATGGACCGACGCGCTGCAGCAGATGGTCGAGCTGAAAGAGGGCCTGGCGCCCAGCCCGCCGGCCACCACGGCCGCGCAAATCACCTACCAGCGCTTCTTCCCGCGTTACCTGCGGCTGGGCGGCATGAGCGGCACGCTGAACGAAGCGCGCCACGAATTGCGCATGCTCTACGGCGTCGGCCTGGCGCGCGTGCCGCTGGCGCATGCCAGCCGGCGGCGCTGGCTGGGCCAGACGGTGTGCGTTGATGCGGCGGCCAAGTGGGCCGCTGTGGCCGCGGCGGTGGTCGCCATGCACCGCAGTGGCCGGCCCGTGCTGGTGGGCACCGACAGCGTGGCCGATTCGGCCCACCTGTCGTGCCTGCTGCACGCGGGGGGCATTGCGCACCAGGTGCTGAACGCGCTGCAAGACGCCGACGAAGCAGCGTGCATCGCGCGTGCTGGCCGCCACGGCGCGGTGACGGTGGCCACCAACATGGCCGGGCGCGGCACCGACATCCAGCTCGATGCGGCGGCCGCGGCGGCCGGCGGCCTGCACGTCATCGCCTGCATGCGCAACCGCGCGCGCCGCATCGACCGCCAGTTGACAGGCCGCTGCGCCCGCCATGGCGACCCCGGCTCGGCGCAGGCCGTGGTCGCGCTGGACGACACGCTGCTGCTGCGCACCTGGCCGGCGTGGCTGCGCCGCGCGGCTGCCGCGGCTGCCGTGCAAGGCCGTCTGCCGGCCCCGCCGGCACTTATGGCGCTGCCAGCGCTGCCAGCACTTTCGGCACTTGCGGCGCTGCTGGCGTGGCTGCTTGTGGCCATCGCGCAGCGCCGTTGCGAATGGCAAGAAGCCCGCCACCGCAAGCAACTGCGCCGCGCCGAACGCCAGCTTGGTGACTTGTATGGCTTTGCTGGCCTGACCGAATGAATGGATTGAGGACGACCATGACCACGCAGCAATTCTTCTCTCGCCGAACCCCCTTGCGTTCGATCCGCTTGCGCCCGATTCTTTGGCGTTCAATCATTTTGCACGCAAGCCTTTTGCGACTGATAGCGCCGGCGGTGCTGAGCACGGGACTTGCTGGCAACGTGCAGGCACAGGCCCGCGCGGCGACGCCGATGCAGATGCCGATGCAAGTGCCAGCCCAAACGCAAGGCCAACCGCAACCAAGCGCCAAGCCGCTTGCGCCAGCCAAGTCCGCCTTGCTTGACTGCATGATCCAGCCGAACCAGATCGTCCAGGTCGGCACGCCGGTGTCGGGCGTGGTGGAGCGCATTGCGGTCGAGCGCGGCGACACGGTGGTGCGCGGCCAGGTGCTGGTGCAGCTCAGCGCCGGGGTCGAGCGGGCATCGCTGGCGGTGGCGCTCGAACGGGCCGGCCAGGTTGGTGAAACCGTCATCGCCACCGGCACGCAGGAACTGGCGCAGCGCGAGCTGGCGCGCGCCCACGAGCTGTATGCGCAGAACTTCGTTTCCAAAACCTACCTCGACAAGCAGCAGGCCGAAGCCAGCGTCGCAGGGGGCCGCAGCGACCAGGCCAGCGAACGGCGCCAGCTCTCGGGCCGCGAGGTGAGCCTGGCGCAGGC
>JANMJI010000288.1:0-20485 GCA_031371275.1 Betaproteobacteria bacterium
GGCCGCCTGGTGGCCCTGTTCCTGCTGCTGGCGCTGGGCACGACAGCGGTGTTCCTGTTCGGCATGCAGCGCCTGCTGCACAACGGCTGGCAAGGCTACGCGCGCCCGCTGGTGGCCGACTACGCCACGCGCCTGGCGCAAGACCTGGGCACGCCGCCCGACCCCGCACGCGCCGCGGCGCTGGTGCAGCGGCTGCCCATCACCGTGCACATCGAAGGGCCGCGCGTGCGCTATGACTCACACCCGCCGCGCCACCGCGGGCGTGAGGCCAGCGGGCCCAGTGACCGCGACAACGCCAATGCAAACGCCAATGCAAACGCCAATGCAAGCGCCAACAGCAGCGACAGCGACAGCGGCAACGCCGATGCCTATGCCACGCCCGGCTGGGGCCTGGTGCGGCGCACGGCCGACGGCCACCGCATCGTCTTCGGCCTGGCCGCGCCGCCCGACAACCTGCGCCCGCGCCTGGTCGGCTGGGCCATGCTGGCCACGCTGCTGCTGCTGACGGCCGCGGCATACGCCACCGTACGCCGCCTGCTGTCGCCGCTGGCGGCCATGGGCGCGGGCGTGCAGGCCTTCGGCCGCGGCGAATTCGAGCATCCGATTGCCGTGCAGCGCGACGATGAACTGGGCCGGCTGACGCGACACATCAACGGCATGGCCAGCAACCTGAGTGGCATGCTGCAAACCCAGCGCACGCTGTTGCTGGCCATCAGCCACGAGCTGCGCAGCCCGCTCACTCGCGCCCGCGTCAACGCCGAATTGGTCGAAGAAGGCCAGCCCCGCCAGGCGCTGCTGCGTGATCTGGGCGAGATGCGCGACCTCATCAGCAGCCTGCTGGAAAGCGAACGCCTGGCACGCGGCCCGGCCGCCCTGCAGGCGGAAAGCACCGACCTGGCGGCGCTGGTGCAGGGGCTGGTGGCGACTCAGTTTGAAAGCCAGGCTCCGGGGTTGCGGTTGCGATTGCAATTGCACTTGCAGGCCGGCATCGGCCCGGTGCAGGCCGACCCCGCCCGGCTGCGGCTGCTGCTGCGCAACCTGATCGACAACGCCTTGCGCCATGGGGCTGGCGGCGCGCCGCCCGAGGTGTTCTTGCGCCTGGAGCCCGACGGCCGCATCGCCCTGGGCGTGCGCGACCACGGGCCCGGCGTGGCGCCCGAACAACTGGCGCAACTGGGCCAGCCTTTTTACAGGCCCGACAGCGCACGCAGCCGCGGCAGCGGTGGCGTCGGGCTGGGGCTGTATTTGTGCCAGCGTGTGGCGCAGGCGCATGGCGGCGAATTGCGACTGCACAACGCCGCGCCGGGGCTGGAAGTCAGCGCGGTGTGGGCACCTGTGCGGACAACCGACGTGCCGGCCAGCGCCGCAGCAGCAGCGCATTCGTCACCACGCTGACGCTGCTGGCGGCCATCGCCGCGCCGGCGATCACCGGGTTCAACAAACCTGCTGCGGCCAGTGGAATGCCGATGGCGTTGAAGGCAAAGGCCCAGAACAGGTTCTGGCGTATCTTGGCCGTGGTGCGGCGTGAGATTTCGATCGCATCGGCGACGCCACCGGGGTCACCGCGCAGCAGCGTGATGCCGGCCGCCTGCATCGCCACATCCGTGCCCGCACCGTCCTTGCCGGCCATCGCGATGCCGACATCGGCAGCGGCCAGCGCCGGCGCGTCGTTGATGCCGTCACCCACCATCGCCACCGGGCCGTCGGCCTTCAGTTCGTTGACGATGCGGGCCTTGTCGGCCGGCAGCACTTCGGCGCGCACTTCGGCAATGCCCACCGTTTTGGCCACCGCCGCGGCGCTGCCGGCGTTGTCGCCCGACACCAGCACCGTGCGCAGGCCCATGGCGTGCAGCCGCGCCACGGCCGCGGCGGCGCCGGGCCTGGCCTGGTCAGCGAAAGCCAGCCAGCCCAGCAGGCGCGGTGGGCTGTCGGTGGCGGCCAGGTAGGACACGGTGCGGCCGTCGGCCTGCAACGCGGCCACCGCATCTTCCACGGCCGATAAATCAATGCCGCTTTCCGCCATCCAGTGGGCGCTGCCCAGGATCAACGGTATGCCACTCACTTCACCCGCCATGCCGCAGCCTGGCACGGCGCGCAGTGCGGTGGCGGTGGACACCGTGGCGTCTTCGGCGCGGGCGGCTTGCAGCACGGCACGCGCCAGCGGGTGTTCGCTGCCGGCTTGCAGCGCGGCAGCGACCGACAGCAGCCCGCCACGGTCGTCGCCCGCGGCCTGTGCAGCCACCAGCCGCGGCCGGCCTTCGGTCAGCGTGCCGGTCTTGTCGAAGGCCACGGTCTTCACGCGGTGTGCCAATTCCAGCGCCAACGCGTCCTTGATGAGGATGCCGTGTTGCGCCGCCACGCCGGTGCCGGCCATGATGGCCGCCGGCGTGGCCAGGCCCAAAGCGCAAGGGCAGGCGATGACGAGCACGGCCACGGCATTCAGCACCGCCGCGGGCCAGTCGCCCGCCAGCAGGCCCCAGCCCAGCAGCGTGAACAGCGCCACCACCAGCACCACCGGCACGAAGACGGCGCTGACACGGTCGACCAGACGCTGTATCGGCGCCTTGCCGGCCTGCGCTGCTTCGACCAGCCGCACGATGCGCGCCAGCACCGATTCAGCCCCCACCGCCGTGGTGCGCACCAGCAGCAGGCCGGCACCGTTGACGGCGCCGCCCGTGACGCGTTGGCCCACCCCGCGCGGCACCGGCAGGCTTTCGCCAGTGATGAGGGCTTCGTCGACATCGCTGCGGCCTTCGGTGATGAGCCCGTCCACCGCCAGGCGCTCGCCGGGGCGCACCACCACCACATCGCCCACCTTCACCTGGCCCAGCGGCAGGTCGATGTCGCCCATGCCGTCACCACCGCCGCGGCGCACACGCGCGGTCTCGGGGCGCAAGGCCTGCAAGGCACGCAAGGCCGCGGTGGTCTGCCGCCGTGCGCGGGCTTCCAGCCATTTGCCCAGCATCACCAGCGTGATGACGACGGCCGAACTCTCGAAGTACAGGTGCTGCATGCCCGCGCCACCGGCTTGCAACAACTGCCACACGCTGAGGCCAAAAGCCGCGCTGGTGCCCAGGGCCACCAGCAGGTCCATATTGCCGGCGCCGGCCCGCACGGCATTCAAGCCGGCGCGATAAAAACGGGCGCCCAGCCAGAACTGCACCGGCGCTGCGAGCAGCAATTGCCACCACCCCGGCAGCATGGCGTGGACGCCGAAAGGCAGCGCCAGCATGGGCAGCAGCAGCGGCGCACTGAGCAACGCGGCCAGCAGCAGCCGTGCGCCCTCGCCCAAGGCAAGAAGTCCTGCGGGCGGCGCTGCCAGCACTGCCGTGGGCTCGCGCAGGCCGTAGCCGGCGCGCTGCATCGCGGCGGCCAAGACTGCGGTGGTGGCCGCGTCGCCTTGCAACGTGACGGTGGCGGTCTCGGTGGCCAGGTTGACGCTGGCATCCAGCACCCCGGGCACACGGCGCAAGACCTTTTCAACGCGGCCGACGCAGGCGGCGCAGCTCATGCCATCGACGGCAAAAGCCTGTTCGTGCAGCGCTTCGGTGGTGGCGGTGTTCATGGCTTGATTTTGGTGCGGCGGGCGGGGCTTCAAGTCAAAGCTTCAAGTCAAGGCTTCAAGCCGGCGCATGATAGGAACACCCGACCTTGCCCACACCACCATGATGACTTTCCAGATTCCCGACATGAGTTGCGGCCACTGCGTGCGCAGCATCACCGAAGCCGTGCAGGCCGCCGACCCGACGGCCACCGTGCAGGCCGACCTGTCCAGCCACCTTGTCCAGGTGGAAAGCGCGCTGCCGCGTGAAGTGCTGGTCAGGCAACTGGTCGAAGCGGGCTACACGCCGGCCTGAAAGCCGCTGTGGCTGGCGCCACGGGCCAGTGGCTACACTGCCAGCCCCCATGGCCGGCATCCACATCACCGACATCGAAGCCGCCATCAACTGGTGGCGTGCGCGTTCACCTTCGCCAGACGGCATCACGGCCTGCGCCGAAGTGCGCGCCCTTGCCGAGGTCTACGCGCTGATGGTCTACTACCGCGAGCCCTTGTGCGACGAAACCAGCATGCCGGCCAAGGCCCGCGACGCCTGGCTGACCTGGTATGCCAGCACGCCCGACGCGCCCTGCATCGCCATCTGTTCCACCAGCCAGGGTGACGAGGTGTGCAAGGGCTGTGGCCGCAGCTTCGATGAGGTGCAGCATTGGCCGGGCTACTCGCCGGCGGAAAAGCGCATCGTCTGGCGTCGCATCACGCAGCAAGCCACGGCCTGGCGCTTCAACCGCTATGCAGAACGCGCCCACCAGGCCAGCGGCGTGGACCATCCGGCGGCGGAAGTGTTTGCAGCGATGATGCCGACGATGCCGACAACCCGCAGCGCGTGAGCACGCCACCAAACACCTCGCACGACACGCCGCCTGTCACGCCGCACGACACGCCGCACGACACGCCGCCTGACACGCCGCGCCACAGCGCGCTGCACAGCGCAAGCCGCATCCTGCCGCTGGCCTGGCCGGTGTTCATAGGCCAGGTCTCGGTGCTGGCCTTCGCCACCGTCGACACCCTGCTGGTGGGCCGCGCTTCGGCCACCGACCTGGCGGCGCTGGCGGTGGGCTCTGCGGCCTACATCACGGTCTTCATCGGCTTCATGGGCGTGTTGATGGCGCTGGCGCCCATGGTCGGCCAGCTGCAGGGCGCAGGCCGGCTGGAAGACGCCGGCCGCCAGGTCCACCAGGCGCTGTGGGTGGCGCTGGTGTTGTCGCTGCTGGGCAGCTTGTTGCTGCTCTTTCCGTATCCCTTTCTGGCGCTGTCGCGGGCCGGGCCCGCCGTCGCTGACAAGGTGCGGGCCTACCTGGCGGCACTCGCCTTTTCGTTGCCTGCTTCGCTGCTGTTCACGGTCTACCGGGCTTTCAACACCGCGGTGTCGCGGCCCAAGGCGGTGATGGTGTTGCAGGTCAGCGCGCTGGCGCTGAAGGTGCCGCTGTCGTGGGCGCTGGTGTTCGGCGTGCCAGACCTCGGGTTGCCCGCTTTGGGCGTGATGGGCTGCGGCGTGGCCACCGCCGTGGCGATGTGGGCGCAGGTGCTGGCGGCCTGGCTGCTGTTGCGGCGTGACCCGTTCTATGCCCCCTTCAAACTGCTGGGCCGCGGCCTGCACCGGCCCGACGGCGCAGCCCTGCGCCAGCAATTGAAGCTGGGTCTGCCGATGGGGGCTTCGATCCTGGTCGAAGTGACGGGCTTTGCCTTCATGGCCATCTTCATCGCCCGGCTGGGCACGACGCCGGTGGCCGGGCACCAGATCGTCGTCAACCTGGTGTCGCTGCTGTTCATGATGCCGCTGGCCATCGCCAACGCCACCGGCACGCTGGTGGCGCAGAGCATTGGCGCCCAGCAGCCGCGCGATGCACGCCGGCTGGGCTGGCACGGGCTGCTCATCGGCTGCGGCGTGGCCGCGGCCATGGGCAGCACGGTGTTCTTGCTGCGCGCGCCTGTGCTGCGCCTGTACACGACGGACGCTGCCGTGCTGGCCGCGGCGCTGCCGCTGGTGGCCTGGCTGGCAGTCTTTCATGTCGCCGACGCGGCGCAGACGGTGGCCGCCTTTGTGCTGCGCGCCTACAAGATTGCCACCGTGCCGATGCTGATCTACGTCGCTGCGCTGTGGGGCGTGGGCCTGGGCGGCGGTTACCAGCTGGCCTTCAATGTGAGTGGCAGCGTGCCGGCCGGTTTGCAGGGCGCGCCCGGCTTCTGGGTGGCCGCCACCGCCGGCCTGGTGTTGGCCGGCGCGGCGCTGTCGGCCTTCATGGTGTGGATGTTTCGGCAGCAGCGCCGGCCCGCGGCGCCGCACGCACTGCGCTGACTTCACCCAGCACCTGCGCCGCCAGGGCCTTGAAGGCCGGCATCTGGCGCACGGCGTCAAAGGCCGGGTCCACCGGCAGGCACAAGGCGTTGGGGTCACGCTCGGCGACCGCGCGCTGCAACAGCGCCAGCGCCGCGGGCACGTCACCCAGCCGCAGTTCGGCCATCGCCAACTGGTAGGGGCTGAGGTACTTGCCCGGCCAACTTTGTTGCAGCGTGGCCAGCGTGTGGCGGGCGGCCTGGGTCTGGCCCAAAGCGGCCTGGGCCTGGGCCACGCCGGCAGCGCCGATGCTTTGTTGCGGGTACAAGCGCGCCACCTGCTGGTACAGGACCAGGGCGCTGGTGGCCTGGCCGCGGCACAGCGCCACATAGGCCAGCAGGCTCAGGCCCAGCACGTTGTCAGGGCTCATGTCCAGCAGCGCACGCAGCGCGTCTTCGGCGCCGTCCCATTCGCGGCGGTACAGGTGCAGCAAGGCCTGGTGGCCGCGCAGGCTCAGGTTCAGCGGGTCGAGCTGGCGCGCCTGCGCGAGCTGGATGTCTGCCTTGTCGAAGTCGCCGCGCATCATCAGCGACAGTGCGTGCGCGTGGTGGGCATAGGCCGAAGCCGGCTGGGCGCGGGCGGCACGCTCGAACAGCCCGCGCGCGGTCGGCCAGTCGAATTCATAGCGGTGCGTCAGTTGCCCGGCCATGACCAGCGAATCGGCATGCGTGGGCTGCAGCGCCAGCGCGCGGCGCACGGCGGCCAGTGCGATGTCAATGCCCGGGCGCGGTGGCTCCAGGTTGGTGGCCACCAGTTGCAGCCAGGCGCGGGCGACGCCGCTGTGGGCGGCGGCCAGCGCGGGCTGCAGGCGGCAGGCCGCCTCGAAACGCTCAAGCGCCTTGCGGTGGCCTTCTTCGTGGCCCTGGCGCAGGAAGTAGCTGCCGCGTTCTGTCAGTTCACTGGCCTGGGCCAGCGGTGTGTCGGCCTGCATCTCACGCGCCACAAACTGCGGCCGGTAGCTGCCCTTGGGCAGCACGATGGCCAGCACGCCGGGCGGTGCCGCGGCGTAGTGGCGCTGCAGCCGTTCGCGCAGACGGCGCGCTTCGACACGCACGATGCTGTCGCGGGCGGGGTCGAAGCTGTCGGCCGGACGCCTGAAGACCTCGATGCCCAGCACGGTTTCCTTGAGCATCTGTTCGCGGCCGGCCAGGCTGTGTTCCACCAGGTAGCGCAGCAGCCGCTGGTGGGCCAGCGCGCCGGCAAAGGCTGGGGCGGCCAGCAGCTGTTCGAGCTCGACCATCTCGGCGATTGGAGCGATCTCGGTGGCGGGCGTGACGGGGTTTGCGCTGGCGTCCATGGTGGGCGCCCGCAACATACCGCGAATGGCCGTGCACGGTCACCCCCGCAGATGGCCGTGGCCGGTGTAAGGCTTGTGACCTTGTTGGCGTCAGGCGCCTTCGCGTGCGGGCCGGCGGCGGCGCAACCCTCCACACAGGCCGCCGAGCCCCGCCAGGCACAGTGCCCAGGTGCCCGGCTCTGGCACGGCCGCGGCGGGGCCGTACAACGCCTGGATGCCGGCGATGTCGTCGGCCTTGGGCAGGTGGGTGATGGGCGCGAAGCCGTCGCCGTCGGGGTCGGCCCAGGCGCAGGCGCTGCCATTGGCGCTGGCGTTGACGTAGCCGCACATCACGGCCGTCGCCACTTCGCTGTGGCCCAGGCCCAGCGCATGGCCCAGTTCGTGGGTGAACAGGCCGGCCAGGTCGTTCAGGTAGTAGAAGTTGTTCGATGCCGGGTACAGCGCGTAGGGCGCGCCTTCGCTGCCGGCGGGCAGGCCGAAGCGGTTGCTGGCGTTGAAGATGACATCGCCTTCCAGCGTGGTGCCGCCGTTGGGTGGTGGCGCATAGCCCACAGCGCCCGCATAGCCTTCGATGGCGAAGGCGCCGATGCGGATGTTGCCGACCACCGGCGCGCCACCCGCACCTGCGCCATACGCTGCGCCAAAGGGCAGGCTGCCACTTTCAGCCACCTGCACGAACTGAATGTTGGCCACCGCCTGCCAGGCCGCGAACGCGGCCTGCAAAGCCGCCATCGCGGGTGCTGTGCCGCCGACTTGCGCGAACACGCCGGACAGGCCGGACACGCCTGACATGCCGAGCCCGGCGGTGCTGGCGTCGAGCGTGGTGCCGTCGGCCATCAGGCTCCAGGTGACGACGCCACCCGGCGTGCCCAGCGTGTTGTTGCCCCACTTCAGCGCCTGGTGGTCGCCGTAGGGAAAGATGTTGTACGCAGCGGCCGGACCGGCCAGGCTGGCCAGGGCCAGCGTGCAGGCCGTGGCGCACAGGCGCTGGCGAAGTGATGGGGCGGCAACGGTGGGCATGGCTGGCTTCCAGCAAAAAGCAGCGCCGGCGCAACAGGCACCAGCTTGTGCCCGCAATCTAGGGCCTGCCGGCCCCGCACGGGGCCTTGGGCAGGTGACGGGCAGGTGACGGGCGGGTGACATGCACCCAGCGCAGGGTTCGACATTGCGCTGGCGCACAGGCCACCATCGCCGGCTACTTGGCTGGCAGCTCCAGCACAAAACAGCTGCCCCCGCCTTCGCGCGGCTCGCAACGCGCAAGGCCGCCGTGGCGCTGCGCAATCTGCCGCACCAGGCTCAGGCCCAGGCCGACGCCGCCGGCTTTTTCGGCATGGCCGGGCAGGCGGAAGAAGGCCTCGAAAATGCGTTCACGAAAGGCCGCGGGCACGCCGGGGCCACGGTCGCAGACGCGCACTTCGGCACCACCGTTCGGGCCCGCGCTGACGCTGGCTTCAACGTCACCGCCGCCATAGCGGTGGGCGTTTTCAAGCAGGTTGCGCAAAGCGCGGCGCAGCAGGCGTTCGTCGCCAGCAATGTGGATGTCTGCGCCCTGCGCCGACGCACCCACGCGGGCCGCTTCTTCGGCGGCCAGGGCCAGCAGGGCGACCTCGTCTGTGCGGTCGAGTTGCGCGGTGGCGTCCAGCCGACTGGCCAACAGCACTTCTTCAACCAGCGCGTCCAGCTCGGCGATGTCGGTGTGGATTTCGTGGCGCAGCGCAGGCCGTTGCGCGGCCGGTGCGTCTTCCAGCATGGCCACCGCCATTTTCAGCCGGGCCAGCGGTGAACGCAGTTCGTGGCTGGCGTTGGCGAGCAGGCTTTGGTGCGAACGCAGCAGCACTTCAATGCGGCCGGCGGCGCGGTTGAAGCTGGCGCCGACGGCGGCCACTTCATCACGCCCGTCTTCGGCCACACGCTGGTGCAAGGCGCCGGCGCCAAAGGCTTCAACACCCTGCTTGAGCGCTTCCAGCCGGCGCGTCAGGCGCCGCACCACAGGCCACGCGCCCAGCGCCACGGCAAGGAACAGCACCACCAGCAGCAAGGCCAGGCCGAGGCCGTCGGGCCAGTTGCGCGGGCCCAGCCAGGGCGGGCGCAGGTCGCCGGGCCGCGTGCCTGGCGCCGCGCGGTTGGGGTTGGCGCGCGCTATCCACAGCGTGCGGCCATCGTCGAGTCGGGTCGACTGGGCACGGCCGAGCAGGCCGGTGGCGGCTTCGGCTTCACGCCGAAGAAAGGCGTCCGAGGCGACGATGCGCTGGCCTTGCGCGTCGTCCAGCGCCAGCGGCAGGCGCAGGCGCTGGCTCCAGTCGCGCAGCGCGCTGGCCTGGTCAGCGCGCGGCGCGGTGGCCGGGGGCAAGGCCTTTTCCAGCAGATCGCCCCAGGCATCGATACGCTCGCGCACCGTGCCTTGCACCAGCGCCCGCTGCTCTTCGCGCTGGCCTTCCAGGTGGCGCTGCACCAGCCAGCCCGAGACCAGCGCAAACAGCGCCAGCACGGCCACCACGGTGAGGTAGATGCGCAGGTAGAGCGAGCGCATGAAGGCTTATTCGGCGTCCTGCTTTTTTGCGAAGACGTAGCCCGCGCCGCGCACCGTCAGCACGCGTTTGGGCGCCTTTGGGTCGTCTTCGATGACGGCACGGATGCGCGAGATGTGGACATCGATGCTGCGGTCATAGGCTTCCAGCGGATGGCCTTTGAGCGAGTCCATGATCTGGTCGCGCGACAGCACGCGGCCGGGGCTGCGGGCCAGCACCGTCAGCAGTTCGAACTGGTGGCTGGTGAGGTCACAAGCCTCGCCGGCCAGACGGGCCTGGCGCGCGCCCAGGTCAACTTCCAGGCGGCCGAAGCTCAGCACTTCATCGTCACCGGCGTCGGGCGCGGCGCGGCGCAAAAGCGCTTTCACGCGGGCCAGCAGTTCACGCGGCTCGAAAGGTTTGGGCAGGTAATCGTCAGCACCGATCTCCAGGCCGACGATGCGGTCCATCGGTTCACCGCGGGCGGTCAGCATCAGCAGCGGCAGGCGGCGCGTGCGCGGCTGGCTGCGCAGTTCGCGGGTGAAATCGAGGCCGTCGCCATCGGGCAGCATCAGGTCGAGCAGCAGCGCGTCGGGGCTGACCTGCTTGAGCTGTTCGCGGCCGGCGGCCAGTGTTCCGGCGGTGTCGACCTCAAAGCCGTTGTGGCGCAGGTAGCCGCTGATCATGTCGGTCAGGCGGGCATCGTCGTCGATCAGCAGCAGGCGGCTCATTCCGTCAGGGTGTCATCTCAGCGTCAACAAAAAAAGGGCGCCCGCGGCAAGGGCGCAAAGGCCATGAAGGCCTAGCGCGACGCAGGCTTGTCAATCGCATCGCGCTCGGCGCGGTGGCGTTCCATCAAAGCGCGGCGCTGGGCCATGCGGTCGGCCACCGTCTTGCGTTGTTCGGGCGACAGCACGCGGCTCATGTCGAGCATCATCTGCAGCCGGCGTTTGCTGATCTGGTCGTGCTGGGCCAGCATCTGCTGGCGCAGCGTTTCGGCAGCACGCGCGTCCACCGTGGGCTGGGCAAACAGCGCCTGGCTTTGTTCGCGCAGCTTGCGGCCGGCTTCGTGTTGCGCCCGCATGTCGGTCTGCGCGGCCTGCGTGATCTGCTTGATCTGGGCACGCTGTTCTGGCGTGGCGTTGACCGCGTCAAGCATGCGTTCCATCTGCTGGGGTGCACCCGCGCCCATGCCACGGCCACCGGGCCCGCCATGGCCCTGGGCGCTGGCGGTCTGCGCCATCGTGGCCAGCAGCGACAGCACCATGGTGGCCATCAGCAAGCGCATCGGGCGCATCGGGCGCAGCAGGCGTTCGGTCAAACGGAGTCGGGGGGTGGCGGTCATCGCTGTCTTCCTGAGAGGGTTGCCGATGAAAAGTATGGTCGGCGCAGGCGGTGTCGGGGCTGTGGGCGCTGGGTAAAGATGTGTGTCAGCCTGGGGCTTCCACCCGCACCAGGCGACGCCGCAGAGAAAAGCTGCTGTGCGCGCTGCGCAGGTCCAGCCGCAGCAGCAGGCCGCTGGCGCGGTCGACAACGATGACGCCGTCGACCCGCGTGCTGCTGTCGGCGCCCGGCGCGTCGCCAAAGAGTTCCACCACCGCGGCGTCAAAACGCCGGCCGGCCACCGTCTGCGGGCCTACGGCCACGACCTGCCCGCGCAGCCGGGCGCGCGTCAGCGGGTCGCCCACGACGTCGATGTCGCCAGCCGTCACCGCGCCCAGCACCAGTTCGCCACGCAGCAAATGCGGCCAGCGCAAGGCGCCTTCTGGCGCGCGCTTGACGTTGCCGGCGCGGTCTTGCAGCCACGGGCCAGGCTCGGCTGCGGCAGCTTCACCGGGCGGGCTGGCCTGGTGAAATTCGATCTCGCCGCGGCGCAGTGCGCTGACGCGCAGCGCCAACTCTCGCGCCGGGCCCTTGGCCGCGCTGCGCTCTTCGTAGACCAGCATTTCTCCCAGTGCCAAAGGCAAGGCGGCAGCGCGTGCGGCGGGCAAGTCTTCACCCGCGGGTGGGCAGGCCTGGCTGCGCGCTGCGGTGCCCAAGGCTTCGTGGCGGCCCTTCAAGCGCGCCAGGTCGGCGGCCTCGGGGCCGTCGCCACGCAGCGCCAGCATGGCCGGCCAGAAGACCACCGCCCCGACACCCAGTGCACCGATGTTGTTGGCCACGCGTTCGTCCACGGTCCAGGCCAGTTCGGTGGCGCGCTGCTGCACCGCGTCGCGCTCGTCGTCGATGCGGTTGCAATCCCAGCTGCTGAATTCAAGCGCGCTGGCCGCGGCCGGCGCGACATCGGCAGCACGCGTGGCACAGCCGGCCACCAGGGCAGCGCCAGCGCAGGCGGTGAAGAAATTGATTCGCCACATTTCGACGCGCATTGTGCGACTGCCGCGGCGTGTGCCTTGGTCGCTGGGCTTGATGGCGCTGCTGGGGTGGCCGTTGCCCTAAAGCAGCAGCGCCGGGCGCAAGGCCATCGCGGCACGCCAGCGCTGCAAGTTCGGGTGCTGTTCAGTGGGTTTGATCTTCACCACGCGCGCAAAGTCCACCGCCACCACAGCGGTGATGTCGGCGACGCTGAAGCTGTCGCAGGCGATGAACGCGCGGCCGGCCAGGCGCTCGTCCAGCATCGCAAAGAACTGCTGCACGCGCGCCAGGCCGCGCTGCGCCAATGCGGGAATCTGCGCATAGTCCAGCGGCCCGGGCAGTGCCCGCTGGGCCATCGCCGGCGCGCTGTTGCGCAGGGCTTCGGCAATCGCCAGCAGCCCTTCAAATTCGACCCGCCAGTTCCAGCTTGCGATCTGGGCTTTTTCCGTCGGCGTGCTGCCCAGCAAGGGCGGCTGCGGGAAGCGGGCTTCCAGGTAGGCCGTGATGGCCGCGTTGTCGGTCAGCAGCAGGCCTTCTTCGGTGCGCAGCGCGGGCACGGTGCACTGCGGGTTCACCGCGCGGTAGGCGCTGCCCAGTTGTTCGCCCTGGCGCAGGTCGATCTGCACGGTGTCGTGCGCGACGCCCTTTTCGGCCAGCAGGATGCGCGCGCGGCGCGGGCTGGGGGCGCTGGCGCAGTCGTACAGCGTCATCATGGCTGCGGCTCCAGCTTGTCTTGCGTCTGCGTGTCGAAGTCGCTGGCCGCATGGCGTTCGTGCAATTGGCTGGCCGGCTGGCCCCAGGTGCGGTTGACCATGCGGCCCCGCTGCACCGCCGGGCGTTTGGCGATCTGGTCTGTCCAGCGCAGCACCTGCGTGTAGCCCTGCACTTGAAGGAATTCACCCGCTTCGTAAAGCTGGCCCTTGACCAGCGTGCCATACCAGGGCCAGACCGCCATGTCGGCAATCGAGTATTCGTCGCCGGCCAGATAGGCGTGGTCTGCCAGGTGCCTGTCCAGCACATCCAGCTGGCGTTTGACCTCCATCGCGTAGCGGTCGATGGCGTATTCGATCTTGCTCGGTGCATAGGCATAGAAGTGGCCGAAGCCGCCACCCAGAAAAGGCGCGCTGCCCATCTGCCAGAACAGCCACGACAGGCATTCGGCGCGCGCCCTGCCGCCGGCCGGCAGATAGGCGCCGAACTTCTCTGCCAGGTGCAGCAGGATGGCGCCCGATTCGAACACCCGCACCGGCGCGGGCCCGCTGCGGTCCCACAGCGCCGGTATCTTGGAATTCGGGTTGGCCGCCACAAAGCCGCTGCCGAACTGTTCGCCTTCGTTGATGCGCACCAGCCAGGCGTCGTATTCGGCGCCCGCATGACCCAGGGCCAGCAACTCTTCCAGCATCACCGTGACCTTCACGCCATTCGGCGTGGCCAGCGAATACAGCTGCATCGGATGGCGCCCCAGAGGCAGGTCTTGCTCGTGCGTGGCACCGGCAATCGGCCGGTTGATGTTCGCAAAGCGTCCGCCGTTTTCCTTCTTCTGTGACCAGACGGTGGGCGGTGTGTAGGGCGGCGTTTCGGGCAATGTTTCGGGCAACGTGTCGCTCATGCGGGGGCCTCGGGGCGGTGGACGAACGCGCACGGTAGCAGCCTGGACGTGCCCTTGGCAGCCAGAGGCTTCAGCGGCGGCTTGAAAAAATGGGCTGCGTTCTCAGGGCGGTCGGCCCGGTGGCAAAAAAGAGCCCGCTGCTTGAGCGGGCTCTGACTTGCTGGCGGAAAGGGAGGGATTCGAACCCTCGGTACTGGTGAACCAGTACGCCGGATTTCGAATCCGGTGCATTCGACCACTCTGCCACCTTTCCTGGTGCTGCGGTCCGCCTCAAGCGAAGCCTTGAATTCTAGCCCAGGGCCTGTGCAGAACTGGTGTCCCACCCAGTGCAGTGTTCGACGCTATGCAGCACATAAAACCGCGTCTTTGCCGCCCTGGCGTCGTTGCAAATCCTCGCAATGCCACGAGGCATTGCTGCGGTTCGCGCCCAACCAGGACGACAAATCCATCGGTTTTATTAAGTGCTGCCTAGCATCGAACACTGCACTACCCGCGCAGCACGTCCAGCCCACCCATGTAAGGGCGCAGCGCGGCGGGTACGCGGATGGACCCGTCGGCCTGCTGGTGGTTTTCAAGCACCGCCACCAGCGCGCGGCCGACGGCCAGGCCAGAGCCGTTCAAGGTGTGCACGAATTCGGGCTTGCTGGGCTGTCCCGATGTGGCGTTGCGAAAGCGCGTCTGCATGCGCCGCGCCTGAAACGCGTCGCAATTGCTGCACGAGCTGATCTCGCGGTAGCTGTCTTGCGCCGGCAGCCAGACCTCCAGGTCGAAGGTTTTGCTGGCGCAAAAGCCCATGTCGCCGGTGCACAGCAGCACGACGCGATAGGGCAGTTCCAGCTTTTGCAGGATGGCCTCGGCATGGCCCACCATCTGCTCCAGCGCAGCGTCGCTTTCTTCGGGGCGCACCACCTGCACCATCTCGACCTTGTCGAACTGGTGCTGGCGGATCATGCCGCGCACATCACGCCCGCCGCTGCCGGCTTCACTGCGGAAACACGGGCTGTGCGCCGTCAGCTTGATGGGCAGTTGCGCCGCTTCAAGAATCCGTTCTCGCACGCTGTTGGTAAGGCTGATTTCACTGGTGCTGACGAGGTATTGCTCGGGCTGGGCTTCGTCACCGCCCCGGGTGACCCAGAACATGTCGTCCTTGAACTTGGGCAACTGGCCCGTGCCTTCCAGCACCTCGCGGTTGACGATGTAGGGCGTGTAGCACTCGGTGTAGCCGTGCTGCGTCGTCTGCACGTCCAGCATGAACTGGGCCAGAGCCCGGTGCAGCCGCGCCGCGGTGCCGCGCATGAAGGTGAAGCGCGAACCACTGAGCAGCGCGCCGGTTTCGAAGTCCAGGCCCAGTGCGGCACCCAGATCGACATGGTCGCGCGGCGTGAAGTCGAACGTGGCCGGCGTGCCCCAGCGCCGCACCTCGACATTGCCGTGTTCGTCGGCGCCATCGGGCACGCCAGGCTGGGGCAAATTGGGCAGGCCCATGAGCATGGCCTGCAGTTCGGCCTGGATGACTTCAAGCCGTTCGGCGCCGGTCTTCAAGCCATCGGCAATGCCACTCACTTCGGCCATCAGCCCGGTGGTGTCTTCGCCCTGGCCTTTGCGCTGGCCGATCTGCTTGCTCAAGGCATTGCGGCGCGCCTGCAGTTGCTCGGTCTGCGTCTGTATGGTTTTACGCTCAGCCTCCAGCGCGCTGTAGCCGGCCACGTCCAGAAAGGGCTGCGGGTTCTTGCGGCGCTGCAATTGCGCCACCACGCCAGGCAGGTCGCGGCGCAGCAGGTTGATGTCGAGCATGGTGACTCCTTAACAATCTTCAATCGACAAGCAAACGGCGCCTGTCAGGGCGCCGTCTTGGTGTGGGTACACAAGCACGGCGTTCAGGATCGGGACGCTGACACTTCGCTCATGCTGCGGTCACCCAGGCCGCGTGGCAGCGGGAAGCGCACGTTTTCCACCACGCCGTCCATCTTGCGGATGGTGGTGGCGCCCAGTTCGCGCAGCCGCGCGATGACCTGCTGCACCAGGATGTCGGGCGCGCTGGCACCGGCCGTCAGGCCGACGCGCTGGCGGCCTTCAAACCACGCGACTTGCAGGTCTTGCGCGCCTTCGACCATGTAGGCGTCGGTGCCCAGGCGTTGTGCCAGTTCACGCAGGCGGTTACTGTTGCTGCTGGTGGGGCTGCCGACCACGATGACCACGTCGACCCCCGGTGCGAGCACTTTCACGGCGTCCTGGCGGTTCTGCGTGGCGTAGCAGATGTCTTGCTTTTTCGGTTCACGCACATGCGGAAAGCAGCGCTTGACCTCAGCCAGTATCTGGGCCGCGTCGTCCACGCTCAAGGTGGTTTGCGTCACCACCGCCAGCTTGCCGCCGCGCGGCTGCACATGCCGCACGTCCTGGGTGTCCTCAACCAGGTAAATGCCGGTGGTCAGCTGGCCCATCGTGCCTTCGACTTCAGGATGGCCCTTGTGGCCGATCATGATGAATTCATAGCCTTCCTTGGCCAGCTTGGCCACTTCCACATGCACCTTGGTGACCAGCGGGCAGGTGGCGTCGAAGACCTGGAAGCCGCGCCGCGCCGCTTCGGCCCGCACCTGCTGGCTGACACCGTGGGCGCTGAAGACCAGCGTGGCGCCGGGCGGCACGTCGGCCAGGTCTTCGATGAAGATGGCGCCCTTGGCCTTCAGGTCGTTGACGACGTAAGTGTTGTGGACGATCTCGTGGCGCACGTAAATCGGCGCGCCTTGCTTGACGAGCGCACGCTCGACGATCTCTATCGCCCGGTCAACACCGGCGCAGAAACCGCGCGGTTCGGCCAGCAGCACTTCGGCTTGCAGGGCCATCATCACAAGACCCCCAGCAGCTTGATTTCAAAGCGCACGGGCTGGCCGGCCAGCGGGTGGTTGAAGTCGAACAGCAGCCAGTCGGGGCCGACCTCGCGCACCACGCCGGCATAACGACCGCCGCCGTCGGGGGTGGGGAATTCGACCACGTCGCCCAGGCCGTATTGTTCTTGCGGGTCGCCCATCTCGTGCAGCAACGCCAGCTTCACGCGCTGCAGCATGTCGGGGTTGCGCGGGCCGAAAGCGGTGCCGGCGGGCAGATCAAAACTGGTCTGCGCACCCTCGGCCAGGCCCACCAGCCGGGCCTCGATGGCTGGCGCCAATTGCCCGGTGCCCAAAGACAGCGTGGCCGGCTTGTCGGCAAAGGTGTTCACCACGTCAGCACCATCGGGGCCGGCCAGGCGGTAGTGCAAGGTCAGGAACGAGCCGGGTTGGACGAGGTTCACGAGGGCCGCTTTGCGATGTTGACAGGTCAAATAGACTCGCCGTGATTCTAAGAGGGTCCCATGAAACACCTGCCGCCAGACCAGCGTCCGCGCGAAAAGCTGCTGGCCCGCGGCGCTGCGGCGCTGGCCGACAGCGAACTGCTGGCGCTGCTGCTGCGCACCGGCTACAAGGGCCGCGGCGTGGTCGGCCTGGCCGACGATGTGCTGGCCCATTGCCAGGGTTTTGCCGGCCTGTTGAATGCAGAACCGCAAGCGCTGCAAGGCATCAAGGGCCTGGGCCCGGCCAAACGCGCCGAACTGCTGGCGGTGATGGAAATGGCGCGCCGCGCGCTGGCCCAGGGCCTGCATGCCGGGCCGGTGTTTGAAACCCCAAGCAGCGTCAAAGACTTCGTCGGCCTGCACCTGGGCAACCGCCCGCAAGAGGTGTTTGCGGTGCTGTTTCTGGATGTCCGACAGCGCTTGCTGCAGCTTGAGGAAATGTTCTGCGGCACGCTGACGCAGACCAGCGTCTACCCGCGTGAAGTGGTGCGCCGCGCCATCGCGCTGAACGCCTGTGCGGTGGTGCTGGCGCACAACCACCCTTCGGGCGTGGCCGAGCCTTCACGCGCCGACGAGTTCTTGACGCACACCATGCAAGCCGCGCTGAAGCTGGTGGACGTGCGCGTGCTGGACCATCTGATCGTCGGCCAGGGCCAGGTCATATCGATGGCCGAACGGGGGTTGATATGATGCGGTGGCCGCGGTGAAGGCCAATTCACTGGCCGAACTCGGCGCCTTGCGTGAACTGCTGCAGCGCCGCCAGCAAGAAGCCGCCGAGCGCGCCGCGCGCGAACGTGCAGCGCGTGCCACGGCCGAACGCCAGCGCCGTTTGTTTGCCGACACCGTCGGCGCGGTGACGGCGCTGCCGACCCCGAATCTGGCCCCGCCCAGCTTGGCGCCGCCCACGCCAGAGCCGCGGCAACGGCTGCTGGACGAACAAGCCGCGCTGCGCGAGGCGTTGTCTGATGAAGTCGACGTGGAAACGCTGCTGCTCACCGACGACGGCCTGAGCTTTCGGCGTGCACGCGTGGGGCCTGACGTGGTCACCAAGCTGCGGCGCGGCCACTGGTCGATACAGGCGCAGATCGACTTGCACGGCCTGCGCCGCGAAGAAGCCCGCGACCAACTGGCGGCTTTTGTGCGCAGCGCCGCCCAGCGCGGCCACCGCTGTGTGCGTGTGGTGCATGGCAAGGGCCTGGGCTC
This sequence comes from Betaproteobacteria bacterium, assembly GCA_031371275.1. GTDB lineage: Bacteria > Pseudomonadota > Gammaproteobacteria > Burkholderiales > Burkholderiaceae_C > Rubrivivax. Next base: position 18,194 of record JANMJI010000288.1, read on the forward strand.
ACCGGGCCGCCAGCCTGTGCTGAAGGGCAAAACGCAGCGCTGGCTGGCCCAATGCGCCGAGGTCATTGCCTTCGCGCAAGCCAGCGGGCCGCAGGGCGGCGCCGGGGCTTTGATCGTGCTGTTGGCGGGTTAGGCGGCAGGTTAGGCGGCAGGTCAGTCTGCCACCACGTTCAACTGTTAGGTGTGGCGGGCGATGCGGGCGCAGCGGCAGGCCTGGCATCTGACACCGTCTGCACTTTCAGCGCGCCCTTCACCTTCAGCCGATGAGCTTGACCGCCAGCGCCCCAATGGCCAGCGCCGCCGGGCAGCCGGGCAGCAATTCCACCAGCAACTGGCGGCGCAGCACAGAGTCGCGCACGGCGGGGTCTGAGGGTATTTCGCCCAGCAATTCCAGCCGCACGGGGGCGTCCAGCGCGGGGTTGACGTAGCGGTCCACCACCTGCTGCAACTGCTGGCGCACGGCGCGCCCTTCACCGAGCTTGCGCGTCTGGTTGATGACCAGGTTGAAGCGCCGCCGGCCTTGCGTTTGCGCCAGCACCTTGATGGTGGCGTAAGCGTCGGTCAGCGATGTCGGCTCGGGCGTCACCACCACCATCACTTCGCCCGCCAGGCTGACGGTGTACAGCACGACATCGGAGATGCCCGCGCCGGTGTCCAGCAGCACATGGTCAAAGCGCGGTTCGACCTCTTTGATGACCTGCTGCAACTGGTCGCGGATTTCCGGCGTCATGCGCGAATACTCGACCATGCCTGAGCCTGCCAGCAGCACAGAAAAGCCGCCGGGCACGGGCAGCACAGCTTCTGCCAGCGTGCTCTTGCCGGTGAAGACATCGTGCAGCGTGATCTTGGGGAACAGGTTCAGCAGCACGTCCAGATTGGCCAGGCCCAGGTCGGCGTCCAGCACCAGCACACGGCGGCCATTGCGCGCCAGTGCGGCGGCCAGGTTGGCCGAGACGAAGGTCTTGCCGACCCCCCCTTTGCCACTCGTGATGGCGGTGATCGTCATTGGTGCACCCTAGACGCTGCGCGTCGGCCTGGCCCGAGACCGGCCAGGCGTTCGCCAGGCACGGCCTGCCCGCAGGGGCAGGCCATGTCCGGGCTCACCCCGGCCAAGCGGGCATTCGCACTCGGGAGACCCTCGTTGCTCATTCGTGATCCTGGAACTGAAACGTCTCGAAGAGCAAGCGCCGCTCTTCATTGCTGACCACCGACATCGCCGTGGGTTCCAGCCGCACCAGGTTGCGGCCCTGCGCCTTGGCGCCGTATAGCTGCTGGTCGGCGCGTTCCACCCACAAAGAAGCGGTGGAACGCACCCACTGCGGCGCAAACGCGCCGCCGATGCTGACAGTGCAGGAAATTTGCTGCCCCAGCGCCACCGGCACCGGCATGCGCTCGACCCGCCGGCGCACGCGTTCGGCCACCGTTTCACCAAAAGCGCTGGCGCAGTTGGGCAAGATGATGGCGAATTCCTCGCCACCCACACGGGCCACCAGGTCCATCGGGCGCACGCTGTCTATCAAGGCATTGGCCACGGCGCGCAGCACCTGGTCGCCGGCGGCGTGGCCCCAGGTGTCGTTGACGCGCTTGAAGTGGTCGATGTCCAAAGCCAGCAGCAAGGCGGGCTCGCCGCTGCGGGCGACGCGGTCTATTTCGCGCGCCAGTGCCAGCTCGAAGGCGCGGCGGTTGGCCAGGCCGGTAAGGGCGTCACGGCTGGAAAGATCAACCAACGCATCGACCAGCGCCTGCAGCCAGACCGGGCTGCCCGGGTCACCTTCGGGCAGCGCCTGGCCTGATTGGCCCAGCAACTGCAAGGCACGCTCAAGCTGCAAGGCGGGCACCGCAGCGGCGGCCTGCGCAATGGGCAAGCCGGCAATGGGCAGGAGCGGTGCGGCGTCCAATGGCAGAGGCAGTGAGGCGAAGGCGATGACGCGAAGGCGGAGGCGGTGAGGCGAGAGCGCGAAGGCGGCGAGGCGAGGCGAGGCGAGGCGTTGAAGCAAGGCCGTGGTGCGCGCCGCGATTGCAGTGCAGTCTAGTGCAGCGCTCGACGCTATGCAGCACATAAAACCGCGTCTTTGCCGCCCTGGCGTCGTTGCAAATCCTCGCAATGCCACGAGGCATTGCTGCGGTTCGCGCCTCATATGGTCGCGTTTGTCAATCAAGCTTGGTATTTGCTGGTCATACAAGATCGATCAGGTGATGCGAGCCGGGCGAAGCTGCGACGATGAATCAGACTCATATCCGCGGATTGGTTACCAGCATGACATCGATTCGTCGTGGACCTTCCTCGCTCTA
>JANMJI010000316.1:0-1908 GCA_031371275.1 Betaproteobacteria bacterium
GCGGCGTTGTCATCGACAAAAACAACGAAGGTGGGCGATTCGCCACCGGCATCCTGGCGCTGACCGTCGCCAAGCCGTGGACGCAGGCGTTGCGCACATTCGTCGAGCTGGCCGGCCAGCAGATCGCATCGACGCGCAACGGCGGTTCGGTGGCGACCTTCGACATGGGTGCGGCATACTTGCTGAACAACTCGGCGCAGATCGATGTCGCGCTGTCGCGCGGTCTCACCCGACAGGCACCCGACCTGCAATTCACCACCGGGCTGTCGATCAGGTTTTAGTCTCTAGACGGATGAGTTTTGACCTTTCTTGCAAAGACTTCAATGCGCAGCGGCCATAGCAGGAACGATGTTGAATCGAGTGAGGGAGCAGGCTGCGGCGATGGCGGCGCGGCCGAGTCGCGTCAAGTAGTAGCGATAGGTATGCGTGACCTTTTTGATCAGTCCGAGCGAGCGAAGGCGTCTGAGTTGGCGCGTCATGGCCGACGGGGTCACCTGCAGTCGAGCTACAAGATCGGCGCGGCGCCAGCCGTGGATGTTGAACTCGCCATGCTGCAGCGTTCGCAGCAACGTCTGGTCGCCTGTACTGAAGAAGTTCAGCCCCTTGACCGAGGGCTCTGTGCCCACACGCGGCTGGCTCAGCCGCTGCAGATCGCGCTCTCCAGCGCTGGGGTCATCCAGGCTGGACAGGAACGCCAGGTAGCGCTGGTTGCAGCCCAGCAAAATCTCGCGCAGGTCGATCAGGCTGTAGATCGACTTCTTCACCGGCGCCAGCTCGCGCGTGGCGGCTGCGCCCTTGTGTTCCACCCTGCGGTGGTGCTTGAAAAAGCTCACGTCGTTGACCGTGGTCTCCACGCGCAGCACGCGGGAGAACTTGTCGTAGACCTTCACGCCGGCCGCGCCCATGTAGTGCTTGATGCAGCGGCCCTCGATGCGTGTGGACAGCCGCGAGCCGATCTCCTGCGCCAGCGCAGGCGTGACTTTCTTGCCCAGGAAGCTCGCCACGCGCGGCGCATCGGCGGCCAGCACCGCCTGACGCGAGACGGCGTCGTAAAGCGGTACGAGGATGTGCTCGCTGCGAAACATCAGGTCGGTGGAGTATTCGGCTTGGCGAATGCTCCAGTGCCAGTCGTCCTGGGCGAACACGTCGGCCACCGGACACAGCCAGTGCGCATAGCGCGTCAGACGCCGGTGCAATTGCTCGGGGTTGAATGCGTCGGCCAGCGCTTGCGCGCGAGCCAGGTCTGCCACGCGCAGGAAGGCGTTGTCCTCTTGCACGAATTCGATACCCTCGCGCCGCAGCGAACACGCCAGTTCGCTGTGGCCGTTGCAGTAGAACTGCAAGCCGAACGGTGCCCAGGTCGGCACGCGCAGGTAGCACAGGCCGAACTCCTCGTCGATGAAGTAGAAGTAGTAGTGCAGGCACTTCCCCGTGTCCCCGCGCAGGAAGACGTGGCCGTTGCTCTTGTCCAGCCAGGGCTTGTAGCTGGGGCAACTCTCCATGGCCGAGATGACGTGAACGAGACCCGGCGCGCGACCCCGCACAGCCAGCACACGGGCCACCAGGTCCTCCTTGCGAATGTGGCTCTTGTTGACGTGCTCGATGCTCACACCGTTGGCGGCGCAGACCTCTTGCGCACGCTCACGGATGCGGTCACGCAAGGGCTCGGCAAACTTCGGGTAGTCGAATATTCGGATGCCGCGCGAGTACAAAAAACTCGTCATCCCGCCCGCGTAACACGCCCCCGGCAGCGTGCCGGTCACGATGATGCGGTCGTAGCACGACAACACGCCGTGCAGGTTGGGCGCATAGCGCTCAGTCAATGCCGTCACAGCCATGGTCGATCACCCAGCAATTGCTTCGGCGACCATCGTATTACTTGTTTGGTTCCGGCTCTGCCGGCTTAGG
>JANMJI010000342.1:0-18858 GCA_031371275.1 Betaproteobacteria bacterium
ATCCTGGGCCTGGCCACCGTGTGGGTGCCGCACAGCTACCCGGCGTGCAGCCAGCACGCGCCCGACGAACACCTGCTGGTGCCGGTGGTACGCGAAGCGCTGGCGCTGATGGCCGGGCTGTACTGGGACATCGGCGAGCAAGCCGCCACGCTGCCGCGGCGGGGTACCGCCGCTCTGGCGGCCTCGGCCGATCAGGTCACCCTGGCGCCTTAGGCCGACGGCTTGGCGCCCTTGGCGGCGCCACGCTGTGCTTTCAGCGCCGCCTTGCAGCCGTCGCTGAGCTTGCGGCGATGTTCCTTCATGCACGCCGCCACGCGGCCGTCGCCGGGTTGCACGCCGGGGCACAGCGTTTCCATGTCTTTCTTGCAGGCCTCTGCAACCGGGCCAGCAGCGGCCGGGGCAGTCTCGGCGGCGCGGGCCGGCGCCCAGGTGCTGGCGATACCCAAGGCCAGGCTGGCGATGACGGTGATGGGCTTCATGGTGGGCTGTCCTTGAACAAGGTGGAGGTGGGCGGCGCGGCGGTGGCCAGCGCCTGATCTGGCAACGGCCAAACAGCGCCCATGTTGACAGCGCTGGCGTGCAAACCCGCGGCTTTGCGCATCTTCACGCGCGGCGGTGTTCAGGCCGCGCTGATGCCGCGCTGGTGCCGCGCTGGTGCCGCGCTCATGCCGCGCTCATTCAACACTCAAGCCGCCTTCAGCACCATCGTCACCGTCGTGCCACGGCCCGGTGCGCTGTCCACCGTCACCGTACCGTGGTGCAGCTCGACGATGCGCTTGACGATGGCCAGCCCCAGGCCCTTGCCTTCTTCGCTGGTCGCCGGGGCCACGCTGCTGCGCGCCTGGTACAGGCGATCGAACAAATGCGGCAGGTCGGCTGCGGCAATGCCGGGGCCTTGGTCGGCCACCGCCACCTGCACCCAGTCACCGTGCTTTTGCGCCGTTAGCGTGATGGCGCGGCCGGCGGGCGTGAACTTCAGCGCGTTGTCCAGCAGGTTGGCCACCGCACGCTCGAACAACTCGACGTCGACCTCGGCCACCGGCGGCGCACTGCCCAGCTGCCTGAAGGCCAGCGCCACGCCTTGCTGGGCGGCGCGTGCGGCAAAACGCAGCGCGATGTCGTCCAGCACCTCGCCCAGGTCCAGCCGCATCGGGTGGAGCTGGAACTCGGGCTCGTCGAGCAAGGCCAGGTCGCCCAGGGAACGCACCATGGCGGCGGCGTTGCGGGTGTTGCGCAAGGCCACTTCGACCAGCCGGCTGTCTTCGCTGCGCTGAGGGTCGCCCTGCCAGCGGCCCTCCAGCGTTTCCAGACAGGCCACGGTGGCGGTGAGCGGGCTGCGCAGGTCGTGACTGAGGTTGGACACGCTCTCGCGGCGAAAGCGGTCGAGCTTGCTCAACTCGTCCCACTGCAGGCGCAGCGTGGCCAGCAGCGTGTGAAAGCCGCCGCGCAGGCGGCTGAACTCGTCGGGCGCGCCGCGGCTGGGCGCGGCAGCGGGCACGCCGGCCGTCATGCTGAAGCCTTCGCGTGCGGCCATCGCCACTTCGTCGCTCAGCACCCGCAGTGGGCGTGTCACGGCAACGATGATCCAGGCCGCCAGTGCGGTGGTCAACAGGATCACCGTCAGCACCGGCGCCAGTACAGGCACCAGCGCCGGCGATGCCAGGCTGGTGCGCAACAAGGCCGCGCGCGGCGCCCGCAGGCCGGGCTTGCGGCACACCAGATACAAAAAGCCATCGGCTTGGGTTGCCGGACGTATCGCCCAGCGTTGCAGCACGCGGGCCGCCACCACGGCGTCGGCGTCCATGTATTCGGGGTCGTCGCCCATCACGTAGGCGGCGCGGCCGTCGGCACTGCCGGCAGCAGCCGCGGCCTGGCGCACCGGCGGCAGCGACACCTTGAAGCCTGGCGCCAGTTGCATCTGCCCGGTGCTGGCCAGCACCACGCCGCGGGCGTTCAGCAGGTAAAGCTGGCTGTCGGGCTCGTACAGCAGCAGGCTGCGCAAGAAGCCTTCAAAGGCCACCGGATCTTTTTGCTGCTGTTCCAGCAGGTCGTTGTGCTGGGCCAGCACACGCGCCAAAAACGCATCACCGCGCAGCCAGGTGCTTTCGTGTTCGAAGCGCTGGAAGGCCAGCGCCACCGCGGCCAAGACACCGATGGCGGTGGCCAGGCCAGTGAGGAAAACCGTCAGCGCCAGGCGGAAACGAACCGTCATTGCGGCGCATCTCTGAACTTGTAGCCGGCGCCTCTGACGGTGAGGATGAACTTCGGCTGCATCGGGTCTTGTTCCAGCTTCGCACGCAGGCGGTTGATGTGGGTGGTGACGGTGTGTTCGTAGCCTTCGTGCGTGTAACCCCACACCGCATCCAGCAACTGCGCGCGTGCAAACACCTGGCCGGGATGGCTGGCGAAGTGCAGCAGCAAATCAAATTCCAGCGCCGTGAATTCCAGCGGCTGGACGCGGTCGGCGATGCGCACCTCGCGCCGGCCTGGCACGATTTCCAGCTCGCCGTTGCGCACCATGCCCACGGCCGCGCCCGGCGCCTGCGCAGCGCGCAACAGCGCGGCGCGGCGCAGCAGCGCCTTCACGCGGGCCAGCAACTCGGCCATCGAAAACGGCTTGGTCAGGTAGTCGTCGGCGCCCAATTCCAGCCCCAGCACGCGGTCAAGCTCGGTGCTCTTGGCAGTCAGCATCAGGATCGGCGTGGCGCGGCCACGGCTGCGCAGCGCCTTGCACACTTCCAGGCCGTCCAGGCGCGGCATCATCAAATCAAGAATCAGCAGGTCGCTGGCGCGTTCGGCCTGGCTGTCCAGCGCGGCCTGGCCATCGGCCACGGCCAGCACGGTGTAGCCGGCCTGCTGCAGGTTGAGCACGATCAGGTCGCGGATGTCGGCTTGGTCTTCGGCGACAAGGATGCTGGGCATGGGTTGGAGTGTCGCCGCGCGGCAGCGCTTCTTACATCCAAGCCTGACACCGATGTGATCTGAATGTGATCTTCGGTGAGAAGGCCGCGATGCACGGCTTGCACAGTTCAGGCATTCGCTGCACACCGAAAGCCCACCATGCAAACCGCCTTGCACACCGCCCCGCACCCGGCCCCACCCAACCCCGCTCAGGCTGCCTCGATGTGCCACGTCGGCTGGGCCGAGATGGCACCGCACCGCGGCTATCTGGTGAGCTTTGCGCGCCGCCGTTTGCTGGACCCGGCGCTGGCCGAAGACCTGGTGCACGACGTGTTCGAGGCCGTGGCCACCGGCCGCGCGGTGTTTGGCGGGCGTTCTGCATTGCGCAGCTGGCTGGTGGCGATACTGAAGCACAAGATCGTCGACCTGGTGCGCCAGCGCAGCGGCCACGACAGCCTGGATTGCGGCGGCGAAAACGCCGACGGCGAAGCCGACTGCTGGGAACTGCAGTGCCCGCAGCCGGGCCCGGCCGAAGTGGCCGAACAACGCCAACGCCTGGCGCAGACGCTGGCCCGCATCCAGGCCCTGCCCGAAACCCTGCGCAGCGTGGTTGAGTTGCGGCTGCTGCGCGACGAAAGCACCGAAGACGTGTGCCGCACGCTGGCCATCAGCGAACAAAACCTGTTTGTGCGCCTGCACCGCGCGCGGCGCGTGCTGGCCTGCTAGGGCAGCGCTGGTGCAGCGCCAGTGCAGCGCTACGCCGCGGCCGCTGGCGCCGCACGCCGTTTGCGCCAGGCCAGCGCCACGCCCAGCAGTTCGGTGGCCATGCACAGGCCGCTGGCAGGCTCGGCGACGGTCGCCACCGCAAAGCGGTAGTCGGTGCCCGTTTCGGCACTCACCGACCAGCCCGTCACCGGCTGGCCCCGGAAGTTGAGCACCTGGGCAATGCCGCCCCAGCGCACCATGCGGCCCAGGTGGACCCCGGCCTCGGCGCTGCGGGTTTGGATGTAGGTGGGTCGTTGGTCGCGATGCCGAAATTGCTTGCCCGGCTGAGGGCCTCGGCCTGCATGCTGGCGGAGATGGCGAGCGGTACGCCGAACAGGATCGAAATCTCGCTCCACAACGCCGGCACCAGGCCCGAGGTGGTGCTGTAGCTGTCTTGCACCAGCACCGTCAGGTCGCTGGCCAGCCTGTGGCTGGTGGACGTGACGATGGTGGTGTCGAGCTGGTAAGACTGTGATTCACCAAACGCCGAGATGGAGGTCAAGGTGGTGGTCGGATAGGCCAGCGTGCTGACACCAAGGCCCAGTTGCCAGGTCACGCCGGCGCTGCTGGTCATTGAGGGTTGGGCGCTGGCCAAACCCGAGCTGGCGCCGATGGATGCGCTGGTCCAGGGCACGAAAAGCGTGCCGCGCTGCCCGGTCAAGCCCGGCGCGTTGAAGGTCAGCACATCCTGAAACGAAGCGTAGGCCCAGCTATTGCCGTTGGCCTGCGAGGCACCGCCGGCCGGCGGAAACAAGGCGTTGTTGACACCGTTGTTGACGACCACGCCCAACAGCCCGTAACCGGCGACGGCGCTGGCGTTGGCGTTGCCGGCGGCACGCACCGACTGGCTGCTGACCATCAGCGGCAAGGACGCAACGCTGGCGTCTTGCTGCACGTTGTGGTCAGCGTCGGCGGGCAATGTCGTGGCCGTGACGCTGGCCTGGCTGATGGCGCGCAAGCTGGCGGCTGCGTACACCGGCGTGGCAACGCTGAGCGCAGTGGCGGCGGCCAGAGCCATTGAACTGGCTTTCGTGTCATGAAAGTGCTTGGGCATGGTGGGCTCCGTGATTTGCTCCGTGGTTTGGAAACGCGGGCAGCGCTGTCAGTCTTCGGCGGCCGCTGTCCTTGGTCAGGCAGACGCGATCGCAGTCCACAAGCGGACATGACGCAGCATCGATTGCGAATCGGTGACCGCGCCGGTGACCGCGCCGTTACGCGCCGCGCTGCACGCGCTGGCGTTCGCAATGCGTCGCTGCAAAACGGCAGCTCCCTCAGCAGCATAGTCAGCCGGTGCGCGTCGCCCGACACCTGCACAGCCCCTGCCGCACGCGCACCCAGGCCGCTGCCGCGCTGTTCGCCACACACACTTGGCGTGGCACCACAGAACGCGCCAACGCACCCAGGCCAACCCGTTTACGGATCCTTGGCCAGGGCCTGGGCCACGTCGACGTCCAGGTCTGTCAGGTGCTGCGTCTTGGGGGTTGCGACAGGAAATGCCGCAGTAGTCGGGCCAGATGCACACCCGCAGCTCTTGGCCGCCAGCACGCGATCGAGCTGACCGGGATCGGCCCGTAGCGGGGCGCTCAGCAGCCAGCCGAGCAGGATCAGCAAGTGGTGCAAGCAGTAATCTCTGCTCGATTGGCCCCTCAGCGGCCCCTTACGCGCCCAGGTAACGGGCGACCTTCTTCAGCAGGATGTCGCGGTCGAAGGGTTTGACGACGAAGTCGGCGGCACCGGCACCCAGGCTGTCCACGATGACCTGCTTCTCGCTCTGCCCGGTGAGCATGACCACCGGGATGCTGGCGTAGGGTTCGAGCGCCTTCAGCCGCCGCGTGACCTCGATGCCGTCGATGTCGGGCAGATGAACGTCCATCAGGATCAGGTCGGGCCGCCGCGACCGCAGCAGGCCCATTGCCTCGGTCGCGCTGGCGACGGCCTCGACGTCGTAGTTCGCCGCGCCGAGCACATGCGACAGCAGCTTGCGCAGGAACTCGTCGTCGTCGACCACCAGCAGCAGCGGGCGCAGCCGCTTGGCCTGTTCGGCCAATGCACGCGCCGCCTGCAACGGAGCGGCGACTTCGGTCGTCAGCGCAGCGATCCACTGTTGCATCGGCTGCACCGCCTGGGCCGCCTGGCGCAACGACGGCTGCATCGCGTCACTGTTCAGGCGCCCGATCTCCTGCTGCACGCGCGCGGGGTTGCGCACCAAGACCGCCTCGTCCAGGCCGGTCGTCAGGATGCGCAGCGAGAAGTCGTCGAGCGCGGCGCCGACCTGGGCCTGCGCCTGCTGCACCGAGTGCTGTGCCTGCTCGGCATGGGCCCGGCCGAGCGCGAGCTGGCGCTCAAGCAGCGACTCCAGCTCGGCGATGCGCCGTGCCTGCGCGGCCAGCTGCGCCAGCGCTGCCGCGGCCACCGTGCTGTCGAGTACGCGCAGCGCCAGGCGCACCGCCATGGGCAGCCGCGGCGCGTCGTGCACCATCGGCCAGAACAGCACGTAGTCGTCGAAGTATTGCTTTCGGCACAGTTCGTAGGCAGGGCGCACGTTGTCCTTGTCGCACAACAACACCGTGCGGTGCGGCAGCGCGTTGACCAGGCTGCTGTGGCGGTAGAGCCCGAGGTAGCAGCGCTCGGCGGCCTCCAGCGTTTTGAAGGCCAGCACCAGCACCTGGGGCCGATGGCGCTCGAAATCAGCGGCGAAGTGCTCAGGCTCGACGCAGGTTTCGACTTGCACGAACTCGTCGCGCAGCAGCCGGCGCACCAGCTCGGCATCGCTGCCGACATCGGTGGCGACGAGGATGCGGCCACCTGCTGCCGCCATCACAGTGCCTCGAAGCGCTGCCGCCACTGCACGGCCCACTGCGGCAGTGCGTTGGCCGGCATCGGTTTGGCGATGAAGAAGCCCTGCGCCACGTCGCAGCCGGCGGCGCGCACGAAGTCCCAGTCGGCGCGGTCCTCCACGCCCTCGGCCACCGCCGTCATGCCGAGTTGATGCGCCATGTCCAGGCTGGCAGCGAAAATCGCGCGCTGCGTGGCGTGTTCACCGCTGCCGTGCACGAAACCGCGGTCGATCTTCAACTCGTCGAACGGGATGTCGCGCAACTGCGCCAGCGACGAATGCCCGGTGCCGAAATCGTCGATCGACAGCCCGATGTTTTTCAGACGCAGCCGTGTCAGGATGTCCATCGGCGAGCGCAGGTCGCGCAGCAGGCGCGACTCGGTCACCTCCAGCAGCACGTCGGACGGCGGCACGCCGTGGCGCGCCGCCTCTTCGAGCACGAACTCCGGGAAGTCCAGGCGCTCGAGGCTGTTCATCGAGATATTGACCGCCACACGCAGTACCAACCCGGCATCGCGCCAACGCCGCGCCTGGGCCAGTGCTTGCGACAGCACGGCCCGTGTCAGCCCGTCGATCAGGCCGTGGGTCTCGGCGACTTCGACAAAGCTGTTGGGGTGGATCAGGCCGTGCGCCGGATGCTGCCAGCGCACCAGCGCCTCGACACCGACCAGCGCGCCGTCGGCCAGCGCGACCTTGGGCTGGTAGTGCAGCGTGAGCTGGCCGGCACCGATGGCCCGCTCGATCTCCGTCGCAGCGCAGGCTCGGCCGCTGCGCTGCAACGGCTCCGGGGTGACGGTGCGCCAGCGCTCGACCAGCGCGCGCAAGGCCTCCGAAGGCACCGGCTTGGGCAGGTGGCTCAGTACCGCAAGCTGGTGTGCAGCGGCCAGCCTGGTGGCCGTCTCGAGCACCCGCGTATCGGTGCCGCTGACCAGTACCAGCGCGCCGGCGTATCGGCGTTCGGCAAGGTGGCGCAGGAACTCCACGCCATCCATGCCAGGCATGTTGAGGTCCAGCAGCAGCAGCAGCGCCGATGTGTCACGACCTCGTAGCCATTCGAGCGCCAGCGCGCCGGACCCGCAGGCCAGCACCGGCGCAACGCCGATGGCGGTCAGCTGGTGCTGCAACATCTGGAGCTGGAACGGGTCGTCATCAACCAGCATCACCCCCGCCGCCGCGTTGGCGACGACAGGTGGCGTGATACCCGCGGCGCGGCATGCGCCCAGCCGCACCAGCACCGCTGCGAGCGCGCGCTCGAAGCTGCCAAGTTGCGTGTTGACCGCCGCGCCGTCGCCGACCGCGCCGGCGCGCTCGAGCTTTTCGCAGCAGGCGCCGAGCGCGAGCGCCCCGACCGAGCGTGACGACGACTTCAGCCGGTGCGCCACCGCCCCTGCCGCCGCCCAATCGGCCTGCGCCACGACGGCGCGCAGCGCTTCGGCCGTCGCACGCGCCGAGACGTCGAAATCATGCTGAAACTCGGCCAGCAGCGCCGGGTCGTCACCAATCAACAGCGCCAGTACCGCTGTGTCGAGCACCGGCAGCGGCGCGTCTTCGGCGGGCTCGGCAAATCCTGCGATCAGCGCCCCTGTCGGTGCTGTGGATGCGGCCGACGCGGCCGGAAGCCAGCGCGCCAGCGCCGCACTGAGCTGCTCCAACTGCACCGGCTTGCTGAGGTAGTCATCCATGCCGGCCGCGCGGCAGCGCTCGGCCTCGCCGAGCAAAGCATTGGCCGTGAGCGCAATGATCGGCAGGCGCTCGCCGGGTGCCTCCTCGCTGCGCAGGGTCGCGGAGAGCCCGTAGCCGTCCATACCGGGCATGTGCAGGTCGGTCAGCAGCAGGCCGTAGCGTTGCAGGCGGCCGCGGCGCCAGCGCGCCAATGCGTCGAGCCCGTCGTCGGCCACCTCGACGGCCAGGCCCAGCAACGCGAGTTGGCGGCGGATCACCTTTTGGTTGATTTCGTTGTCCTCGGCCACCAGCACCAACCGGCCCTGCGCCGCGGCTTCTTCCACGCTGGGCGGTGTCAGCATGCCGATCGGCAGGCCGGCGGCAACTTCGTCCGGCGCCGACGCGGCACGGCCGACCGCCAGCGCCACTGCGTGCAGCAACGCGGTGCGGTGCATCGCGTCGGCGTCCAGCGACACCTGTCCGGGGCCGACCAGCCGCGCGCTGCGCCGCTGGCCGCGGCCGATGCGCACCAGCGCCAACGGCTGGTCGACCGCACCGGCCTGTAGCAGGGCCATCGTCGCATCGTCGCTGTCTGTGTCGACGATGGCCACCGGCCGCGTGCCGGCACGCACAGCCAGCGCCTGCTGTAGCGCGTCAAGGTTGGGCCAGATTTGCGTGCTTGCACCCGCGGCTGCGAGGTAGGCGCACCAGTCGCTCGCCAGTGTCGCGTCACGCAGCGCGACATGGCAGTCCAGCCCTGCCAGGTCCTGCCAGGTCGGAAGCGCCGTCGCGCTGTCTGACTCCGCGGTGTGGGCCAGCAGCGGCAGCGTGACGCTAAAGGTGGCGCCTTCGCCCGGCACACTGGTCACCCCGATCTCGCCACCGAACAGTGCCACCAGCCGGCGGCAGATCGACAGCCCGAGCCCGGTGCCGCCATAGCGCCGGGTGGTCGAGCCTTCGGCCTGCATGAAGGGCAGGAAAATCCGAGCCTGCGCCTCGGGCGCCATGCCGATGCCGTTGTCACTGACCCGCAGGCGCATGGTCCCGGGGGTGTCGGCTTCAACGCGCAGCCGCACCTGCCCAGGCCACGCCAGGCCGGCAGAGAACTTGATTGCGTTGCCCAGCAGGTTGTTCAGGATTTGGCGCAGCCGCACCGCGTCACCGCTGATCCAGTCGGGCAAGCTTGGGTCGACAAACACGTGAAGGCCGACGCCACGGCTGGTGGCCACCGGTCGCAGCCCGTCGGACACGCTTTCGACCAGGCCCAACAACGCCAAGGGTGCGGATTCGAGCACCATGCGGCCGGCCTCGATCTTGGAGAAATCGAGGATGTCGTCGATGATGCCCAACAGCGCGAATGCCGACTCGCGGATGGTATCGGCCAGGTCGGCTTGGTAGGGCGTTAGGCTCGACTGGCGCAGCACATCGACGATGCCCAGCACGCCGTTCATCGGCGTGCGGATCTCGTGGCTCATGGTCGCCAGGAACGCGCTCTTGGCCTGATTGGCCGCCTCGGCGGCGCGCACGGCAAGGCTCAGCTCGGCGGTGCGCTCCGCCACCAGCTCCTCCAGGTGGTGGCGATGCCGATCCAGCTCTTCGCCCATGCGCTGCTTCTCGGTTACGTCCTCCATCAGGGTCAGGTAGTGGGTGACCCGCCCATGCGGCATGCGAATTGGCGTGATCTTGCTGAACGCGACGTACTCGCTGCCGTCCTGCCGCCGATTGAACAGCAGGCCTTTCCAGGGCCGTTCCGCAGCCAGGCTGGTGCGCAGCGCGCGGTAGGTGGCCGACGGCGTGTTGCCGGACTGCAGGATGCGTGAGTTGCGGCCGATCATCTCGGCGCAGGTATAGCCCGAGCTGGCTGCGGCCGCAGCATTGACATACTCGATCGTGGCCGTGAGGTCGGTGATGATGATGCTCTCGGCGCTCTGCTCCACGGCCAGCGATAGCTGGCGCAGTTGCTGATCCTGCGCGTGGCGCTGAGTGATGTCGCGCAGCACCGCGAGGTAGCGTTGGCCGTCCAGCGGCCGAGCCCTGACCTCGACCGGAAAGTGCCTGCCGTCGCGGCGCCGATGCACCCATTCGGCAAGGTGCGATTCGCCGACCATCAAGGCCGGCACTTCGAGTTCGAGCCGGTGGTGTTCATGTTCGGCCAACACATCATGCAGTCGCAGGCGCAGCAGCTCGTCGCGACCATAGCCGAGCATCGCCAGCGCCTGCGGGTTGGCGTCGCGGACGCGGTGCGCGCGGTCAAGCAGCAGCACGCCGTCGCCGAGTTGCTCGAACAGGTTGCGGCGGTAGCCCTCGGCCGCGCGCAACTCGTTGTGCCGACGCCAGCTCAACATCCACTGCTCCACCGCGCGCGCCAGGTCACGCAGCAACTCGCGCTGCAATGCACTGAGCCGGCGCGGCTGCCGGTCGATCACGCACAGGGTGCCGACCTTGTGCCCATCGACATCCAGTGGTACGCCGGCATAAAAGCGCAGATGCGGCGCGCCAGTGACCAGGGGATTGTCGGCAAAGCGCGGGTCCAGGGTCGCATCGGAGACCTCGAAAAGTTCGCTGCCGAGAATGGTGTGGGCGCAGAAGGCCGTCTCGCGCGGCGTCTCGGTCGCATCCAGCCCGACACAGGCCTTGAACCATTGCCGATGCACATCGACCAGGCTGACCAGCGAGATCGGGCAGCCGATCATCGCCGCGGCGCTGCGCACCAGGCCATCGAGGACGAGGTCGGCCGGCGTGTCGAGCACATTCAGCGCCGCAAGCGCCAGCAAGCGCTCCTTTTCATTGGTGGGCAGGGGGGCGGTAATCACTTTCGGTACCTTTCAAGGGCGCTGCGCGCCGCGTTCGAATCGCCGTTCGAGCGCCCGCTGGAATGCCACTTCAGCCTGGCTCCAGGGCCACACGTCGCAGGCTGGGTCTGCCAGAGGTCTGACAACGTCGTCGAACGCCAGCACCAGCAGCGACGGGGTGGCGCGCGCCAGGTGCCGCATCAAAGACTGCCCTGCGATACCGTCCATCGCATGGTCCAGGATCAGAACGTCAGCGCAGGCGCGGACCAGTTGCCGCATCGCCTCCAGCGCGCTGCCGGCGGTCTCGATCCGACTGGCCGGCGCGAGGCGTCCGATCAACTGAAGCAGCTGTTCGCGCCTTGCGCCGGGTGCGACCAGCAACTGGATCCTCAGCGCAGCGGGGGCGCCGGAGTCCGGTACATGCATGGCGCCGGAATTATTTTGCACAGAGGGTGGCACGCGCTAGTCCTGCCGGGTGCCGCGCCCCACGGGCGCCGGGTCGCATTGCCGGTGTCGTGAACTTTAGGCAGCGGCCGAGACCTGGTCTGCGGGGAGTCCTGGACGCGCTCTGGCGGGCGTTCGTGCGGTTTGCGCCTGTCGGGTTATCGCTCCTCGGCGTCGATCAAGCCGGCACGAACTGCGAAGCGCACCAGCGCCGGCACGTCGGCCACGCCGAGCTTGGCCATCAGCCGGCTGCGGTAGGAATCGACAGTCTTGGGCGACAAGTGCAGCACCGCAGCAATCTCGGAGCTCGAACGGCCGCGCACCACCATCGCGACGACCTGGCGCTCGCGGGCCGACAGGGAATCGAGAGCCGAGTCGCCGTCGCGCGCCGTCAGCCCCAGCACCGCGAGATCGGCGACATCGCCACCCAGGTAGCGCCGACCCTGCAGCACGCTGTCGACAGCGCCCATCAGTTCGGCCGCCGAGGCGCCTTTCAACACATATCCCGAGGCGCCCAGGCGCAGCGCTTCGGCGACATGGCGCGGCTGTGCCGACATCGTCAACACGATGGTGCGTGTCGTCAACCGGCGGCGCTGCATTTCCGTCAGCAGCTCGAAGCCTGAACGCTGGCCCAGTTGCAGGTCGAGCAATACCACGGCCGGTGCCAGTCGCTGGATCTCCGCGAGGGCCTGGGTCGGATCGGCCGACTCACCGACGACGCGGTGCCCGGCAGCCTGAAGCACGGCACGCAAGCCGTCCCGCAGCATCGCGTGGTCATCGACCAGGTAAACAGTAGCGGTCATGACCGGCGTGCCTGCCAGCGCAGCGTCACACAGGTGCCGCCGGCAGGCCCCTCGTCAACGGCGAAGCGAGCGCCGATCGCGATCGCGCGCTCGCGCATCCCGACGATACCCAGGTGGCCCGGCCGGCCATGGATCAGCGGCGCCGGGATACCTGCTCCGTCGTCGATCACCTCGAGGGTAAGCGAAGCATCATCGCCGCCGAGCAGCACCCGGATCAGCGACGCGCCGGCATGCTGCCTGGCATTGGCGATCGCTTCGCGGGCGACCATGAACGCGCCGTACTCAACGTCGGACGGCCAGCGTCGGCCCGACGCGTCGTCGGCCACTTCGAGCAGCACGTCGGCGCTGCCCCCAGCGACGGCGCGCGCGCCGATCTCGTTGTCGAGCGCGGCCGTGAGGCCGCGATCTTCGAGTAGCGGCGGGCGCAGGTCGACCAGCACCTGGCGCACCTCGCGCACCGCCTGGTCGAGCAGCATCGCCACCTGTCTGCCCTGATCCTTCAACGCTTCGGGCATGACCGCCCCGTGGATCGACATGCAGGCATCGAGGTTCAAACGGGCCACGGCGAGCGTCTGTCCCAGGTGGTCGTGCAGGGCCTGTGCAACACGCTGCGTCGTCGTCTTCTCCTGCGCCAGCAGTCGATGAGTCAGCTCGGACAGTTCGAGTTGATAGGTCAGCAGCGCCTTCTCCGATTCACGGCGCGAGGTGATGTCGCGCACCACGGCGATGAAGCGCTGGTCGTCCAGCAGGCGCGCACTGGCCTCGGCGAAAAATCGGCTGCCGTCCTTGCGCAGAAACTCCCATTCAGCCAGGTGCGGCTGGCCGGACATCACCCGAGCCACCACGTCGCCGACACGGTGGCGCTCGGCGTCGGCCACCAGTGCGCGCGCGGGCAGTTGCAGCAGCTCGTCGCGGCTGAAACCCAGCATCGCCAGCATCTGCGGGTTGGCATCGAGCACGCGGTGCTCGTGGTCGATCAGCAGCACGCCGTCGGCCAGTTGCTCAAACAAGCTGCGCTGGTAGGCCTCGGCTTCGCGCAGGGCTTGTTCGGCCCGCTGGCGGTCGGTGGTGTCAAAGGTGGTGCCGGCCATGTAGGTGGCGCGGCCGTCGGCATCCCACAGCGCCTGGCCGCGGGTGTGAAACCAACGCCACTCGCCGCTCGCATGGCGGGCGCGGAACTCGAAGTCATAGGGCACACGCCGCACCAGGTGCGCTCGCAGGGCTGCGCGCCAGCGCGGCAGGTCCTCGGGGTGCAGCAGGGCCTCGAAGCGCGCCACCATCTCATGCGCCGGGGGCGAGTCGCAGCCCAGTTCCTGCCAGAACGGGGCCGGATAGGTGACCCGGCCGGCGGCCATGTCCCAGTCCCACACCTGGCCGTGCATGGCAGCCAGGCGGTAGCGCGTTTCGCTGAGGCGCAGCGCCTGCTCGGCCTGCTTGCGAATGGTGATGTCGGTGAAGTAGATCGACAGGCCTTCGGGTGATGGGTAAATGCGGTTCTCGAACCAGTGATCCCAGGGCATGTAGTGGTCTTCGAGCACCACCGGCTGCTGGGTCGCCATCGCCTGTTCGTAGGCGCGATGAAAGGGTTGGCCGATGCCCTCTGGGAACTCCGTCCAGATGTGGCGGCCGAGCAAATCCTCGGGCTTCTGGCGGCCGAGCATTTGCGCTGCCTGCTGGTTGAGATAGGAGTAGCGCCAGTCGCGGCCGAGCGCTACGAAGCCGTCGTCCACCCGCGCCAGCACGTCACGCAGCAGGTCGTGGGCCGCCTGTCGTTGCCGTTCGAGATCGCGCTGTTGGGTGACGTCGTGGGCCAGCACCAGTCGTGCGTGCTGGCCGTCGAACAACACGTCGTTCGCCGAAATCTCCACCTCGATCAGGCGGCCGTCCTTGCAACGGTGAAGCCAGGTCCCATCGTGCGGCAGGACAGGCGCGGGGTCATCGGCCGTCTCCGCCAGCTTCAGAGCCAGCCGCGGGCGCTCTTCGGTCGGCCGGATGTCGGCGATCGTCATCGCCAGGAATTCGTCACGGGTGTAGCCGTAGTGCGCCAGCGCCGCATCGTTGACGGCCATGAAACGCAAGGTCTCGCGGTTGAACACCCACATCGGATGCGGATTCGACTCGAACAACAAGCGATAGCGCTGTTCGCTGTCGCGCAACCGCCTCTGCGCAGCCAGCCTCTCCGTGATGTCACGCGAAATGCCAAACATGCCGACCACACGGCCTTCGGCGTCGTGCAGCGCGCCCTTGGTTGCCAGGAAGGTGACTCGGCCATCGGCGGTGTCGAGCTCCTCCTCGAAGGTCTCGGGCCGGTCCTGTGCCATCACGCGCTCGTCGTTGGCGCGGATCATCGCCGCCTGCTCGGGCGCGAAGATCGCGCTGTCGTCACGCCCGAGCACCTGCGCGGCCGTGGTGCCGGTGACGCGCGCCGCCTCCGGGTTGAACAGCAGGTAGCGGCCCTCGCGGTCCTTGGCGAAGATGGCGTCGGGCAAGTTGTCGGCAAGCGCCTGCAGCAGGCGCGGCGTGACATCCTGCGATTGCGATTGCGATTGCGATTGCAGCGCAGCGCGTTCGCTGGCGAAGGCCTGCTCCTGCCGACGCACCAGCCGCAGCATAAGGCCACCCAACAACGCGGCGGTGACGCCGACGAAGGCCAAGCCTTCAAGTGTGCCTGCGAGAGCCCGTCGCGCCGGGTCGGTGATCAACCATGACGCGGTGGCGTCGAACAGGCCCAACCACAGGCTGGCGAACACCGCATAGATGAGCACGACACGCCACATGTCCGCCAGGGGGTTCGCATCGATCTCGCTCGCAGAAGAGTTCATTCGGATCGCGGCGCCATGTCGAGGGGCGGAAACGACGCGTTTGGGCACGCGCCCGCTAGAGAATTGCGATGGTCCACGGCCGGCCAGGCGCGCGGATCGAACGGAATCGAGACACTCTACGCGGTGATTGGTCGCAATCCTAAAGCCGGCAGAGGCGGAACCAAACAGGCAATACGATGCCGGCGAATGCATCGTGAGTCAACGACCGAGGTAGCGACCGCACTAACGGATCGATACCAGGCCCACGGGTACGGCAAGTTCAAGAAACACGGCCTCCTTGGCACCAGGACTGAGGCAGAGAAGATGCTGATGCTCGCAGCGCTGAATCTGGTCAAGTGCATTGCGGAAGTGGCTCCGCGCAGGACGAGGTAAACCCGCTGACATGAACACGCGATGAGTTGGCGATCAACCGAACTGGCTGCCCTTAATTCGTCGCTCAAACCGGCCGGTCGGACCCATAAAGGAACCTGCCTATAAAGAAACTTCAGCCCACCCAGCATGAGGTAGCTCACGTTTTGAGCCAGTGGTCTGTGATTTGGCAATCACCACGATGCGAGGTGAGCCATGGCGATCAACAAAATTCAGTTTCAACCCGGCCTCTGTCGATGCTGGAATTCTTCGACCGGTACGGAACGCAAGACAAGTGCGAGGCGCAGGTGCGACTTTGGCGCTGGCCCAACGGCTTCATCTGCCCGTCCTGCGCAGCGAACGATCACAGCGAGTTCCGCCGCGCTTGTCGGCTGTACTTCCAATGCAGCGCCTGCCGCTACCAGTGCAGCCAGTGCAGTGTTCGATGCTAGGCAGCACTTAATAAAACCGATGGATTTGTCGTCCTGGTTAGGCGCGAACCGCAGCAATGCCTCGTGGCATTGCGAGGATTTGCAACGACGCCAGGGCGGCAAAGACGCGGTTTTATGTGCTGCATAGCGTCGAACACTGCACTAGATCAGCGGCACCATCTTCGAGTCCAGCAAACTGGCGTTGCCCAAGTGGTTCGTATCTCGCTCAGGTCCAACGCCTGTTCAATCGCCGCTTTGACTTGAAGATCATTCTCACGCATTTGATCAAGGCCGCTTGCGCAAATGCCCCAAGGCCGTTGCGGATCCTGCGGGTGGCTGAACTTTCTTCATAGTCAGGAGCGGACACGACGCCGCGCCGATAGCAAGCCGGTGACCGCGACGTTGCGCGCCCCGCTGCACGCGCTGGCGTTCGCAGTGCGCCGCTGCAAACGGCCGCTCCAGCGCGCTGAGCAAGGCCCGCGCGCGGGCGCTGTTGTCGGCATGCAGATTGCACACATAAACATCCAGCGTGACAGCGGCCAGTTCGGGCCAGGTATGCACGGCCAGGTGGGATTCGGCCAGCAGCACCACGCCCGTCACACCACCCGGCGCCGGAAAGGCGTGGAAGAGTTCACCCACCGCCTGCAAGCCGCTGGCCGCCACGGCGCCCAGGCACAGCGCGCGCAGCGTGTCGGGGTCGGTCATCACGGCCTGCGTGGCGGCGCAGCCGTGCAGGTCGGCGGTGAGGTGCAAGCCTTGCATTCACCTGAGCTTAGGGCAACGCTGAGCAAGTCCCTCGCGGCGCGCAGCACCTCGCTTTGGGCGCTCTGCGGCGTTGCAAATCCTCGCCATAGCTGGGCTATGTCTGCGGTTTGCGCCTTGCAGCGCATCCCAAATCAAGGCACTGCGCATCCGCGACGGACTTGTTCAGCGTCGCCTTAGCGCCCGCCAGCGGTGGCCAGCGGCCAGGGCTGCCGCCTAGAATCGCGCTCCCCGCAGAGTTGTTCCCGAAGCAGCACCCATGGCCAATTCCATGTCAATGTCCATCCCCGACACCGCGTTGATGGCCAACGCCATTCGTGCCCTGGCCATGGACGCCGTGCAACAGGCCAACAGCGGCCACCCGGGCGCGCCGATGGGCATGGCCGACATCGCGGTGGCTTTGTGGGGCGGGGCGCTGAAGCACAACCCGGCCGACCCGCACTGGGCCGACCGCGACCGTTTTGTGCTCAGCAACGGCCACGGCAGCATGCTGCTTTATGCGCTGCTGCACCTGACCGGCTATGACCTGCCGATGAGCGAGCTGCGCAACTTCCGCCAACTGCACAGCAAGACCCCGGGCCATCCCGAAGTGGACGTCACGCCCGGCGTCGAAACCACCACCGGCCCGCTGGGCCAGGGTCTGGCCAATGCGGTGGGCATGGCGCTGGCTGAGAAGCTGTTGGCGGCCGAATTCAACCGGCCCGGCCACACCATCGTTGACCACCGCACCTGGGTCTTCATCGGCGACGGCTGCCTGATGGAAGGCATCAGCCACGAAGCCTGCGCGCTGGCCGGCGCCTGGAAGCTGAACAAGCTGTGCGCGCTGTACGACGACAACGGCATCAGCATCGACGGCCAAGTCGCGCCCTGGTATGTCGACGACGTGGGCTTGCGTTTCAAGGGCTATGGCTGGAGAGTCGTCGGCCCCATCGATGGTCACGACGTGGCTGCGGTGCGCGCCGCCATCGCCCAAGCCCAGGGCTCGGCCACCCAGCCGACGCTGATCGTCTGCAAGACCACCATCGGCAAGGGTTCACCCAACCGCGGCGGCACCGCCAAGGCACACGGCGAAGCGCTGGGTGCTGAAGAAATCAGGCTAACGCGTGAAGTGTTGGGCTGGCCGCACGGGCCTTTTGTGATCCCCGAGCCCGCCTACAGCGCCTGGGACGCGCGCGTCGCTGGCGCCGCCGCGCAAACCGGCTGGACCGAAGGTTTCGCGGCTTACAAGGCGGCCTGCCCGGAATTGGCCAGCGAATTTGTGCGCCGCATGCAGGGCCAGTTGCCGGCCAGCTTTGCACAGACCGCGGTGGACGCGGTGATCGCCGCCCACAGCAAGGCCGAAACCGTGGCCAGCCGCAAGGCCAGCCAGTTGGCGCTGGAAGCCTTCACCAAGGCCCTGCCGGAAATGCTGGGTGGCAGCGCCGACCTGACGGGCAGCAACCTCACCAACACGTCGTCAACCCCCGCACTGCGCTTTGACGCGGCGGGCTTGCCCAACGGTGGCCGCCACATCAACTACGGCGTGCGCGAATTCGGCATGGCCGCGGTGATGAACGGCGTCGCGCTGCACGGCGGCTTTATCCCTTACGGCGGCACCTTCCTGACCTTCAGCGACTACAGCCGCAACGCCATCCGCATGGCCGCGCTGATGAAAAAACGTGTCATCCACGTCTTCACGCACGACAGCATCGGCTTGGGCGAAGACGGGCCTACCCACCAAAGTGTGGAGCATGCGGCCAGCCTGCGTTTGATCCCCAACCTGGATGTCTGGCGCCCCGCCGACACCGCAGAAACGGTGGTCGCGTGGACCATGGCGTTGGGCAACGCGACGCGCCCCAGCGCACTGCTGCTCAGCCGCCAGAACCTGCCTTACCTGCCCAAGTCTGCGCTGGACGACATTGCCAAAGGTGCCTATGTGCTGGCCGAACCGTCAGAGGTCGGGCTGAAGAAAAAGCCGCAGGCCGTCATCATCGCCAGCGGCAGCGAAGTCGGCCTGGCGCTGCACGCGCAGACCGAACTGGCCAGGCTGAAGATCGCGGTGCGCGTGGTCAGCATGCCCAGCACCAGCGTGTTTGACCGCCAGGCCGTGAAGTACAAAACCGCCGTGCTGCCGGCCGGCGTGCCGCGGGTGGCGGTGGAAGCCGGCGTCACCGACGGCTGGTGGAAATACGGCTGCGCGGCGGTGGTGGGCATAGACACCTATGGCGAAAGCGCACCGGCGCTGGCGCTGTTCAAACACTTCAAGCTGACGGCGCAGAACCTGGTGGACACGGTGCGCAAGGTGCTGGGGCG
>JANMJI010000385.1:0-1606 GCA_031371275.1 Betaproteobacteria bacterium
AATCAGCATGGGGATGACGATGAACATGTTGAAGATGCCCATGTAGACGCCGGCGCGCTCGGGCGGAATGCTGCCGGCCAGCAGCACATACGGGTTGCCCATGATGCTGGCCCAGGCCAGGCCCACGCCCAGCATCGGCACGAATAACCACGCCTTGTCTTGTATCGCCGGGATGGCCCACATGGCGGCGGCGGCGGCGCACAGGCACACCGCATGCACCACCTTCGGCCCCAGGCGGCGCACGAAGGGCAGCATGGCAAAAGCGGCGATGAAAGCGATGAAGTTGTAGAAGCCGCCGATCTGGCCGTTCAGCAAACTGGCATCCCGAAAACCCACAGACGTGGGGTCGGCCGTGTTGAACACCGTCTTGGCCAGCGTCGGCACGATGTAGATCCAGTAGCACATCATGGCGTACCACTGGAACAGCTTCATCCACCACAGCCGGCGCATGGTGGGCGGCATGTCGCGCAGCGCCGAGCCAATTTCCGCCAGCGTGGCGGCCAGGCCGCGCGGGCGCGCGCGCAGCACGCTCTTCTCGGCTTCGCTCATCGGCAGTTCGGGCACCTTGCGCACGCTCCACCACACCGTGGCCAGCGACAACACCGCGCCCACCATGAAGGCCGTCATCGTGACCTGCGGAATGTGGTTGCCGCCCAGCGCGTCCTTGTTCATGCCGAGTGCCACCAGGATGCTGGGCGACAGGTAGGCCAGTGTTTGCGCCAGCCCGGTGAACGCGCTTTGTGTGAGGAAGCCGAGCGAGTGCTGGCGCGTGTCGAGCCTGTCGCTGACATAGGCGCGGTAGGGCTCCATGGTCACGTTGTTGGCGGCGTCCAGTATCCACAGCAGGCCGGCGGCAAACCACAGCGTCGGGCTGAAAGGCATCAGCAGCAGACCCAGGCTGCACAGGATGGCGCCGATCAAAAAGTACGGTGTGCGCCGGCCCCAGCGCGACACGGTGCGGTCGCTCATGGCGCCGATCAGCGGCTGCACCAGCAGGCCCGTCACCGGCCCGGCCAGCCACAGCAGTGGCAGCTTCGATTCATCGGCGCCCAGGTACTGGTAGATCGGGCTCATGTTGGCCTGTTGCAGCCCGAAGCTGAACTGGATGCCGAAGAAGCCGACATTCATGTGCACGATCTGCCGCAGCGACAACAGGGGTTTGGCGATGTTCATGCTTGCGTGTTGCGTGTTGGACCGATGTATTCGGTTGGGCATACAGGTGGGTATTCAGGCCAGCGCGGGCCTGGCATCCCCACCCGGGCCCAGACCCAAAGTCTGGCGCCAGTGGTTGATGACCGCCGTGTTTTCGGGCAGCGCGCCCTGCCACCCGCACACCGCCGAGGCCAGCCGGCTGGCGGCCGGCAGTGCGCGCTCAAGCGGCCAGCCGTGCACGCACGCAGCCAGCAGCGTGGCGGCGAAGGCGTCGCCGGCACCCACCGTGTCCAGCACATGCGCTACCGCGGGGGCGGCACCTTCGGCGTCACGTCGGCCTTGTGCGTTCACCGTGTACCAGCCCTGCGCACCGCAGGTCACCACCAGGCGCTGCAAGGCATAACGTTGTATCAGCACGGCAAGGGCGGTGTCGTGTGCAGCGCTGCCGCGGGCC
>JANMJI010000027.1:0-24073 GCA_031371275.1 Betaproteobacteria bacterium
CGCTGCCCCGCCACGGCGCGTGCATTGGCCTTGATACCGGGCCTGCGCGCGGCCATGTTTTCCATCTTCGAGCCCGGCAAGACGGTGCCCGAACACCGCGGGCCTTACGGCGGCGTGTTGCGTTACCACCTGGGCCTGAAGGTGCCTGTGCCGGAGCAGCAATGCGGCATTTGCGTGGGCGGTGAAACCAGGCACTGGGGCAATGGCCAAAGCCTGGTGTTTGACGACACGCATCCGCACCACGCCTGGAACCACAGCGCCGAAAGCCGCGTGGTGTTGTTCGTCGATTTCGACAGGCCCTTGCCACCGGGTCTGCGCGAACACAACGAAGCCATCATTCAGCGGCTCGGGGCCGAGCCCTTCATCACCGACGCGGTGGCGCGGTGGCAGGGCTGGGAAGCCGTCTATGGCGAGCGCTTGAATGCTGCTGTCGGGGCCTTCAACCTGCGCTGATCGTGTGCCAGCCAGGCGCTGGCCACCGTGGCGGTGCTTATGTGCGTGCCCGTTGCGGCGTGGCGGGCACTTCGTCCAGCGGCGCCAGCCCTGCGGGCGCCGCGTTCGGCCCGCCAACGGGCCCGGCCACCGGGCCTTGCAACGCGGCCTGCAGTTCGCGCACACCAAAGTCCAGCAGACGGCCGTAGCGCGCCACCACGCGGTGCAGCGCGGCGGCCACGCGGGGCGTGGGCAAGGCCAGCGCGTCGACCGCTTCATTGGCACAACTGGCCACCACGCGCAGGATTTCGTCGTCACCGTCGGCACCGCGCGGCGGCGTGCCCACGGAGTGGCGGCGCACCATCGCCAGCACGTCATCGTCCAGGCCCCAGTAGCGCGCCACGGCATTGCCCAGCGCTTCGATGTCGGCGCCCAGCACGGCAAAGGCCGCGCCTTCTTCGCTCATGCCGGGGTCTTCGGGTTCGCCTTCGCGGGCTGGAGGTGCGGGCTGCATCAGCCGGCGGATCTGTACCGATTCTTCGGCGAAGTGGTAGGCCACCACCAGCCGGCCCAGGTTCTGCAACAGCGTGATGAGGTAGATGACCTCGGCGTCGTAGCCCGCCGGGCGCAAGGCCAGTGCGACGCGGCCGGCGCGTTTGCAGCGTTCGATCAGACGCTGCAATTCGCCCGCGCCGGCCTCGTTCAAAGGCCCGGGCCAGGGGCGCAGCGCGAGGGCGGCGCGGCGTACACCGTCCAGCCCTAACATCGCAATGGCACGGCGCACGGTCAGCACCGGGCCGCTGCCCGAAATTTGCGCACCGCGCACCTGGGCCGAATTGACCAGGCGCAGCAGTTCGAAGGACAAGGCCAGGTCTTCCAGCACCACCTCGGCCAGCTCGATGTTGCGTTCACGCACCATCAGGGTCAGCCGTGCGGCACGCTCAGCGCCCCCCGGTGAGCCGGGCAGCACGCCGGCGCTGCGCAGGCGGTCGGCCAGCAGCACCAGCGGGCCGCCACCGGCGCCGCTTTCGGTGTTCTGCCAGCCTTCCAGTGCGCGCAGCAGCGTGCGCGCATTGCGGTAGCGCTGGCGTTCTTGCCGGTCGGTAGCGCGGTTGACGATGGCGCGCAGCGGTTCGGGCACCGGCTGCGCGGTGGTCCAGGGCATGCGCACGATCTCTCTGCCCAGCGGTGGCAGGCGCGCGATGACGCGGCCGACATCGGCTTCTTCCAGCGCCGGCTGGCCGGTGAGCAGGCTTTGCAGCACGATGCCGCTGGCCAGCACATCGCGCTCGGCCGCTTCACGTTGGCTGCGCAGGCTGCCGCCTTCGCTGGGCAGGGTACCGGCAGTGGCCAGCGCGTGGGCCCATGCATGCGCCATTTCGCAAGCCACGCCCAGACCGGCCACGCGCAGCTGGCCGGTGTCGCTGACAAGCAGCAAATACGGTTGCAAATCGTGGTGGCTGACGCCGGCCTCGTGCGCATACGCCAGGCCTTGCAGCAACTGGGTGGCCAGGCCGGCGGCTTCCAGCCCGGGCAGGCCACGCGCCGGCAGATGTTCACCCAGGGTGGCAGCGTCACGCGGGTCGTAGGCCACATAGGGCCAGCCGTCTTGCACGCCGCTTTCCACCACCGCGGCCAGTTGCGGATGTTTCAGGCGCGAGGCTTGGCGCACGGCCTGTTGCCAGCGTTCCAGCGCTGCGGCGCCGGCGGGCTGGACACGCGGCAGCACCAGCATCAGGTCTTGGCCGCTGCGTGGGTCGGCCACGCGCCAGGCCATGGTGCGTTCGCTCTTGCCCAGCAGTCGCAGCAATTGCAAGCGGCCGAACCAGCGCACGGTGTTGGCGCGCGGCGGGGCGGCGGGCGTGTCTGTGTGGGGGGCGGCCATGGCAGCTTGATTGAAGCGCGGCCTGCGGCGGGGCGATGGTCGGAACAGGGCTTGGTTCGCGGGGCACTTCCGGGCTGACGGCGTCAGGCGGTGCGCCAAGCAGTGGCCTGGCCAGAAGCGTCAGTCAGACCTCGATCAACGCACCCTGCCCTGTGATGACCGCCCCGCGCACCGCATCACCCGGCTGCAAGGCCTGCACCGCGGCGACGTAGCGGCGCACCTGTTCGCTGTAGCCGGGCAGGCTGGCAGCCGTGGCGTGCAGCTTGTAGTCCAGCACCCACCAGGTGTCTTGCCCGGCGTCGCCGGCCAGCAGCACCAGGCGGTCGATGCGCAGCACCTCGCCGGCATCGGACACCGGCACTTCGTTGCCCGCCCAGCGCAAGGCCGGGCTGGCAAAAAAGCGCGCGCAGGCTGGGCTGGACAGCACTTGTCGGGCCACGTCATGCACCCGGGCGGCATCGCCGGGGGCGAGGCCGGCAGCCGCGGCGGCGGCGGCGCTGGCGGCCGTCAGCTCTGCCGGGGTCAGCGCTGCGCCTGGCCGCCCTGCCCATTCCAGCAGCCGGTGCACGGCCTGGCCCCGTTGCGCCGCCGCGGCGTCCTGCGCTTTGGGCGCCGCCGTCACCGTGGCCTGCCACAGCAGCGCCGGCAGCGTTGCGACGTACACCACCGGCATGCCGGCCATCGGCAGCACGGCGCTGCGCGCGGCCGGTGCCCAGGCTTCTGCCCAAGGCAACCCGCGTTGCCACCAGCTGCGCCGGGGATCTGGCGTGCGTGCTTCGTTGTGGCTGAAGACCAGCCATTCACGCGCCCGCGTCATCGCCACATACAGGCCATTGAGGGCCTCGCGCTGCCCGGCCAGCGCTTCCGCTTCGACCATCGCGGCCAGCGACGGCGGTGCTGATGCCACGCTCTTGACGAAGGCCACGCGCTGCGGTGCGGCCTGCTCCACCGGCCAGTCGACGAGCACGGTGGCGCGTTCGGCCGCGCGCGCGGCGCGGTCGCAATCGGCAATCACCACGGCGCGGGCTTCCAGCCCCTTGGCGCCGTGCACGGTAAGCAGTTGCACCGCCTGCGACGGTGCCGCAGAACCTGCCGTCACACGGCCGGCCCGCAGTTCACGCACAAAGCTGTAGACGCTGAGCAGCCGGGCGCCCTGGTGCGCCAGCGCCGCGGCGAGCAACGCGTCGACCGCGTGCAGCGCCGCGGCACGGCGGTCGGCCGGCACTGCGGCGGCCAGGCGCGCAGGCACCTCGCCTTCATGCACGATGCGGTCCAGCAGGTCGTGCGGGGGCAACAGCGCTGCGGCGCTGCGCCAATTGCCGAGCAAAAGTTGCGCGCGGGCCAGCGCCGGGCTGGGCAGCGTGTCGGCGCGCAGCAGCGTGGCCAGCCAGGGCCGGCGGCCAGCGGCCTGGGTAGCCAGCCACAGCAGATCGTCGTCGCTGGCGCTGAAGACGGGGCTGCGCAGCGCGCGCGCCAGTGCCAGGTCGTGCGACGGTGAGGCCAGCACGTCCAGCAGCGCGATCAGGTCCAGCGTCTCTGGCGTTTCGTGAAACTGCAGCGGCTCGGCCACCACATGCGGCAGGCCGCGCGCGGCCAGCGCTTCGGCGACACGGGCGAGCATCGCACGCGTGCGCGCCAGCACCATCACTTCGCCAGGTAGCAGCCCGTGCCCCTGCCCCTGCCCATGCCCATGCACGAGTGCGGCCACGGCATCGGCCACCTGCAAGGCTTCCGCGGCCCGGCGCTGGGTCTCGGGTTCGTGGCGTGGTTCGGTGAGTGAATCGCGCCAGCCCTCGGCAGCGCCCTTGGCCTCGGACTTTTCGTAGGCCACGCCGGGCAGACGTCGCACCGCGCCATGGGCCGCAGAGCCCGTGGTGTGGGCGCGGTAAGGCCCCCAGCCATCGGCCGCCGCGGCATCTTCAAACACCGCATTCAGCGCCGCGATCAGCGCCGGCGCGTTGCGCCTGGTGTGGTCGCATTCCAGCAGCTGGCCTTCCAGCCCGAGGGCGACAAACTCGCGCGCCGCGGCAAACACCCGCGGCTCGGCGTTGCGGAAGCGGTAGATGCTTTGTTTGGGGTCGCCAACGATGAACACCGCGGGCGGGCGCTGGCCGCTGGCACCACCACCGGCGCCGGTGTACGAAGACAGCCAGCCGTGCAGCGCCTGCCATTGCAAGGGGCTGGTGTCCTGGAACTCGTCGATGAGCACATGGCGCAGGCGCTGGTCCAGCCTTTCCTGCACCCAGCCGGCCAGATCACTGTCGCCCAGCAGCGCTTCAGCGGCCCGCTCCAGGTCGGGCATGTCGACCAGGCCGCGCTGGCGTTTGAGGGCGGCGAATTCGGCCAGCAACAGGCGCGACAGGCGCAGCATGGCGATGTGATCAACGTGGGCCAGCTGCTGCTGGTGCATGTCGCGGATGGCCAGCAGGCGCTCGACCACGGCATGCTGCATCGGCGTGTCGCCCAGGTTCTTGCGCGGCGTGCCGGTCTTGGTGAACAGTGCATCGAAGGCGAGCCCGAAGCCGTGCTCGGCGTCGGCGGCTTCGAGCGCGGCGCGCAAGCCCGCTGCCGCCTTCTGTGCGAGTGCCTTGCCCTGCCCCAAATGGCGCGCCAATGCACTCACTTCGCCCGCTAGCGGGGCCTGCAGCAACAGCGCTGCCGGGGTGGCCAGCCCCGCACAGGCGGGCCACAGCGCGGCGGCGGGTGGCACGCTGCTTTCGGCGTGGCCAGCGGCGTCGGCGCGCAGGATTTCAGGGCCACGGCGCCAGGCCACATCCAGCCACGCCAGCACCATGCTGCGGCCATGCCGGGCCACCAGGGCCAGGTAGTCGCCGCGAAGTGCATCGTCGCCTTGCACGGCGCGGTGAAAGCGCCGCAGCAGGGCCTGGCGCAGCACGCCGTGGTCTTCGATCAACTCGTGTTGCATGGGCAATTGCAGGGCCTGCAACAAAGCCAGCGGCGCGTGCGCCAGCAGTTGTGTGAACCAGGCGTGGAAGGTGCGCACTTCCACCGCACGGCCGCCGCGCAGCAGACGTTCGTGCAGGCCGCCCAGCACCGGCGCCAGGCGTGCGGCGGTGGCGGCGTTGCAGCCGCGCTGGCGCAGTGCATCGACGCGGGTCGTTTCGTCGCAGGCGGTGTCGGCAAACCCGGCCAGCCATTCGTCGAGCCTGGCGCGCATCTCGCCGGCGGCCTTGCGCGTGAAGGTGATGGCCAGGATCTGCTGCGGCTCGGCGCCGTCGAGCAACGCACGCAGGATGCGCGACACCAGCATCCAGGTCTTGCCGGCGCCGGCACAGGCTTCGACGACGACGCTGCGTTGCGGGTCGCAGGCGGCGTTGTAGAAAACGTCTTCGGCCACTGCCGTGCCATTGCAACGGTAGGCTGGCGCGTTCATGGCTGTTCCTCAGGGCCTGCGGCCGGCCAATGGTCGCGCCGGCACAGGCCGCGCGCTTCGCAGTGGTCGCAGGTCGGGCTTTCGCCGAGCGCTGGCAACGCAGCACCTTCCTGCAGCCGCTGCCATTCATCGCCCAAACCTTGCAGCAGCTCTTCGGCTGCCGCCTGCACATCGGCTTGTGGGATTTCCAGCGGCGCGTCGGCACCGTCCAGCGCCAGGTAGGCGGCAGCGAAATCGGCATCGGCCTGCAGCAGCGCGCCATAGAAGGTCAGTTGCACATCGTCCAGCGGCTGCTTGGCCTTTTGCCTCAGCGCCGTGGCCGCGCCGGTTTTGTAGTCGATGAGCTGGCGCCGGCCGTCGGGGCCATGATCCAGCCGGTCGATGCGACCGCGCAGCGTCAGGCCGTGCAGTTCTGGTGGCGTGCTGCGGTAGTCGCTTTCGCCGTCGCTCCAGAACCAGCCCTGGGCCTCGCGCCGCGCCAGCCATTGCAGATAGGCCGGTGCCACATGCTCGAAGCTGGCGCGAAAGGGCAGCAACTCGCCCGCATCCAGCCCTTGCTCGTGCATCACGAAATCGGCCGCGGCCTGCAACTGCGTCAGCGGCGGCGCTGCGAAGTCGCGCTGGCTGTGAAAGTGGTGCAGCACGGCATGCAGCCAGGTGCCGAAGTCGCGCTTGGCCAGCGCCACATCCAGCTCGTCGTCCTCGCTCAGCCGCAGCACGCTGCGTGCAAAAAAGCGGTACGGGCAGTCGCGCAGCGCCTGCACCTGCGTGGCACTCATTTCTGTGGGTAGGTCTTGTGGCGCGGTGGGCTGCGGCCGGGCCACCGGCGTCGCCGGCACGGCCTGCACCGGCGCTTGCCACAGCCGCACCGGCCAGGGCGGCGCGCCGGCGCGGGCACGGGCCAGGCACAGCCACTCGACATCGGGGCTGTCGGCCAGCGGCTCGTCGTCGTCGCGGCGTCGGCGCAGCAGCGTGACATGGCGGGCCCGCAGCAGCTGCGACAGCGCCAGCCTTTGCCGCGCCCGGCGCCGCTCGGCGTCGTCCAGTCCCAGCGCCGCGGCCAGGGCGTGAGGGATCAGCGACGGCGGCGTTTCGATGGCGCCGAGGTGCAGCGCGTCGGCGCCCGGCACCACCACCTGGCCGAAAGGCCGGCCAAAGGCGCGCGCCAGCGGCATCAGCACGACCTGGGCGCCGGGGTCGGGCGGCGGCAGGTAGGGCGTGGCTTCGAGTGTGGCTTCGACCCAGGCCACGAAACCGTACAAGTCCAGACGCAATTCGGCCGCGGCGGCGCGCCAAGGCAGCGTCGCCTTCAGGCCCAAAGCGGCAAGCACCTGTGCACCGGCGGAGTCGGCGCCCAGGCGATCAAAACTGCCTTCGCGGGCCAGCATTTCCCGCACCGTGTCGAGCCATGCCGACAGTGGCTGCCGGATGGGCTTGCGCAGCGGTTCCAGATGGGCCTGCGCCTCGGCCCACAGCCGCTGGCCAGCCTCTCTCGCGGTGACATGGCGGCGGCCACGCCACTCGGCTTCCAGCGCGTCCAGCGCCGCTGCCGGTGCCAGCGGCCAGGTCTTGAGCCAGTCCAGCCCCGCGTCGCGCCCGGCGTCGGGCATTGCAGCCCGCAGCAGCGCCACCACGGCGGCGGCGGCGGCGCGTGTGGTGGCCAGCAGCCAGCCGGTTTCGTCGATCACTGGCACGCATGCACGTTCCAGCAGCGCGCGGATGCGGCGCAGGCTGCTGCGGTCCAGCGCCACCAGCGCCACCGGGGCGCGGCCGGCGTTGAGTGCGCCGATGACCTCCGCCGCGGCGGCTTGCGCTTCGGCTTCGAAGTCGTCGCACAGCACGCGTTCGACCTCGGCGCAGGCCTGCGGCGGTGGCCAGGGTTCGTCGGCCGGCGGGTCGGCCACCAGCCGCAGCGATGGGATGCCGGCATGGCCCAGCAGCGCTTCGGGCAGCGCGTCAGGCCCGCCGATCTGCACCGTGATCCAGGCCGCAGGACGGGCTTCAAACAGCCGGTCGCTGGGCAGCGTGCTGGCGGCCGCGGCCCACTCCAGCGCCGCGCGCAGCAGCAGGGCTTCGGTGGCGGCCGGCCCGGTGGCCAACGGTGCGGCAGCACGGGCTTCGGCCCAGTAAGCCACCCGGTTTTCAGGCGCACGGGCAGCGGCGCCTTCACGCAGCGCTTGCCCGGCGTCCACCACCAGCGCGGTGATGCGCGCAAAGCCCGGCGTGTCGCGCTGTTCCCAGGCGGCGCCCCAAGTCTGGCGGCGCAGCAATGCGCCAGCGGTCAGTCTGTCGTGGGTGTTGTCACCTTGGCAGGTGCCCGGTTCTGCGGCCAGCGGCGGGCCCAGCGCGGCGGCCAGCGTCAGCGTGGTTTCCACCCGCGGCTGCCAACCGCCCAGCGCAGCAAAGGCCGTGCGGGCCGGTGCCAGCAGACCAACAAAGGGCAGCAGCAGCACGGCGTCGCGTGGCGGCAGCTGGTGCTGGGTCAACCAGTCTTGGGTGCTGCGGGCAACCTGAGGCCAAAGGTCGGCCGCGCGCCAGGCGCCGGGCAATAAGAAAGTGTCTATCGACGCCATGAAGTTAATGCGACCTGGCGCACAGGCCCGGAGTAGACCGTTGTGCGAAAATCATTGTGCCTTGTTGGACACGCGGCATCTGCCCTGCGCCCGGGCATCCGGAGAAAACCCCATGAGCAGCGAACTGATCAAACACGTCACCGACGACTCTTTCAGCAGCGATGTGCTGACGGCAGACAAGCCCGTGCTGGTGGATTACTGGGCCGAGTGGTGCGGCCCGTGCAAGGCGATCGCACCCATCCTGGACGAGGTGTCCAAGACCTATGACGGCCGCCTGCAGGTGGCCAAGATGAACGTCGATGAAAACCGCGATGTGCCGGCCAAATACGGCATTCGCGGCATTCCGACACTGATGCTGTTCAAGGGTGGCGAGCTGGCTGCCACCAAAGTTGGCGCACTCTCGAAAGCCCAGCTCACGGCCTTCATCGACAGTCATCTACAATCTGCTGCACCGGCAAGCGCACCAGGGCTTGCCGGCTGACCCGCCACCACGCAACGCCCCGCCGGCAAAGTAGCCGGTGCATTGAGGGCACAGCGCGTGGGTTCGGCGCCAACCACCAGCGTTTTGCCGCCCGCGCCAAGTTGCAGCGCGTGAGTCGCACCGCATCTGCCCCCAAGGGTGCCGCCCCATGCACTTGTCAGAACTGAAAGCCCAGCACGTTTCCGAGCTCATCACCATGGGCGAAGCGCTGGAGATCGAAAACGTCGCCCGCCTGCGCAAGCAGGAGCTGATGTTCGCGATCATGAAAAAGCGCGCCAAGGCTGGCGAGCAGGTGTTTGGTGATGGCGTGCTGGAAGTGCTGCCCGACGGCTTCGGCTTCTTGCGCAGCATCGAAGCCAGCTACATGGCGAGCACCGACGACATCTATCTGAGCCCGAGCCAGATACGCCGTTTCAACCTGCACACCGGCGACAACGTCGAAGGCGAAGTGCGGGTGCCCAAGGACGGTGAACGTTATTTCGCGCTGGTCAAAGTTGACCGCGTGAACGGCGTCACGCCCGAGGAGAGCAAGCTCTAGATCATGTTCGAGAACCTGACCGCGTTGTTCCCGACGCAGCAGTTCAGGCTGGAACGTGATGTCAAGGCCGAGGAGAACATCACCAGCCGCATCATCGACCTGATAGCGCCGATCGGCAAAGGCCAGCGCGCCTTGTTGGTGGCGCAGCCCAAGACGGGCAAGACGGTGATGATGCAGCACATCGCGCATGCGCTGGTGGCCAACCACCCCGAGATTCACCTCATCGTGCTGCTCGTCGATGAGCGGCCCGAAGAAGTGACGGAGATGCTGCGCACGGTGCGTGGCGAGGTCATCTCCTCCACCTTCGACGAGCCCGCGGCGCGCCATGTGCAGGTGGCCGAGATGGTCATCGAACGCGCCAAGCGTTTGGTCGAGTTGAAGAAGGACGTGGTGATTCTTCTGGACTCCATCACGCGGCTGGCGCGTGCCTACAACAACGTGTTGCCGTCTTCGGGCAAGGTGCTGTCGGGCGGTGTTGATGCTAACGCCTTGCAGCGCCCCAAGCGCTTTTTTGGCGCCGCGCGCAACACCGAAGAAGGTGGCACGCTGACCATCATCGGCACCGCGCTGGTCGATACCGGGTCGAAGATGGACGAGGTCATCTACGAAGAATTCAAGGGCACGGGCAATTGCGAAATTCACCTCGACCGGCGCATGGCCGAGAAGCGTGTCTATCCGTCCATCCTCATCAACAAAAGCGGCACGCGCCGTGAGGAACTGCTGCTGAAGCCAGAGATCCTGCAAAAGAGCTGGATCCTGCGCAAGCTGCTGTACCCGATGGACGAGATTGAGGCGATGGAATTCATCCTGGAAAAGATGAAGGCCACGAAGAACAACCACGACTTCTTCGACATGATGCGGCGCGGCGGTTAAGCGCAAGCATCGCATCATTTACACTCAAAGGCTTTTCGCCCCCGGAAAGTGCATCGCAACGTGTGGTGTGGCTCCCGACAACCCCAGAGGCTTACCCCATGAAAGACGGCATACACCCCAGCTACCGCGAAGTCTGCTTCCAGGACTTGTCCAACGGTTTCAAGTTCGTCACGCGCTCTTGCTTGAACACCAAGGAAACGATCAAGATGGAAGACGGCCGTGAACTGCCGTTGATGAAGGTGGAAAGCACCAGCGAAACACACCCGTTTTACACCGGCACGCAAAAGAGCATCGACAACCTGGGCGGCCGTGTTGAGAAGTTCCGCAACAAGTTTGCGCGTGTGGGTCTGAAGAAGCCGTCTGCCCCTTCTGCCGCGGTCGCCCCTGCGGTCACCGCGGCCCCCGAAGCTGCTGCCGACTGATTGTTTGCAGCGCAGTGGGCGCATTGAAAAGGCAGCCTCGGCTGCCTTTTTGTTTTCTGGTCCTCGTCAGGGCGACGCTGATGAAGTCCCTCGCGGCGCGCGCATCCCTGCTTTGGGCGGTCTGCGGCGTTGCAAATCCTCGCCATAGTGGGGCTATGGCTGTGGTTTGCGCCTTGCAGCCCATCCCAAACCAGGGCGCGCGCACCGCGACGGACTTAATCGGCGTCGCCTTAGCATCCCTGCCCGTGGACAGCCCCAAACCCGCCCTCGTCACCCAGCGCGCCGCGCGCCGCTTGCCGCGGCTGGCGCTGCTGCTGTTGTGCGCGGCCTATCTGCTACCCGGCCTGGTGGGGCGCGACCCCTGGCGCAATGCCGATGTCACGGCCTTTGGCCAGATGGTGGCGATTGCCGATGGCCGCACCACCTGGTGGGCGCCGATGCTGGGCGGCATACCGGCCGACACGGCCTTGCTGCCGCACTGGCTGGGCGCCGTGTTCATTGCCGCCGGCCAGGGTTGGCTGGACCCCGCCTTTGCCGCCCGCCTGCCCTTCACGCTGTTGTTGGCGCTGACACTGGCGCTGACCTGGTACAGCACGCTTCACCTGGCGCGCACAGACGCCGCGCAGCCGGTGCGTTTTGCTTTTGGCGGCGAAGCTGAACCCATAGCCTACGCACGGGCCGTGGCCGACGGCGCCGTGCTGGCCTTGATGGCCACGCTGGGCCTGCTGCAACTGGGCCACGAAACCACGCCAGAACTGGGCCAGCTGTGTGCGATGGCGCTGTACCTGTACGCGCTGGCCGCGGCGCCCTACCGCGTGGCTTTGGCGCGCGCCGCGGTGCTGCTGGCGCTGCCGCTTTTGGCCGGCAGCGGCGCGCCCAGCATGGCATTGGCCGCCGGCGCGGGCGGGCTGGCGGTGTGTGTGCTGTCGCGTTTTGCACAGGTGCGGGCCTTCACCGTGTGGGTGGCTGCGGCGATGGCCGCCGCGGCCTTGCTGGCCATGCTGCTGGGTGCCTGGCGCTGGCGCGCGCCCGGCCTGGTGGTGACCGACCTGCCCTTGCTGGCGCGGCAGTGGCTGTGGTTCTTGTGGCCGGCCTGGCCGTTGGCGCTGTGGACGCTGTGGCGCTGGCGGCGGCAGTTGGCACACCACCATCTGTCGGTGCCGCTGGTGGTCGTGGGGGTGGCTTTGGGCGGCAACCTGGCGATGGGCGGGTCTGACCGCGCGTTGATGCTGGGCCTGCCCGGCCTGGCCGTGCTGGCGGCGTTTGCGCTGCCGACCTTGAGACGCAGTGCAGCCGCGGCCATCGACTGGTTTTCGATGTGCTTCTTCACGCTCTGCGCCATCACCATCTGGGTCATCTACCTGGCGATGCAGACCGGCTTTCCGGCCCAGCCCGCGGCCAACGTGGCCAAGCTGGCGCCCGGTTTTGTCGCGCAGTTTTCGTGGCTGGCCTTGGGCGCCGCAGGGGTCGGCACGCTGGCCTGGGTCTGGCTGGTGCGCTGGCGCACGGGGCGCCACCGTGATGCGCTGTGGAAGAGCCTGGTGCTGCCGGCTGGCGGCGTGGCCTTGTGCTGGCTGCTGCTGATGACGCTGTGGCTGCCGCTGCTGGACTACGCCCGCAGCCCACGCCCTTTGGTCACTCGACTGGCGACGCTGATACCGCCCCGGGTGTGCATCGCCGCAGCGTCGTTGCCACCGGCCACGGTGGCAGCGCTGGAACACTTCGGCCGCTGGCGTGTGGACGCCCGCGACAGCGCGCCCGACGGCCCCTGCACCTACCTGCTGCGTGTCACCCGTGCACGCCCTTTGCCCGCAGCGCCGCCGGGTTGGGTGGCCGCGGGCGAAGCCAAGCGTCCGACAGACCGCGACGAGGTCACACAGGTCTTCAAGCGCGCCACGGCACCTTGATCTTTTGGTCGCTCAGGCTTTCAAGCCGGCACCGCCGCTTGCACCCGCTTGCGTCGCACGCGCAGCGCCGGCAGCACCAGCTTGAAGCTGCTGCCCTTGCCGGGTTCGCTCTGCACGTCGATCTCGCCGCCGTGGCGCTGCACGACATGCTTGACGATGGACAAGCCCAGGCCGGTGCCGCCGGTGTCGCGCGAACGGCTGCCGTCGACACGGTAAAAACGTTCTGTCAAACGGCCCAGGTGTTCGCGCGCGATGCCGATGCCGGTGTCGGTGACTTCGAGCTCGGCGCCACCGTCAGCGCGCCAGGTCCAGGCCAATTGCACGCGCCCGCCTTCGGGCGTGTAGCGCACCGCGTTGTTGACCAGGTTGCCGACGGCGCTGAAAAGCTCGGCATCGCTGCCGGCCACTTCGGCGTCGTCACCGCCCTGCAGTTCGATGTGGTGGCGGCCAGCCGACAGCACCTGTGCATCGCGCTGTGCGCGCTGCATCAATTCGGCCACCGACAGCCAGCGGTCGGCCGCCGGGCGCGGGCTGCCTTCCAGCTTGGCCAGTGTCAGCAGGTCGCCGACCAGCGATTGCATGCGGTCGGTTTGCTGCGCCATCAGCTGCAGCACACGCGCCCGTTCGGTTTCGGTCAACGGCAGCTGGGTCAGGGTTTCGACAAACCCGGCCAGCACCGTCAGCGGCGTGCGAATTTCGTGCGACACGTTGGCCACAAAGTCGCGCCGCATGGCTTCGGTACGTTCGCGCTCGGTGATGTCTTGCGTCAACACCAGCTTCAGCCCTTCGCCATAAGGCCGCACCAGCACCGACAGCGTGGTGCGCCCCAGCGGGCCGCTGAAAACCACCGCTTCGCCAAACCGCCCGGCCTGCAAGTGGGCCACAAAGGCCGGCATGCGCACCAGGTTGGTCACGCGCTGGCGGCGGTCGCGCAGCGGGTCCAGGCCGAAGTGTTCGGCGGCCACCGAATTGCACCACTCAATTTGATCGGCAGCGTCCAGCAGCAGCACGCCGTTGGGTGAGGCTTCAATCGCCGACAGAAACTGCGCCAGCCTGTCGTGCTCTTGCTGCGTGGCCTGCTCACGCACACGCAGCGCCCGTTCGGTGCGGTAGCCCAACTCACCCCAGAAGCCGGTGTCGCGTGGCGCTTGCGAAGTGAGCGGCCCGCGCAGCCAATCCATCATGCCCTGACCGCGCCAGGAATCGCGCATCACCAGCACCATCACCGCGGTCAGTGCGCCGGCCATCAATGCCATTACCGTGGCATGCACCAGCGTTCCCAGCATGGCGCCGACCAAAGCCCCGGCGGCCACCACCAGCAAGGCCCCCAGGGTGCGCGCAATCCACCAACCCATGGGTGCAGCCCCGATCAGGCAGCCAGGGACGCGACCACAGGCGCGAGCTGTTGCGTCAGGCGATAGCCCGCGCCGCGCACGGTCTCTATCAGCGCCGAACACTGCACTGGCGACAGCGCTTCACGCAGGCGTTTCACATGCACGTCGACGGTGCGTTCTTCGATGAACACATGGTCGCCCCAGACCCTGTCAAGCAACTGCGCGCGGCTGTGTACACGTTCTGGGTGGGTCATGAAAAAGTGCAGCAGGCGGAATTCGGTGGGGCCGACCTTGACCTCGCGCTGCTCGTCACCCTGCTCGCCAGCGATGCGACGCGACACGCGGCGTGTCGCCGGGTCCAGACGCAGGCCGCTGACTTCCACCGCGGCATCCAGCGCCTCGGGTGCCTTGCGACGCAGCACGGCGCGGATGCGTGCCAGCAGCTCCTTGGTCGAAAAGGGTTTGGTCAAATAGTCGTCGGCGCCAGCATCCAGGCCGGTGATCTTGTCGGCCTCATCGGCACGCGCGGTGAGCATGATGAGCGGCAGTTCACGCGTGCGCGCATCGGCCCGCCAGCGACGTGCCAGTTGCACGCCCGTCTGGCCCGGCAGCATCCAGTCCAACAGCACCAGGTCGGGCAGCACGCGGTCGACAGCGCGGCTGGCGCTGTCGGCATCGGCCGCCAGCACAACCTCAAAACCCGCGTGGCGCAGGTTGATCGCTATCAACTCGGCGATCGCCGTTTCGTCTTCCACCACAAGCACGGAACTCATCATCGGCTCCTGGAATTAACGCACTGCGTTTTCAACATCTTGCATCGACGTGTGGCGCACATCGGTGCCCTTGACGACGTAGATGATGGCTTCGGCCAGGTTCTTGGCGTGGTCGCCCACACGTTCGATGGCCTTGGCCACAAACACCAGGTCGATGCTGGAAGAAATGGTGCGGGGGTCTTCCATCATGTAGGTAATGAGCTTGCGCAGCAGGCCATCGAATTCCTGGTCTATCTGATCGTCTTGCTTCAGCACTTCCAGTGCGCGCGCGGTGTCCAGCCGTGCGAACGCATCCAGCGCTTTGCGCAATTGCGCAATGGCCAGATCGGCTTCGAAGCTGAGGTCGGCCACCGGCAGGCGCAGGCGCGAAGACACCCCCGTGTTGATGAGCCGCTGCACGGTGCGCGCGATGCGGGCGGCTTCATCGCCCACACGCTCCAGGTTGGCAATGGCTTTGCTGATGGCAATCAACAAACGCAGGTCACGCGCGGTGGGCTGGCGGCGGGCGATGATGTTGGAGAGATCGCGGTCGATCTCCACTTCCATCTGGTTCACACGCTCTTCCTGCACCAACACCTGGCTGGCGATCTCGTCGCTGAAGTTGGTCAGCGCGTAGACCGCCTGCGCCACCTGGCTTTCGACCAGGCCGCCCATTTCAAGCACACGGGTGGAGATGCCGCTCAATTCGGCGTCGAACTGGGTTGAGAGGTGTTTGTCGGTCATGTGATTTACTCCTTCGGCGTTCAGCCAAATCGCCCGGTGATGTAGTCCTCGGTGTCCTTTTTCTTTGGCTTCATGAACAACTCTGACGTGGGGCCGAATTCAACCAGGTCGCCCAAATACATGTAGGCGGTGTAATCGCTGCAGCGTGCTGCTTGCTGCATGTTGTGGGTCACGATCATCACCGTGTAATCGGCTTTCAATTCGTGGATCAACTCTTCAATCTTGCCGGTGGAAATGGGGTCCAGCGCTGAGCAGGGTTCGTCCAGCAACAGCACCTCGGGTTTGATGGCAATGCCGCGTGCAATGCACAGCCGCTGCTGCTGCCCGCCCGACAGGCTGGAACCGCTTTGGTCGAGTTTGTCCTTTACCTCGAGCCACAGCGCGGCTTTTTTCAGCGCCCATTCAACACGTTCGTCCATTTCAACGCGCGGCAGGGTTTCGAACAAGCGCACGCCGAAAGCGATGTTGTCGTAGATGGACATCGGAAACGGCGTCGGCTTCTGGAACACCATGCCGATGCGGGCCCGTATCAGCGACACGTCCATCTTGCTCTTCAAGATGTTTTCGCCATCGATGACGATGCTGCCTTCGGCGCGCTGTTCGGGGTAGAGCTCGAACATGCGGTTGAAGGTGCGCAGCAGCGTGCTCTTGCCGCAGCCCGAAGGCCCGATGAAGGCTGTGACTTTGCGCTCGGGGATGTCCAGGTCAATGTGCTTGAGCGCGTGGAAGCTGCCGTAATAGAAATTCAGGTCGCGCACCGAAAGCTTCACGCTTTCGTGCGTGGGCAGGTTCACTTTCATGTCCATGAGAAGGTCCTCGCGAAGGTGCTTGCGAACGGGCTTGCGAACGTGCTGGAAAAAGCCGCGTTCATTGTTTGTTTCTGAACAGCACGCGCGCCAGGATGTTCAGCGCCAGCACGCCGACGGTGATGAGAAACACGCCGGCCCAAGCCAGCTTCTGCCAGTTTTCATACGGGCTCATCGCGAACTTGAAGATCGTCACCGGCAGGCTGGCCATGGGCTTGCCCAAATCAGCGGTGAAGAACTGGTTGGACAGCGCGGTGAACAGCAGCGGCGCTGTTTCGCCAGCAATGCGCGCCAGCGCCAGCAGGATGCCGGTAATGACGCCGGCGCGTGCCGCCTTCAGCGTCACCGCAGAGATCACCTTCCACTTCGGCGTGCCCAAAGCGTAGGCCGCTTCACGCAGTGCATTGGGTATCAGACTGAGCATGTTCTCGGTGGTGCGCACGACCACCGGGATGACGATCAACGCCAACGCCAACACCCCGGCCCAGCCCGAGAAAGACTTGGTGGTGGCCACGACCACGGAATAGATGAACAGCCCGATGACGATGGACGGCGCCGACAGCAAGATGTCGTTGATAAAGCCCGTGGCCTGGCCCAGCCAGGTGCGCTTGCCGTATTCGGCCAGGTAGATACCGGCCATCACGCCCACCGGCGTGCCGATGGCGGTGGCCAGCGACACCATCATCAAAGAACCGACGATGGCGTTGGCCAACCCACCCACTTCGGCTTGCGGCGGTGGTGTTGATTCGGTGAACACGCTCCAGGCAAGGCCACCCACGCCCAGGCGCACCGTCTCGACCAGTATCCACACCAGCCACAGCAGGCCAAAGGCCATCGCCCCCAAGGCCAGTGTCAGCGCCACGGTGTTGACCAGCTTGCGCTTGCGGTGCAGTGCCAGCCGGCCGGCGTCCATGGTCGTGAAGCTCATGTACGGCTCCCTTCACCGCGCTTCAAGCGCATCAGCAGCAGCTTGGACAAAGACAATACGACGAAGGTGATGAAAAACAGGATCAGGCCGAGGTAGATCAGCGAAGCCTGGTGCAGCCCGGCGCCGGCTTCGGCAAATTCATTCGCCAAAGCCGAGGTGATGCTGTTGGCGGCCTGGAACAGCGACAAGGAATCGAGCTGGTTGAAGTTGCCGATGACGAAGGTGACGGCCATGGTCTCGCCAAGCGCGCGGCCCAGGCCCAGCATCACCGCACCCACCACGCCGGTCTTGGTGTAGGGCAGCACGACCTTGAACACCACTTCCCAGGTCGTCGAGCCCAGGCCGTAGGCCGATTCTTTCAACAGCGCAGGCGTGGTCTCGAAGACATCGCGCATCACCGCGGCGATGTAGGGAATGACCATGATGGCCAGGATGATGCCGGCCGACAGGATGCCGATGCCCACCGGCGGCCCGGAGAACAGCGCGCCCAGCACCGGCACGGTGCCAAAGGCACTTTGCAGCGGTTGCTGCACATAGGTGGCCAGCAGCGGGCCAAACACCAACAGGCCCCACATGCCGTAGACGATGGAAGGCACGGCGGCCAACAGTTCGATGGCCACGCCCAGCGGGCGCTTCAACCACAGCGGGGCGAGTTCGGTCAGGAACATCGCAATGCCGAAGCTGACCGGCACCGCCACCAGCAGCGCGATGAACGACGTCATCAGCGTGCCGTAGATCATCACCAGGCCGCCGAATTTCGACTGCACCGGATCCCATTCGGTGGACACCAAAAAGCCCAGGCCGAATTCGCGTATGGCCGGCATCGCGCCGACCACCAGCGAGACGATGATGCCGGCCAGCAAGGCCAGTGTCAGCCACGCTGCGCCATGGGCCAGAACCGAAAATGCCGTGTCGGCCCAGGCCAGTGTTTGACGCCGGGCCGGCGGCCCGCCCCTTGGGGTTGCTCGCTCCATCTTGCTCTTGTCTGAGTAGGGGCTGGCGGGCAGTGTAGCGGCCACGGGGCCTCCGCTGGTTGTGGTCATGACAGCGAATGGAAGTGGGGCGCTGCCCGGTGGCGGCGTGGCTTACTTGAACGACACCGGCTGACCGGCGGCGTCCTTGATGCTGTTGGCCCACAGCTTGCGCACCAGTTCTTTGACGTTGGCAGGCAAGGCCACATATTCCAGGTCGTCGGCCATCTTGTCGCCGCTGTTGTAGGCCCAATCAAAGAACTTCAGCGCGTTCGTGGCGGTGACTGGTTTTTCCTGGCTCTTGAACATCAGGATGTAAGTGGCGCCAGTAATGGGCCAGCTCTCCTTGCCCGGCTGTTCGGTCAGGATTTGGTAGAAGGTCTTGGCCCAGTCTGCACCGGCGGCTGCCGCTTTGAAGGCGGTCTCGTCGGGTGCGACAAACGCGCCGCTCTGGTTGCGCATGAGCACATGGCTCATCTTGTTTTGCTTGGCGTAGGCGTATTCGACGTAACCAATCGAGTTGGGCAAGCGCTGCACGAACGCCGATACACCTTCGTTGCCCTTGCCACCCGCGCCGGCCGGCCAATTGACGGCTGTGCCCTCGCCCACTTTGGCCTTCCACTCGGCGTTCACCTTCGACAGGTAATTTGTGAAGATAAAGGTGGTGCCGGACCCGTCAGCGCGACGCACCGGCGCGATCAGCGCGTCGGGCAGCGGCACGCCGGGGTTCAGCGCGGTGATGGCGGGGTCGTTCCACTTCGTGATCTTGCCCAGGAAGATGTCACCCAACACCTGGCCGTTCATGCGCATCTGGCCCGGGCTGATGCCTTTGATGTTGACGACCGGCACGACGCCGCCGATGACGGTGGGGAACTGCACCAAGCCGTCCTTGGCCAGGTCAGCATCGGTCAATGGCATGTCGCTGGCACCGAAATCGACCGTCTTGGCGCGAATTTGGCGGATGCCGGCGCCCGAGCCCACCGACTGGTAATTGATGCGTGCGCCACTGACCTTGTTGTAGGCATCGGCCCACTTGGCGTAGATGGGCGCCGGGAATGTGGCGCCTGCGCCGGTGACATCCTGGGCGAATGTGAGGCCCGTGGACAGGGCCAAGACGGCGCTAAGCGTTGCGGTGCGGAACAAGGTCATGGCAAAGCCTTTCTGGCTGCAGTTCGTGCGGCAATTCTCGATTCACGGACTGTAGGAAGTGCAAGTGACATCTCTGTGACAGCCCGCTGCGGTCGCGTTCGCTGTCACAACACCAGGCGGTGGCAGTCACATTTTTGTCATCGACGCGCTCTAGCCTCTGCGGCGGACCTGGTCGTCCAAGGAGAACCTCAATGAACATCTCTCGCACAACCCTGGCCCTGGCCGTCACCGCGCTGGCCCTGGCTGGGCTGGCGGCTTGCGCCACCACGCCGCCCGCACCCGCCAGCATCACCGACACCGCGGCGCGCACGCCGCAGTTGTCAACCTTGAGCAGGCTGATTGGCGATGCGGGCCTGGCCGAAACCCTGCGCGGCGCCGGTCCCTACACCGTCTTTGCGCCCAGCGACGAAGCCTTCAAGGCCCTGCCTGCGAAGACCTTGGCCGACCTGGCCGCCGACAAGGAACTGCTGAAAAGCGTGTTGAGCTACCACGTCGTTGCCGGCAAGGTCATGGCCACCGAGGTGCGCAATGCCAGCGTCAAGAGCGTGCAAGGCGCGAGCCTGACGACGGCCAAGGCCGGTGCTTTCGTGACTGTGGACGAAGCCGTGGTGCAGCAAGCTGATGTGCCCGCAAGCAACGGCGTGATTCACGTCATTGACAAAGTGCTGATGCCACCGAAG
This sequence comes from Betaproteobacteria bacterium, assembly GCA_031371275.1. Classification (GTDB taxonomy): domain Bacteria; phylum Pseudomonadota; class Gammaproteobacteria; order Burkholderiales; family Burkholderiaceae_C; genus Rubrivivax. Next base: position 19,870 of record JANMJI010000027.1, read on the forward strand.
AAGTAAGCCGCAGCGCAGGGCGGTGTGTCAGCCGCCAGCGGCAGCCGCTGCCATGCGTTCGGCGCACTGCCGCCCCAGCGCAGCATCACGCGCTTCGACCATCACCCGCAACACCGGCTCGGTGCCCGAGGCGCGTATCAACACGCGGCCGGTGCTGCCCAGATCGCGTTCGGCTGTGCTGCGTGCGTCGGCCAGTGCGGCGTTTTTTTGCCAGTCGCTGCCATCGGGCAAGCGCACATTGATCATGGTTTGCGGGAACAGCGTCACGCCTTCCAGCAGCGCCGCCAGCGTGGTGTTGCTGCTGCGCACGGCCTGCAAAATCTGCAAGGCGCTGACGATGCCGTCGCCTGTGGTGTGGCGGTCCAGCGCCAGCAGATGGCCCGAGCTTTCGCCGCCCAGATGCCAGCCGCGTGCGCTCAGTTCTTCCAGTACATAGCGGTCGCCCACCCTGGCGCGCACCAGGCTGACGCCGCGCCGCGCCAGCGCCTGTTCCACCGCGATGTTGGTCATCAAAGTGCCGACCACGCCGGGCACCGGGCGTTGCTGGGCCAGGCGGTCTATGGCCATGACGTAGAGCAACTCATCGCCGTTGTAGAGCCGGCCCTGGGCGTCGACCAGCTGCAGGCGGTCGGCGTCGCCGTCCAGCGCGATGCCGTAGTCGGCGCGGTGTTCGGCCACGGCCTTCACCAGCGCCTGCGGTGCGGTGGCGCCGACACCAGCGTTGATGTTCAGCCCGTCGGGCGAACAGCCGATGGTGACCACCGCTGCGCCCAGTTCGTGGAACACATCGGGTGCGACATGGTAGGCCGCACCATGCGCCGCATCGATGACGATCTTCATGCCACGCAGCGACAGGCTGTGCGGCACCGTGCTCTTGCAGAACTCGATGTAGCGGCCGCCTGCGTCGTCCAGCCGGCGCGCTTTGCCCAGGCGGGCTGAATCGACCCATTGCGGCGCACGCAGCAGTTCGGCTTCAACGGCGATCTCCCAGTCGTCGGCCAGTTTTTCGCCGCGGGCCGAGAAGAACTTGACACCGTTGTCGGTAAACGCGTTGTGCGAAGCGCTGATGACCACGCCCAGGTCGAGCCGCAGCGCACGCGTCAGATAGGCCACGCCGGGGGTGGGCAGCGGGCCGCTGAGCAGCACGTCAACACCAGCCGACGCAAAGCCTGCTTCCAGCGAAGATTCGAGCATGTAGCCCGAAATACGGGTGTCCTTGCCTATCAGCACCGTGGGCCGCGGCGTCTGCCGCCGCAACACCTGGCCCACCGCGTGGCCCAGGCGCAGCATGAAGTCAGGCGTGATGGGGTCTTTGCCCACCGTGCCACGAATGCCGTCAGTGCCGAAATACGTTCTGCTCATTGTTGTTTGCCTCCCGGCCCTATTTTCTGGCTTGGCCGCGCAGGCACCTACCAGCGCTTGCGTGTTTGTGCCCAGTTGTTGTCATCACCCGACGACGGCAGCCTGCCAGACCTTCAGCGCATCGACCGTGGCCGCCACATCGTGCACACGCACGATGGCCGCGCCGTGGTGTACGGCGGCCAGCGCCGCGGCCACGCTGGCCGCCAGGCGTTCGTCTACCGGGCGTCCGGTCAGCTGGCCCAGCGTGCCCTTGCGCGACCAGCCCACCAGCAGCGGCCAGCCCAAGCCGGCCAGCTCGGTCTGACGTTGCAGTAGCGCCAGGTTGTGCTCGGGCGTCTTGGCAAAGCCGATGCCGGGGTCGATGACGATGCGCTCGGCCGCCACCCCCGCGGCCTGCACGTCCAGCGCGCGTTGTTGCAAGAACTGACCGACCTCGGCCACCACGTCGGCGTACTGGGCCTGGGCCTGCATGGTGTCGGGTTCGCCCTTCATGTGCATCAGGCAGACGCCGGCTTGCGCGTGCGCGGCCACGCAGGCCAGTGCGCCCGGTCGGCGCAATGCGCGCACGTCGTTGACGATGTCGACACCCAGGTCCAGCGCCTGGCGCATCACCTCTGCCGCGCTGGTGTCGACCGATACCGGCAGACCCAGGCTCAACGCAGCTTGCAGCACGGGCAGCACGCGCGCCAGTTCTTCCTCGACGGCGGGCTTTGTCGCACCCGGGCGGGTGGATTCACCGCCGATGTCCAACAGGTCGGCACCGTCGGCCACCAGGCGCTCGCAGTGGCGCAATGCGGCAGCGGTGCTGGCGTGGCGGCTACCATCAGAAAACGAGTCTGGTGTGACGTTGACGATACCCATCACCAAGGGCCGCAAGAGGGCGATGCGGTAGCGGGTGGTTTGCCAGTGCATACGGTGTGAAAGTGCAGGTCACGCAACCAGGCTCGCGGTCAAAAAGGAAACGGGGCCGCAGCCCCGTTTCTCGTCAAAACCTGCAACCGTGGGTGGCCGTGTTCAGGCCGCGGCCGGAGCGCTGTCAGCGCTGACCGGGGCCGCCGGACCGCCCGGCGTCTTGTTGGAAGCGGGTGTCCAGTCCTTGGGCAAACGCGGCGGCTTGCCGGCCATGATGTCGTCGATCTGGTCGGCGTCTATGGTTTCCCATTCAAGCAATGCCTGCGCCATCGAATGCATCTTGTCCTTGTTGCTCTCGATGTGCTTGCGCGCGATGGTGTATTGCTCGTCGATGATGCGGCGTATCACGCCGTCAACCTTGCGCATGGTCTCCTCAGACATCGTCGTCGTCTTGGTGATCGATCGACCCAGGAACACTTCGCCTTCGTTCTCGGCATAGACCATGGGGCCGAGCTCATCCGTCATGCCGTAGCGGGTGACCATGTCGCGGGCAATGGAGGTGGCGCGCTCGAAGTCGTTGCTGGCGCCGGTGGTCATCTGGTTCATGAACACTTCTTCGGCGATGCGGCCACCGAAGAGCACGCTGATGGTCGACAGCATGCGTTCCTTGTCCAGGCTGTAGCGGTCGCCCTCGGGCAGTTGCATCGTCACACCCAGGGCGCGGCCGCGGGGGATGACGGTGACCTTGTGTACCGGGTCGGTCTTGGGCATCAGGCGCGCCACCAGCGCATGGCCGGCCTCGTGGTAGGCCGTGTTCTTGCGCTCTTCCTCGGGCATCACCATGCTCTTGCGCTCAGGGCCCATCATGATCTTGTCTTTGGCTTTCTCGAAGTCGACCATCTCGACCACGCGGCCGTTGCGGCGCGCTGCAAACAGCGCCGCTTCGTTGACCAGGTTGGCCAGGTCGGCGCCGCTGAAACCCGGCGTGCCGCGCGCCAGGATGTCGGCACGGATGTCCTGGCCCACCGGCACCTTGCGCATGTGCACGTTGAGCACGGCTTCGCGGCCGCGAACGTCGGGCAGCGTGACGTAGACCTGGCGGTCAAAACGGCCCGGGCGCAGCAGCGCGGGGTCAAGAATGTCGGGCCGGTTGGTCGCGGCCATCACGATGACGCCGAGGTTGGTCTCGAAGCCGTCCATCTCGACCAGCATCTGGTTTAGCGTCTGCTCGCGCTCGTCGTTGCCGCCGCCCAGGCCGGCACCACGGTGGCGGCCGACGGCGTCAATTTCGTCGATGAAGATGATGCACGGCGCGCTCTTCTTGGCCTGCTCGAACATGTCGCGCACGCGGGCCGCGCCAACGCCGACGAACATTTCAACGAAGTCAGAACCGCTGATGCTGAAGAACGGCACCTTGGCTTCACCAGCGATGGCCTTGGCCAACAGTGTCTTGCCGGTGCCCGGGGGGCCAACGAGCAGCACACCGCGTGGAATGCGGCCACCCAGCTTTTGAAAGCGCTGCGGATCCTTCAGGAAATCGACCAGTTCCTTGACCTCTTCCTTGGCTTCCTCGCACCCTGCGACGTCGGCAAAGGTGGTGGTGTTGTTGGCTTCGTCCAGCATGCGCGCCTTGCTCTTGCCGAAGCTGAAGGCACCGCCTTTGCCGCCACCCTGCATCTGGCGCATGAAGTAGATCCACACGCCGATCAGCAACAGCATCGGGCCCCAGCTGAGCAGGATGGTCATCAGCACCGACGGCTCTTCACGCGGCTTCACGTCGAACTTGACGTTGTTGGCGATGAGGTCGCCGACGAGGCCGCGGTCAAGGTAGGTGGCGGTGCTGCGCAGGCGTTTGTCGTCGCTGGTGGTGGCGATGATCTCGGTGCCACCGCCCGGGTTTTCTTGCAGCGTGACGGACTTGATGCGCTTGTTACGCACTTCATCCAGGAATTCCGAGTATCCGACCTGGCCGCTCTGCGCAGCACTGCGG
>JANMJI010000035.1:0-34553 GCA_031371275.1 Betaproteobacteria bacterium
GCGCCTATCTCGGTGGCCTGCTCTGGGCCGGGCTGTTGTTGCGAGATGGCACGCTGAGCGCGGCGCTGTTTCCGCGCGGCCGAAGGCAGCTGCGGGGGCCGACCCGCGGCAGCCCGACTCCGGCTCGTCACCGCGCAAAAACGACACCAGGGCCTGCGCATCAACTTGAACGCAGCGCCTCCCCCATCGGGCGGAAGCGCTGCGTCGCCAACAGCGTGTCCTAGGGATATCTGCATAGCCTTGCGGCGCAGAGCATCCAGCCCCGCACTGCATTGCTTGGTGCACCCACAACACCACCAGGAGACGCTGCCATGGCCAGTCACGGTTCTACCAGTTCACACGACTTCATTCCGCCGCGTTCGCGTTATTACGATTCCGGCAAGTTCGGCCGCATGTTCGGTTCGCTGCCGCCGTTTGCCAGTGACAACCCCGGCGTTCGCGCTGCGCTGCTTGAACTGGGCAAGCAGGGCGGCGTGATGGATGCCAAAGACAAGCTGAATGCCACGCCCGTGGCGTTGATCACCGACGCTTCGCTGAACCTTAGCAATGTGAACAACCCGCGCATGACGGCCGGCATGACCTTTCTGGGCCAATTCATAGACCACGACATGACGCTGGATGTCACCTCCAGCCTGGAACGCCAGGCCGACCCGGAACAGATAGACAACTTCCGCACCCCCACGCTGGCCCTGGACAACATCTACGGCAGTGGCCCCGACGCTTCACCGCAGCTTTACCAGCGCGCCAACCCGACCAAATTCCTGATCGAAAGCGGCGGCATCAAAGACGACCTGCCACGCAATTCAGAAAGCATTGCCATCATTGGCGACCCGCGCAATGACGAAAACCTGATCATTTCGCAATTGCAACTTGCATTCCTGAAGTTCCACAACGCCGTGGTCGATCGCATCGCTTCACCCAGCCTGCGCGGCGCCGAGCTGTTCTGCGAAGCGCAGCGCCTGGTGCGCTGGCATTACCAGTGGATAGTGCTGCACGAATTCCTGCCGCTGACCTGTGGTGAAGCGGTGGTGGCCGATGTCCTCAATCACGGCCGCAAGTTCTACAAGTGGAAGAACGAGCCCTTTATTCCGGTCGAGTTTTCTGTCGCGGCCTACCGCTTCGGGCACAGCCAGGTGCGGCCTTCTTACCGCGTCAACTTCACCAGCAATGCCGGCGGCCCGCTGTTCGCGATGGTCTTTGGCAACCCGGGCGCGAATCCGGCCGACCCTGACGATCTGCGGGGCCGCTGCCGTGCGCCGCGCCGCTTCATAGGCTGGCCCACCTTCTTCAACTTCGGTGACGGCAATGTGCGACCGAACAAGAAAATCGACACGCTCTTGTCGTCGGCGCTGTTCAACTTGCCGGCCACGGTGGTGGCCAACCCATCGCTGCCCAACAACCCCGGATCGCTGGCGCAACGCAACCTGCTGCGCCACCTGACGTTCGCATTGCCTTCGGGCCAGCGCGTGGCCAAGGCCATGCACATCGATGTCATAGACGCCGCGGCCATGCCTGAGCTGAAGGCGTTGAAGCTGGACACCGCCACGCCGCTTTGGTACTACATCCTGAAGGAATCGGAATTGAAGGCGGCCGGTGAACACCTGGGGCCTGTGGGCGGGCGCATCGTGGCCGAAGTGCTGATCGGGTTGCTGCAGGGCGACAAGCAGTCTTACCTGACGCAAGACCCCGACTGGACACCCTCATTGCCCACCGTCGATGCCAGCCACCAGGGCAGCCGTTTCAGCATGGTCGACCTGTTGACACTGGCCGACCCGAATGCGGGCAAGGCGGCGATGAATTGACGGGTTGCGGGGGCGCCGACAAAACCAGCGCCCCGGCATCCGGTTCGGCTCAATCGCCGGTCAAACCGCGTCAGGTCGCTTGGGAATCGTCAGGCCACGCACCACCGCCGGGCGGGCCATGAAGACGTTCAGCACACGCTGCACTTCGGGGAAATTGGCAAAACCCACCAGATCACCGGCACCGTAAAAACCCACCAGGTTGTTGACCCACGGGAAGGTGGCGATGTCGGCGATGCTGTAGCCGCTGTCCAGCAGCCAGGCGCGGCCCTTCAAACGTTGGTCCAGCACCGCCAGCAGGCGAATGCATTCGGCCACGTAACGGTCACGCGGGCGTTTGTCTTCATAGTCCTTGCCGGCGAATTTGTGGAAAAAACCCAGTTGACCAAACATCGGTCCGATACCACCCATCTGGAACATTAGCCACTGCAGCGCTTCGTAACGCCCGGCCGCATCGGCGGGAATGAGGCGGTCGGCTTTTTCGGCCAGGTACATCAGGATCGCCCCCGACTCGAACAGTGCCAGCGGCTGGCCGCCAGGGCCATTCGGGTCAAGAATGGCCGGTATCTTGTTGTTCGGGTTCAGCGACAGGAACTCTGGCGACAGCTGGTCGTTGGCGTCAAAACGCACCAGGTGCGGCTCATAAGGCAGCCCCAATTCTTCCAGCACGATGGAGATCTTCACGCCATTGGGCGTGGGCAGCGAATACAGCTGAATGCGTTCAGGGTGCTGGGCGGGCCACTTGTGGGTGACCGCAAACTCAGACAAGCGGAATGCAGACAAGTCGGTCATGGCATCTTTCGCAAGAATCAGGAATTCAGCTGAACAAACGCCGCGCCGCGGCCGATCCGGCGGCCAGGTCCAGCGCTTCAAGCTGCTGGTACAGGCCTTCCAGTTCCTTGCCTATCGTTGCATAAGCATGCAAGGTGACGGGCTGGCCGTCGTCGTCCATCACGGTGGCGTCCAGGTCGTCGGCCAGCTTGTTGCCCAGCGTGTGCCAGGCCGGAAAAGGCTCGGCACTGGCGGGGGTCTGCGGCACATCCAAAGTCAGCGTGCATTCGCGCAACGCGGCGGCTTGCGGGCTGCCCCCCAGCGCGGCCAAGGCGGCCTGGGCATCCACCGCCAGCACCAGCAGCGGCGGCGCGTTTTCCTCCAGCGCGGGCAGCACCTGGCGGCCCGGCACGGCGCCGGGCACCAGGCCGTGGCGCGCGGCCACCTGCTGCACAAAGGCCACCGACCAGGCCACGCCGTTGGCGCGCAAAGTCACCGTCAACTGCGCGTCCAGCGCGCTGGTCATGGTGTCGAGTTCGCGCGCGCGGGCCACCACTTCCAGCATGTCCGGTGGCTCGGGCGTGGCGCCCACAGCGTCGGCAAAGGTTTGCAGTTTTTGCACAAATTCCGAGTACTCGATCTCGTTCAGCGCGCCGCTGCGGCTGGCCATTTGCACACCGGCCTGCAACTCACCATAACGGCGGCCGGCGGCCAGCGTTTCCCATTCGCCGCTTTCGCTGTCCAGACCTTCGATGTAGAAGGGCTTGCTGCCGGCGCGGCGCGTCGGCGGCAGGTGTTGCAAGGCCATGTCGCCGCTGATGGGCGCGTCCAGGGCCAGTGGCACGATGGCGTCTATCAATGCGTCCAGCCGCGGCAGGCGTTTGGGCGCGGCGCGCAGCGGCGGCGGTTCGGCCACCGTGTCGTCGCCCAACGGGGGCTCCACGCGTTCGCTGGGCAGACTGGATTCAGGCGCCGGCGGCGGGCGCGAAGGCCCGCGCATGCGCCGCTGCTGCCACCAGCCGTGCAGCGCCAACGCCAACAGCACGGCAGCGGCCATCAGGGCCAGCGCGGTGCTCAGCTTCATCGGCAGCATGACGTTTGTCGTGCCTACGCTTCGACCAAATCGACGGCGGCCTGCATGTCCACCGCCACGATGCGCGAAACGCCCTGTTCCTGCATCGTCACGCCTATCAACTGCTGGGCCATTTCCATCGCAATCTTGTTGTGGCTGATGAACAAGAACTGCGTGCCCTTGCTCATCTCGGTGACCAGCTTGCGGTAACGCTCGGTGTTGGCGTCGTCCAGCGGCGCGTCGACTTCGTCCAGCAAACAAAAGGGCGCGGGGTTGAGCTGGAAGATGGCAAACACCAGCGCGATCGCTGTCAGTGCTTTTTCGCCGCCAGACAGCAAATGGATGGTGCTGTTTTTCTTGCCCGGCGGTTGCGCCATGACCTGCACGCCGGCGTCCAGAATTTCTGCGCCTGTCATCACCAGCCTGGCGTTGCCACCACCAAATAGGCTGGGGAACATGCGGCCGAAATGTTCGTTCACCTGGTTGAAGGTGCTGGCCAACAGGTCGCGCGTTTCCAGGTCTATTTTCTGGATGGCCGCTTCCAGCGTGGCCATGGCTTCCAGCAGGTCGGCGTTTTGCGCGTCAAGAAAGGTCTTGCGTTCGCGGCTGGCCGTCAATTCGTCCAGCGCCGCCAGGTTCACCGCGCCCAGCGCGTTGATGTCCCGGGTGATGCGGTCGATCTCGGTCTGCAAGCCCCACAGTTTCACCGCGCCGGCTTCAATGCCCTGGGCCAGCGCTTGCATATCCACCGTCGCGGCGGCCAGCTGTTCCAGGTATTGCGCGCCGCCCAATTGCGCGGCTTGCAATTCCAATTGCAGCTTCGTGATCTGCTCGCGCAATGGTTCGAGGCTGCGTTCGAAGCCGAGTTTTTGTTCGTCGGCGCGGCGCAGTTGCGCGCTCAGGTCGTCGTACTGGCTGCGCGCCAGGCCGAGCGCCTGTTCGCGCTCCAGCTTCAATTCGAGTGCAGCTTGCAAGCCGCTTTGCGCCGCAGCGTCGTCGAAGCTGCCCAATTCCAATTGCAGTTGAACGCCTGCCTGCACATTGGCCGCCACCTGGGCGGCGGCGGTTTCGATGCTGCGCTGCAATTCGGCCTGGCGCGCGGCCAAGGCACGGGCCTGGAATTGCGCTTCCTGGGCCTGGCGTTCCAGCGCGCGCTGCTGTTCGCGGGCGTCGCTTAAGTTGCGTTCGGCGGCCATCACCGCGTCGTCCAGTTCGGCGTGGCGTTCTTGCGCCGTGCCCAGGCCGATGTCGAGTTCTTCGAAGCGCGCCTCGCCGATGGCCTTGCGTTCTTCCAGTTGTTCAAGCTGCGCGTCGATCTCGGCCAGTTCTTCGCTTAACTGTTCGCGGCGCGCGCTGCTTGCTTCAAGCTGTTGCGTCAGGCGCAGCAGTTCGACATGCAGGCTGTGAAAGCGACTTTGTGCTTCTGCAGCTTCGCGGCGCGCGCTTTGCAAACGTTGCGAAGCATCGGTATAGGCCGCTTCCAAACGCACCGAAGCCGACTTGGCGTCATCGGCAATCAAGGCCTGGGCGCGCTGCTGTCGCCCCAGGTTTTCAATCTCTTGCGCACGCGCCAGCATGCCGGCCTGCTCACTGTCGGGCGCGTAAAAAGCCACCGCGTGCGGGCTCACGGCGTGGCCTTCGCGGGTGATGAGGATTTCGCCGTGGGCCAATTGGCTGCGCTGGGCCAGCGCTTCGTCCAGCGACGCCGCGGTGTAGACACCTTCCAGCCAATCTGACAGCAGCGCCTTCAGGCCCGCGCCATCTTGATGGTTCGCCAAACGCAATTGGTCGGCCAGTCTTGGCAGATGGCTTTGCGTGTTCGATACGGCCGCGTTCGGCAACGCATAAAACGCCAGCCTGGCGGGCGGCGCATCGGCGGCAAAGGCACGCACGGTGTCCAGCCGGCCCACCGCCAGCGCGTTCAGCCTTTCACGCAGCGCGGCTTCCAGCGCGGCTTCCCAGCCGGGCTCGATGTGCACCTGCGTCCACAGGCCTTGCAAGCCTGTCAGGCCATGCTTGTCCAGCCAGGGCTTGAGCTTGCCTTCGGTCTGCACCTTTTCCTGCAGCGCGCGCAATGCTTCCAGACGGGCGGCTATGTCAGACAAGCGGCCTGATTCGCTGTTCACCGCGGCCTGTGCGGCGCGGCGTTGTTCGTCCAGTTGCGGCACCTGCTCGTTCAGTTCGTGCAGCCGCGCTTCGCCCATGTCGCGCGTTTCGTTGGCCGCAGCTTCCTGCAACTTCAGCGCTTCGATCTTGACGGTGTCGGGCGCTTGCAAACCCTGGCGTTCACCGGCCAGCCGTTCGCGCCGGCCCTTCAAGCCCCGCGACTGTTCTTCGATGCTGCGGCTTTCAGCGGCCAGCACCTGTATTTGCTGCTGTACCTGCGCCACCGCCTGGCGCTGCTGGTTGCTGGTGGCCTGCGCGTTGCGCACGGCGTCTTCCAGCGTGGGCAGCGCCATGGCCTGTTCTTCGGCCTGCGCAGCCAGCACGCCGGCCTGCTCGTCAGCAACTTCAATTTGGGTGGCGTTGCTTGCCAGTTCGGCCGCAGCCGTTTCGCGGCGTTCGGCCCATTGCGTGTTTTGCGCCGTCAGGTCAGACAGCCGTTGCTGCGCACGCTGGCGGCCTTCAAGCACATAGCGAATGCGTTCTTCAAGCCGGCTGACTTCCAGCGCGGCTTCACCCAAATGCCCCTGCTTGGCATGCAGCACATCGTTGGCGGCGTAATGCGCCTGGCGAACTTCTTCCAATTGGGCTTCGACATGGCGCAAATCGGCCATGCGTGCTTCCAGCGCGGTGGCGGCTTGCTGGGCTGCGGCAGACACGCGGGCTTCTTCGCTGGCCGCATCGCGGTGTTTCAAAAACCACAGCTGGTGCAGCTTCAGCGTGCCGTCATCCTGCAATTGGCGGTATTTGCTGGCCACCTCGGCCTGCTTTTCCAGCTTGTCCAGGTTGCCATTCAGTTCGCGCAAGATGTCGTCGACGCGCGTCAGGTTTTCGCGCGTGTCTTTGAGCCGGTTTTCGGTCTCGCGGCGGCGCTCTTTGTACTTGCTGACACCGGCCGCTTCTTCCAGAAACAAGCGCAGTTCTTCAGGCCGGCTTTCGATGATGCGGCTGATGGTGCCCTGGCCGATGATGGCGTAGGCGCGTGGGCCCAGGCCGGTGCCCAGAAACACGTCTTGCACATCGCGCCGGCGTACCGGCTGGTTGTTGATGAAGTAGCTGCTGGTGCCGTCGCGTGTGAGCGTGCGCTTGACGGCGATTTCGGCAAACGCATTCCACTGGCCACCGGCGCGCGCCAAAGTGTTGTCAAAGACCAGTTCCACACTCGCGCGGTTGGCCGGCTTGCGCTGGCCGCTGCCGCTGAAGATCACATCCTGCATGCTTTCGCCACGCAGCTCACTGGCCTTGCTTTCACCAAGCACCCAGCGCACGGCGTCCATGATGTTGCTCTTGCCGCAGCCATTGGGGCCGACCACGCCCACCAGCTGCCCGGGCAGCTGGAACGTGGTGGGTTCGGCAAACGACTTGAAGCCGGAAAGCTTGATCTGGTTGAGGCGCATAGCCGCCGCGAGCGTCTCGCCGGGAGTTCGCCGCGGCGCACGCAAGTGCTTGATTTGAATGAAAAAATGCGCTCTTCAACAGAGCGCAATGGGGGCTGGATGATAGCATCGCGGCCCTGCCGTTTCTGGCTGTGCCTTCACCTTCCACCATGGCCCGCAAGTCGCTCACCGCACGTCCCACCGAACGCCCCACCGAACGCCCGATCGCGGCCACGCCGCCCAGCGCGCCCAGCAAGGAATTGCAGGCCTTTGCCAACCCGGCGCCAGAACGCGATTACGTCATCCGCTTCGACGTGCCCGAATTCACTTGTTTATGCCCGCTGACGGGCCAGCCCGATTTCGCGCATTTCAAGATCGAAATCGTGGCCGACAAATTCTGTGTTGAAACGAAAAGCCTGAAGCAGTATTTCTGGAGCTTTCGCAACGAAGGCGCTTTCCACGAAAAGGTCAGCAACACCATCGTCAGCGACATCGTGGCCGCCATACAACCACGTTTCATTCGCCTGCACGCCGACTGGTTTGTGCGCGGCGGCATACGCACTTTCGTGACCGTGGAACAGCGCAAGAAAGGCTGGAAGCCGGTACCTGCGGTGGCTTTGCCGGCAGGCTGAAACCAGCATGGAAGCGCTGCGGCCGGCCTATCAAAAATTCGCTGTCGGCGTGGCCCCCAGCGCCATCGACGGCCAGGGCGCATTTGCCGCCGAAGCCATACCGCCGCGGCGCAAGATCGGCGAGATACGCGGCGAAAGCATCAGCGTCAGTGATGCCCGCATTCGCGCCACGCGCAGCGAACGCATCATGATCGTTGAGCTGTCGGCCAAGCGCGCGATTGATTTCAGCAAATCGGCCGACCCGATGCGCTACACCAACCACAGCTGCCGGCCCAACGCGCGGCTGTGCATACGCCAGGGGCGGGTCGAGTTCTATGCGCTGCGGGCCATCAAGGCCGGCGAAGAGTTGACCGTGGACTACGGTGAAACCCACCACGAAGGCCGCCTGGCCTGCCGCTGCGGCATGCTGGGCTGCCGCGGCGCGCTCTAGCTTCAGGCCCGCGGCACCAGCCGCACTGGCATGCGGCTGGGCATCAAGGTGAAATTCAGCACCTCGTCAATGGCTTCGGGCTTGCAGGCCAACTCGACCTTGAACGCACCCAGCAGCATCGACAACACCAGCCGCATTTCCACCGTCGCCAGGTGGCGCCCAGGGCACACACGCGGGCCGGCACCAAACTGTAGAAAAGCACGGGCGTTGTGCGGCCCGGTACTGGCCTCACCCTGCCCCGCCGCCGGGCTGGCCCAGCGTTCGGGGCGGTAGGCGTGGGGGCAGCCAAACTGCTGTGCCGACACCTGCGCCGGCCGGTTGATGAAGAAGTAGCGTGCGCCGCGTGGCAGCGCCACACCGCCCAACACCATGTCTTGCCACGGCTCCAGCGCCAGAAAGGCCACCACCGGCTTCAGGCGCAAGGCTTCCAGTGCCAGCGCTTCGAAGGCATCCAGCAGCTTCACGCTGTCGTGGTCAGGGCACACGGCATGGCCGCCCAGCGCGGCGCGGGCTTGCAGGTGCAGGCGGTCTTGCAGATCGGGGTGCTGGGCCAGGAACAGCAGCGTCCAGGCCAGGCTGTGCGCGGTGGTGTCTTCACCGGCCAGCAGCAGCGTCAGCACATTGGCCACCACCACCTCGTCGGTGAAGCCGCTGCCGGGCACGTCGGCCTGCGCCAGCATGGTTTCCAGCGCGTTGCGCGGCGGCGTGCCGGGCTCGGCGCGCATGCGTTCGCGGGCGCGCGCAATGCGTTCATGGGCGTAGGCGTGCACGGCCTTCAGATCGCGTTGCAGACGACGGTCGGCCGGCAGCGGCAGCCAGCGCCAATAGGGCAGCGGGCTCAACGTGCGCTTCATGATCATCGGGAAGATCGAAGCCAGGTGCTGCTGGATCACATGCCCGGGGTTGTCCAGCGTGTTGGGGTCTTCGCCGAATGACAGTGTGCTGGTCACGTCGACCGTGTAGCGCATCAGCTCATCGGTCATCTCAAGCACCTGGCCGGCCTGCGCCGCACGCAGCCAGCGCCGGTGCAGCCGTTCGGTGATGGCCTTCAGGCTGGGGTAGAAGCCGCGAAAGTGGGTGACGTTCAGCGCCTGCATGATGAGCCGGCGCTGCGCCAGCCAAGGCGCGCCCTCGGCGGCGAACAGGCCTTCGAGCCCCATCTCGGCAAACACGCTTTCGATGACGATGGGCCGGCGCAGGCCTTCGGGGCGATCGCGCAACGCGGCCTGGGCGACCTCGGGGTCGTCGTCCACCAGCACCGGCACGGGGCCCAGGTCAATCCGGAAGGGCGTGCCCAGTTCCTTGGCCCACTGTTCCAGCTGCAGGTGCAGCGCTGTGGGCTTGATACGGTGCAAATGGCCCAGCAACGGCAGGCCGCGGGGGCTGGGCAGGTCGGCCAGGCGGCGCACGCCGATGGCGGCTGTAGCGGCAGTGTTCATGGGGCTCCTCCATCACCGCAAGTTGGGCTTTGCACCGCGGCAGCGCAGTGTCGAATGAAAAGCCGGGCCCGCCAAGCCCTTGGCGCAGGCCTGGTCGCGCAAGACCGCGTTTCTTTACGCTCGATTGCTTAAGCACCCGCCGCACAGTGCCGATACCCGCATCAATGGCTTGCGAGCAGCCGGCCTTGTGCCGCCGCCCACAGGCCCAAGGCCGGGCCTGTGCGCCGCGGTTTTCAAAGCCATCAACTTCCAAGGACAGACGCCATGAAAACCCATCTTCTCGCCGCCGCGCTGCTGCTGGCCCTGGGCAGCGCCCATGCCGACGACCCCAGGGCCGCCATCAGCGTGCTTGACGCCCGCCTGGGCAAGATCGGCGCACCCAAGCTGGAAGGCACAGACAAGGCCGGCGACAAGACGGTGGGTGCGCTGTTTTATGGCCCGCGCAAGATCAACAACAACTTCGACGTGGTCGACGAGGTCAAGAAAAGCACCGGCGCTTCGGCGACGGTGTTTGTGCGTGAAGGCGAAGACTTCATCCGCGTCAGCACCAACGTGTTGACACCCGAAGGCAAGCGCGGCGTGGGCACCCCACTGGCCAAAGCCAAGGCCTATGAAGCGGTGAGCAAGGGCGAACAGTTCTGCGGCACCGTCGACGTGCTGGGCACGCCTTTTGACGCTTGCTACAACCCCATCAAGGACGGTGGCGGCAAGGTCATTGGCGCGACCTACGTCGGCTTCAAGAAGTAATTGGCGAAGCGGCCTAGCGGCCCCACCCGGCCCCACCCGGCACCACCCAAAGGACATGCCCATGAACGTTTTGGCCCCCGGCAAGCGCAGCAAGGCCTGGGTTGAAGGCACCACCATCGGCGCGCGCCTGACGCTGGCTTTCAGCGCCGTGCTGGTGCTGACGGCAGTGATTGGCACCGCCGCCACCATCAACCTGGCCCGCGTCAACCGCACGGCCGATGAACTGGCAGGCAAGTGGCTGCCCGGTGTCAGCGAAACCGCGGCGGCACGCGCGGCCATGCTCGAGTACCGTGAACTGGAAGTCAGACACGCCCACGCGGCTGACGCCAGCTACAGGGCCGCGTACGAAGAAAAGATCAAGGAAGCGGGCACTGCAGCGGCGACCCACGCCGACGCCTACCGCCAACTGCCGGCCGCTGAAGCCGAGCGCAAGCTGGCCGATGTCTTCACCCGGAAGTGGCAGGAATACCTGGGCTTCAGCAAGAAGGTGATGGCGTTGGGCCGCGCTGGCAAGCACGATGACGCGCGCGGCCTGGGCGATGGTGCTGCCAAGGTGGCGCTGGACGAGGCCGTGGGCGCGCTGGACAGGTTGACGGCCTTCAACGTCGAAGGTGGCAAGGCCGCTGCCGCACAGGCGGCCGCGGTCTACCGCCTGGCGCGGCTGTGGAACCTGGCTTTGGTGGGCCTGGCGCTGGGCATAGGCGGCGTGCTTGCGGTGTTGATCACGCGCAGCCTGCGCCAGTTGCTGGGCGGTGAACCAGCGGTGGCCGCAGCGCTGGCACGCGCCGTGGCCGCGGGTGACCTGAGCACGCCCATCCATGTACGCGCGGGCGACGGCAGCAGCCTGATGGCCGCCTTGCAGCACATGCAGCAAAGCCTGGGCCGCGTGGTGGCCACGGTGCGCAGCGGCTCTGAACGCGTGGCCTGCGCCAGCGCTGAAATTGCGCAAGGCAACAACGACCTTTCAGGCCGTACCGAAGAACAGGCCAGCGCGCTGGAGCAGACATCGGCTTCGATGGAAGAGCTGGGTGCGACGGTGCAGCAGAACGCCGACAACGCCCAGCAGGCCGATGCGCTGGCACGCAGCGCCAGCGACGTGGCCGGCCGCGGCGGTGCGGCGGTGGGGCGTGTGGTCGAAACCATGCGCGGCATCAACGAAAGCAGCCTCCGCATTGCCGACATCATCGGCGTCATCGACGGCATCGCCTTACAGACCAACATCCTGGCCTTGAACGCCGCGGTGGAAGCCGCACGCGCCGGTGAACAAGGCCGCGGTTTTGCGGTCGTGGCCAGCGAAGTGCGCAGCCTGGCGCAACGTTCGGCGGAAGCCGCACGCGAAATTCGCGGCTTGATTGCGGCCAGCGTGGCGCGGGTTGAACAAGGCACGAAACAGGTCGACGAAGCCGGCGCCACGATGACCGAAGTGGTGGGCTCGATAGGCCGTGTCACGGCCATCATGCGCGAGATCAGTGCCGCCAGCCGCGAGCAAAGCAGCGGTGTTGCGCAAGTCGGCCAAGCCGTCAGCCAGATGGACCAGGCGACCCAGCAAAACGCCGCGCTGGTGGAACAAAGTGCTGCCGCCGCCGAAAGCCTGCGCCATGAAGCGCAGGCGCTGGTGGCCGTGGTGGCTGCGTTCAGGCTTGAGGGCCACGCTGTGCCCGCCTGATCGGCCGCCCATCAGCCAGCCAGGCCGCGGCTTGCCCGCGGCCTTTTTCGTTCGCCTGCGCGGCAGCCCCGGCGTGCGGGCTCCGGGATAATCGGCCCGCATGAACCCGCTGCTGGCCCGCCTGCACCCCTATCCCTTCGAGCGCTGGCGCGAGCTGACGCGAGACATCACACCCAACCCGGCCTATGCACCTGTCAGCCTGGGCATTGGTGAGCCCAAGCATGCGACGCCGGCATTGATCGAAGAAGCGCTGATGAAGGCGCTGCCGATGCTCAGCAGCTATCCCGCCACGTTGGGCGAACCTGCGCTGCGCGAGGCCATCACCGGCTGGGTGCAGCGGCGTTATGGCGTGGCACTGGACGCCACCCATCAAGTGCTGCCGGTGAACGGTTCGCGCGAGGCCTTGTTTGCGCTGGCGCAAACGGTGCTGGACCCGACCACGCCGGGCAGCGTGGTCGTCTGCCCCAACCCGTTTTATCAAATCTACGAAGGCGCGGCGCTGCTGGGCGGTGCGCAAACCTGCTTCGTGCCCAGCGATGGCGGCCAAAACTTTGCCGCCGATTGGGCTGCGGTGTCCGCAGCCACCTGGGCGCGCACCAGGCTGGTCTACGTCTGTTCGCCCGGCAACCCCACGGGCGCTGTGATGCCGCTGGCGCAATGGCAGCAGTTGTTTGAATTGAGCGACGAACATGGCTTCGTCATCGCCAGCGACGAGTGTTACTCGGAGATCTATTTCCGCGACGAAGCGCCCTTGGGCAGCCTGCAAGCCGCCGTGGCGCTGGGCCGGCCCGACTTCAAGAACCTGGTCGCGTTGACCAGCCTTTCCAAACGCAGCAACGTGCCCGGCCTGCGCTCGGGCTTCGTGGCCGGCGACCGCACGCTCATCAAGAACTTCCTGCTCTACCGCACCTACCACGGCAGTGCCATGGGCGGCATGGTGCAACGGGCCAGCATCGCGGCCTGGAACGACGAGACCCATGTCGTGGCCAACCGTGCGCTGTACCGCCAGAAGTTCGCGCAGGTGACGCCGCTGCTGGCCCAGGTGCTGGATGTGCGCTTGCCCGACGCCGCCTTCTACCTGTGGGCCGGCTTGCCCGCCGCAGCCGGCGGTGACGACATTGCTTACGCCCGCGGCCTGCTCGCTCAATACAATGTGCAGGTGCTGCCGGGCAGCTTGCTGGCGCGCACGGTGAACGGCCACAACCCTGCGAACCCGGGCGCAGGCCGCATCCGCATGGCTCTGGTGGCCCCGCTGGCCGAATGCCTGGAAGCCGCCCGCCGCATCGTTTCGTACACACAAGGCCTGACATGAGCACCGCTCAACACCAACCCACCATCGAACTCGCCTGGGAAGCGCGCGCTGAAATCTCGGCCTTGAATGCACCCGAGGTGCGCGAAGCCGTCGAGCAGGTCATCGGCGAGTTGAACAGTGGCCGGCTGCGCGTGGCAGAGCGCCGCGGCGTTGGCGACTGGCATGTCAACCAGTGGGTGAAGAAGGCCGTGCTGTTGAGCTTTCGCCTCAACGACAACCACCTCATGCGCGCCGGTGACCTGGGCTTTTTCGACAAGGTCAAAACCAAATTCTCTAACCTGACCGAAGCCCAGATGCGTGCCAGTGGCGTGCGCGTGGTGCCACCGGCAGTGGCCCGCCGCGGCAGCTACCTGGCCAAGAACGTGATCCTGATGCCCAGCTTCGTCAACATCGGCGCCTATGTCGATGAAGGCACGATGGTCGACACCTGGGCCACCGTCGGTAGCTGTGCGCAAATCGGCAAAGGCGTGCACCTGAGCGGCGGCGTCGGCATCGGCGGCGTGCTGGAACCGCTGCAGGCCAGCCCGACGATCATTGAAGACAACTGTTTCATAGGCGCACGCTCCGAAGTGGTGGAAGGTGTCATCGTCGAAGAAAACAGCGTCATCAGCATGGGCGTGTACATCGGCCAAAGCACCAAGATCTACGACCGCGCCACCGGCAAAGTCAGCTACGGCCGCATACCGGCGGGCAGTGTGGTGGTCAGTGGCAACCTGCCTTCGGCCGACGGCACGCACAGCCTGTACTGTGCGGTGATAGTGAAGAAGGTCGACGCACAAACGCGCTCGAAAACCAGCATCAACGACCTGCTGCGAACCTAATGTTCAAACGCCACTGACTGCTGGGAGGCAACCATGGCCAACAACCTGGAACGTGTGCTGCGCCTGATGGCGGAGAAAACGGCGTCCGATGTCTACATGTCGGCCAACACGCCGATTCTCATCAAGATCAACGGCCAGATCATGCAGCTGTCTGACCAGCTGCTGACAACCCACCAGACACGCCAATTGCTGTCTGAAATGCTGGCACCGCAGCAACTCGAAGAACTGGACGACACGGGTGAGCTGAATATCGGCATCAGCGTGGCGCGGGTCGGCAGCTTTCGTTTGTCGGCCTTCAAACAACGGGGCTCCATTGCGGCCGTCATTCGCTGCATTCCTTTTGTCATTCCGTCGCTGGATTCATTGGGCGTGCCGCCCTTGCTTTCGCAATTGGTGACCGAAAAGCGCGGTTTGATCCTGATGGTGGGCGCCACCGGCACCGGCAAGAGCACGACGCTGGCGGCGATGCTGGAATGGCGCAACCAGCAGATGACGGGGCACATCCTGACCATCGAAGACCCGATCGAGTTCCTGTTCAGCAACAAGAAAAGCATCGTCAACCAGCGCGAAGTGGGGCGCGACACGCAAAGCCTGCAAATCGCCTTGAAGAATGCACTGCGCCAAGCGCCTGATTGCATCTTGATTGGCGAAATACGCGACCGCGAAACCATGAGTGCGGCTTTGAGTTACGCGCTGTCTGGCCATTTGGTGCTGGCCACGCTGCATGCCAACAACAGCTACCACGCGCTGGGCCGCATTCTTTCTTTTTATGCGCCGGAAGCCCGGTCCACGCTGCTGTCAGACATGGCCAGTGGCCTGCGCGCCATCGTCTCGCAACGCCTGTTGCGCAGCAATGCCGGCGGGCGCGTGGCGGCGGTGGAAGTGCTGCTGAACACCAAGCTGGTGAGCGAGCTGATAGACAAGGGCGACCTGTCGGGTGTGAAAGAAGCGGTGGAAAAGTCGCTGGCCGAAGGCTCGCAAACCTTTGAGGCCGACATTGCGCGGCTGATCGGTGAAGGCGTGGTGTCACGCGACGAAGGCCTGGCCTATGCCGATTCACCCACCAACCTTTTGTGGCGGCTGCAAAACGACCTGGCGCCCGCTTCGCGCATCGCCCCCAGGAAGGAAGAAGCCGATGCCGCCACCTTCACCGAACTGACCATCGATGTGCGGCCCGACGACGTGCGTGGCAGTGCGCCGCCGCCCTGGATGGTGAAGAAGTGATGGCCGCAGGCGCCACGCCCGGCGCCACGCTGCGCCTGGCCGAAGCGCTGATGGCCTGCCATTCGGTGACGCCGGCCGACGGCGGTTGCCAGGCCTTGCTGGTGAACCGTTTGCAGCCGGCCGGCTTTGCGTGCGAACTGCTGGATGCCGGCCCGCCCGAAGCCCGCGTCAGCAACCTTTGGGCCGTGCACGACGCCGGCGTGCCCGGCCCGACGCTGGTCTTCGCCGGCCACACCGATGTGGTGCCCACCGGCCCGCTGCAACACTGGGCCAGCGACCCCTTTGTGCCGAGCCACCGCCATGGCCCCAACGGCCCGCGTTTGTATGGCCGCGGCGCCGCCGACATGAAAGCCGCGGTGGCCGCGATGGCGGTGGCGGCCAGTGAATTTGCATCGGCCCACCGGCAGCACCGCGGCCGCGTGGCGCTGCTCATCACCAGCGACGAAGAAGGCCCGGCCTTGCACGGCACACGCCATGTGGTGGAGCTGTTGCAGCAGCGCGGTGAGAAGCTGGACGCCTGCGTGGTGGGCGAACCCACGTCGGTGCAGCGCTTGGGCGACATGGTCAAGAACGGCCGCCGCGGCACGCTGTCAGGCCGGTTGGTGGTCAAAGGCATTCAAGGCCACATTGCCTACCCGCAACTGGCGCGCAACCCGCTGCACAGCTTTGCGCCGGCACTGGCCGAACTGGTGGCCATGCGCTGGGACGAAGGCAACCGCTTCTTCCCGCCCACCAGCTGGCAGGTCAGCAACATCCACGCCGGCACCGGCGCCTTCAACGTCATACCCGGCGAGCTGGTGGTGGATTTCAACTTCCGCTTCAGCACCGAATCCACGCCCGACACGCTGCGCCAGCGTGTCGAAGCGCTGTTGCAACGCCATGGTGTTGAACACGAACTGCAATGGACGCTGGGCGGCGAGCCTTTTCTCACTGCACCCGGCAGCTTGAGTGCTGCGCTGATGGCTGCCATTCAAAGTGAGTGTGGTGGCGTGACGCCGGAACTTAGCACCACAGGGGGCACGTCCGATGGCCGCTTCATCGCCCGCATCTGCCCGCAGGTGGTGGAGTTTGGCGTCGTCAACGCCAGCATCCACAAGATCGACGAATGGGTCGATGTGGCGGCGCTGGAAGCGCTGAAAAACGTCTACCGCCGGACGCTGGAAAATATCCTGCGATGACGGTGCTTGAACTGGTGCAGCAGGCCAGCGCCCGCCTGGCCACGGCCGGCGTGAGTTTCGGCCACGGCACCAGCAACGCTTTCGATGAAGCCGCCTGGCTGGTGCTGTGGCGCCTGGGCCTGCCGCTGGACGCGCTGGACGGTGTGGCCGCACAAGCCGTGCTGCCCGCGCAAACGGCTGAAGTGCAAGCGCTGGTGACGCAGCGCATCCAGACCCGAAAACCGGCTGCCTACCTGACCGGCGAAGCCTGGCTGCAGGGCGTGCCCTTCTTCGTTGACGAACGCGTGATCGTGCCGCGTTCGCTGATTGCCGAGCCGCTGGTCGAAGGCAGCATCGACATCTGGCTGGGTGCGCACACCAAGCAGGTGCTGGACCTGTGCACCGGCAACGGCAGCCTGGCCGTGCTGGCGGCACTCGCCTGGCCCGATGTGGCGGTGGCTGCGGCCGATCTGTCCGCCGACGCGCTGGCCGTGGCCGCCCGCAACATCGAGCGTCACGCGCTGCAAGACCGCATCACGCTGCACCAGGGTGATGGCCTGGCGGCGGTGGCCGGCCAGCGCTACGACCTGATCTTGTGCAACCCGCCTTATGTCAACAGCGCTGCCATGGCCGCGCTGCCGGCCGAGTACCGGGCCGAGCCGAGCCTGGCGTTGGATGGCAACTTCAACGGCGGTGAAGACGGCATGGACTTCGTGCGCACGCTGCTGGCCCAAGCCCCCGCGCACATGAACGCAGGCGCCGTGCTGGTGCTGGAAATCGGCCACGAGCGGGCGCACTTCGACGCCGCTTTCGGCGACCTGGCCGCGGTCTGGCTGGCCACCAGCGCTGGCGACGATCAGGTGCTGCTGCTGACGCGCGAAGCACTGGCGCCGGGCTGAAGCAGGGCTGAAGCGGGGCTGACCGAGCTTTAAGCCAACGCTGAGAGACAATCAGCGCTTCACGGTCGCGCGGTTCGCGTTCGACCCGGGCCGAGCGCCTGCTTTCAGACCTTCCTGGCGCCCCGCCCCCTCGCGCTCCCGCGCCACGGCCGGCGGCGGCGCTCGAAACCAAGACCATGATCCAGATCACCCAAGTAACCTTGCGCCGCGGCGTCAAGGTAGTGCTGCAAAACGCCAGCGTGACCCTGCAGCCGCGTGAAAAGGTGGGCCTTATCGGCCGCAACGGCGCCGGCAAGTCCAGCCTGTTTGCGCTGCTTACGCACCGCCTGCAAAGCGACGCCGGCGATGTCGACATCCCGCCGCGCTGGCGTGTCGGTGAAGTGGCGCAAGACGTGCCAGAAACCGGCGACGGCGCCACCGAATTCGTGCTGCAGGGCGACATCCCGCTGCAACAGGCGCAGGCCGCGCTGCACGCCGCCGAAGCCGCCGACGACGGCCACGCCATGGCCGACGCGCACATGGCGCTGGACGAAGCCGGCGCCTTTGACGCGCGCGCACGCGCCCAGGCTTTGCTGCTGGGCCTGGGCTTTCGCAGCGACCAGGTCGATGCGCCAGTGAACACCTTCTCCGGCGGCTGGCGCATGCGGCTGCAACTGGCGCGCGCGCTGATGTGCCCTTCAGATTTGCTGCTGCTGGACGAGCCCACCAACCACCTCGACCTGGACGCGCTGGTGTGGCTGGAAGCCTGGTTGAAACGCTACGACGGCTTGATGGTCGTCATCAGCCACGACCGCGAATTTCTGGACGCCATCACCAACGTCACGGTGCACCTGGACGAGTGCACGCTGACGCGCTATACCGGCAACTACACGGCCTTTGAAGAACTGCGCGCCGAACGTTTGAGCCAGGCCCAGGCGGCGTTCTCGAAACAGCAAGACCGCGTGGCCCATCTGCAGAAATTCATTGACCGCTTCAAGGCCAAAGCCAGCAAGGCCAAGCAGGCACAAAGCCGCGTCAAGGCCTTGGCACGCATGGAAAGGCTGGCGCCCATCATGACCGCCAGCGACTTCAACTTCGAGTTCCGCGAACCGCAAAGTTTGCCCAATCCGATGCTCAGTTTCGATGGCATCAGTTGCGGCTACGGCAGCACCCCCATCGTCAAGAACTTCAGCCGCAGCGTGCTGGCCGGCCAGCGCATCGGCATCCTGGGCGCCAACGGCCAGGGCAAGTCGACGCTGGTGAAAACCATCGCCGGTGACCTGCCTTTGCTGTCGGGCCAGACGACGCAAGGCAAGGGCCTCGTCATCGGCTATTTCGCCCAGCAGGAACTCGACGTGCTGCAGCTGGAAGACGGCCCGCTGATGCACATGGTACGGCTGGCGCGCGACGTGGGCCCGGCCGCGCGCGAACAGGAACTGCGCGATTTTCTGGGCAGCTTTCGCTTCACCGGCGAGATGGTGCAGCAGGCCGTGGGCAGCTTGTCGGGCGGCGAAAAGGCGCGCCTGGTGCTGGCCATGCTGGTCTGGCAGCGCCCCAATCTGTTGTTGATGGACGAACCTACCAACCATCTTGATTTGACAACCCGCGAAGCCTTGTCGATTGCGCTGAACGAGTTTGAAGGCACGGTGATGCTGGTCAGCCACGACCGTGCTTTGCTGCGCGAAACCTGCGACGAGTTCTGGCTCGTGGCCAAGGGCCGTGTCGAGCCCTTTGACGGCGACCTGGACGACTACCAGAAATGGCTGCTGGACGTGTCGCGCGCCAACGCCCGCGGCCAGCCACTGCCCGACCCGCCGCGGGCCAGCGGTGCGCCAGAACCGCAAGCCCGGCCCGCGCCGGCGCCCGCCCCGCGCGCGCCGGTTGCAGCGCCACCGGCGGCGCGCGAAGAGCGCAAGAACGCCAAGCAGGCGCGCGTCAAGCAGTCTGACCACAGCCGCCCGTTGCGGCTGGAATTGCAGCGCATCGACGAACGCCTGGCCAAGCTGGGCGCGGAAAAAACCCAGGTCGAAGTGGTGCTGGCCAAGCCTTCAACGGCGGCCGACGACTACGCCGAACTGGGCCGCCGCCTGGCCCATGTCGCAGCCGAGACCACGGTCCTTGAAGAACGCTGGCTGGCCGTGCAGGCCGAATTGGAAGGTTTGACGGCCGCGGGTTGACGGCCGCGGGTTGACGGCCGCGGGCTGACGGCGACGGGTTGAGGGCATTGCGCGGGCCGCTCCGGCCGTGTGGCTATTAAATTGCACACAATTGAATTGCACGATATTATTCAAGTCATGCCACGCGCCACCGTCAACCCGCCGCCCGCCACCTGGCTCGAACTTGATCGCCAACTTTGTTTTGCACTGTACGCGGCCTCATTGGCCATGACCAAGCTCTACAAACCGCTGCTGGCGCCGCTGGGGCTGACCTACCCGCAATACCTGGTGATGCTGGTGCTGTGGGAAGGTGATGGCATCACCGTCAGCCAACTCGGTGAACGCCTGGCGCTGGATTCGGGCACGCTGACACCGCTGCTCAAGCGCCTGGAAGCCGGCCAGCTGATCCAACGCCTGCGCGACACCACCGACGAACGCCGCGTGCTGCTGCGCTTGACCCCCGCCGGCCGCAAGATCAAGTTGCGCGCGCACGCCGTGCCGCCCGCCGTGGCCCAGGCCAGCGGCTGCGAACTTGGCGAACTGGCCAGCCTCACCGGGCGGCTGCAAACGCTGCGCCAAAACCTGACAGATTCCACCCCGCGCGCCGCCTGATTCGCAGGCAAGCGCGCATCACCCCAGCGAAAGAGAGACCCACACCATGGCCATCGACAAAGCCCTTTACACCGCCCACGCCACCAGCACCGGCGGCCGCACCGGCACCACCGAATCTTCAGACGGCGCCATCAAGGCCGCGCTGGTCACCCCCAAAGAGTTGGGCGGCGCCGGCGGTGCGGGCACCAACCCCGAACAATTGTTTGCCGCCGGCTATTCGGCCTGCTTCATTGGCGCGATGAAGGCCGTGGCGGCGCGCGAAAAGATCAGCCTGCCGGCCGATGTCTCGATCAAGGCCGACGTCGCCATCGGTCCGATGACCGGCAAGGAAGGCGCTTTCGGCATCACCGTGGCGATGGCCATCAGCGTGCCCGGCATGGACAAAGCCGCGGCCCAGAAGCTGGTGGCCACGGCGCATGAGGTGTGCCCGTATTCCAACGCCACGCGTGGCAATCTGGACGTGGCACTGACGGTGGTCTGAAGCCGCGGCACACGACGACGGCATTCGCGGGTTCGCGGCTGCCGTCACAAACCTTTCATCATTCACAGCGATGCTCCTGGGTGACCTAAATCCAGGAGCTGTCGATGTCTCGTCCCCGTTTGCTGGCGCTGCTGATCGGCGCCGCTTTTGCCCTGCCGGCAGCCCACGCGATTGATTTGATCGCCGTCGGCAGCTTGGCCGATGTGACTGACAAATCGGCCCTCACGGCGCTGCTGGAAAATGGCGTTGACACCGGCAACGTGCTGGGCGGCATCGGCTCGGGCCTGGCGTGGGCCGGCGGCAACACCTTCATCGCCCTGCCCGACCGCGGGCCCAACGCCACGCTGTGGACCGGCGGCGCGGCGGTGGACCAGACCACCTCGTACATCGCCCGCTTGCAGACGGTGCAGTTGACGCTGTTGGCCGCGCCCACGGGCGGTCTGCCCTACACGCTGACGCCCACGCTGAACGCCACCACGCTGCTGTACAGCCCCACCGCGTTGACCTATGGCGCGGCGACGCCGACGCACAACACGCCCGGCAAGTTCTACTTCAACGGTCGCTCTGACAATTTCCTTGTGGGCGGCAATTCCGTCAACGCCAGCAACGCCCGCCTTGACCCCGAGGCGCTGCGCGTGTCGGCAGACGGGCGCAGCGTTTTCGTCAGCGACGAGTACGGCCCCTACGTCTACCAGTTCGACCGCGCCAGCGGTGCACGGCTGCGCAGCTACGCACTGCCGGCGGCTTTCGCGGCCAGCAACGTCAACGCCCTGGCCGCCACCGAGATCAGCGGCAACAGCAGCGGACGCGTCGCCAACAAAGGCATGGAAGGCCTGGCCATCACGCCCGACGGCAAGACCCTGGTCGGCTTCATGCAAAGCCCGCTGATCCAGGACGGCGGCGACGGTGGCCGCGCCAACCGCATCGTGACCATCGACGTGGCCAGCGGCGCCAGCCGCCAATACGTGTACGACAACTTCCTGACCGACACCGGCAAGGCCTACAACAGCAGCGAATTGCTGGCGCTGAACAGCCACGAATTTCTGGTGCTGGAACGCGATGGCAAAGGCCGGGGCGACGGCACACCGGCGGTCGTCAAGCGCATCTACAAGATCGATCTGGCCGGTGCCACCGACATCGGTGCGCTGAATGGCGGCGCCGGCATCAGCGGCCAGGCCAGCCTGCTGCCCTATGCCGTGACCAAGACGCTGTTCCTGGACATCAAAGCCAACCTGGTCAGCCACGGCATTGCCGACACCGCCATCCCGGCCAAGCTCGAAGGCATGGCCTTTGGCGAAGACATCGTCGACAACGGCAAGACCTGGCACACGCTGTACATCGCCAACGACAACGACTTCATTCCAGGCACCGCAGGCCCGAACAACTTCTACGTTTTCCGCTTCGACGACAGCGACCTCGGCGGCTCGGTGTTCCAGAACCAGCGGATCAGCGCCGTGCCCGAGCCGCAGACCTGGGCCCAGATGGCCGCCGGACTGCTGCTGCTGGCCGCCACGTCACTGCGCCGGCGGCGCTGAAAAGCGCGCGGCCAGCAAGTCCAGCATCAGCTCGATGCGGGCCTGCACCGGGGTCAGCGTGGCGGCCGACGGCGGCAGCTTGTCGGCGCGGCCCACCGCGCTGCCGACGACGCCGCCGACCACGCCACCCATTTGGCAACGTGAAGCGCGCAGCACCCGCACACCCGAGCCCAGCGCCCGTTCTGCCGCGGCCACCAGTTCGTGGTGCAGGCTGCCGTTGCCGGTGCCCGCCAACACCAGGCCTTGCGCGCCCGCGGCCACCAGCGCGTCCACCGTGGCACCACGGGCGCCGGCGTGGCTGGTGACGATGTCGACCACCGGCCAGGCTTGCGGCCCGGCCAGGCGCGTGGCGGCAGCATGCAATTCACAGCCCGGCCATTCGCGCAGCGGGCGAACACGGCCGTCTTCCAGCAAAGCCACCGGCCCGGCGTCGCCCGAGCTGAAGGCATCGACGCGGTAGCCGTGCACCTTGCGCAGGTTCGCGCCCGCATGCACCACACCGCCCAGCACCGCCAGCACGCCACGCGCGCCAGCTTGGCGGGCCACCGTCACCGCGTCAAACAGGTTCTGCGGCCCGTCGGGCGACAGTGCCGTGGCCGGCCGCATCGCCGCCGTCAGCACCAGCGGTTTGGTCGATAGCACCGTGCGGTGCAGGAAGTAGGCGGTTTCTTCCAGCGTGTCGGTGCCGTGGGTGATGACGACGCCCGCCACCTCAGGCCGCGCCAGGTGCTGCGCGGCAGCCGCGGCCAACAACGCCCAGGTGGCGTGGTCCATGTCGCAGCTGTCTAACTGCGCCAGCGAGTGGGCTTCCAGGGGCCTTCCCCGCAGCGCAGGAATGGCGGCGACCAAATCGGCCGCCCCCAGCACACCGGCCTGGTAGCCCAGGTGCTGCGCGGCGCTGGCGGCAGTACCTGCAATCGTGCCGCCGGTGCCAAGAATGACCACCACATTCGCCGCCCGATACAACACGCTTGGCATGGAATCACTTTCTGGATGAAAATACAGCCACTGGACAAATGACCAGTAACTCTGGAAAACAGCGAGAGGACACGCGATGCAAGAAAGCCCCAAGCTCACCGCCCGTCAGCAGCAAATTCTTGACCTGGTGCAAAGCGCCATCGAACGCACCGGCGCCCCGCCCACACGGGCCGAGATCGCGGCCGAGTTGGGTTTCAAATCACCCAACGCCGCTGAAGAACACCTGCAGGCGCTGGCCCGCAAAGGCGTCATTGAACTGGTGGGCGGCACCTCGCGCGGCATCCGTTTGAAGTCTGACACATTGCGTGCGATGGCCGAGGCCAGGCTGGCGCCCTGGGGCCAGCAGTACATGCTGCCGCTGCCGCACATCGCGCAGCTGACGCTGCCGCTGGTCGGCCGGGTGGCGGCGGGCAGCCCGATCCTGGCGCAAGAGCATGTCGATCAAACCTATCTGATGGAAGCCGCGATGTTTTCGCGCCGGCCCGACTATTTGCTGAAGGTCAAAGGCATGAGCATGCGCGACGCCGGCATTCTGGACGGCGACCTGCTGGCGGTGCAAAAAGCCAAGGACGCGAAGAACGGGCAGATCGTGGTCGCGCGGCTGGGCGATGAAGTCACGGTGAAGCGCCTGCGCCGCACCAAGGCCGGCATCGAGCTGCTGCCCGAGAACCCCGATTTCCAACCCATCCTGGTGCCGCTGGACACGCCCGATTTCGAGCTGGAAGGCATTGCCGTGGGCCTGATACGCAACACCATGCTGATGTGACCATGAACAGCCTTGAACACCGCTTTCAACACCGTCTTCAACCCCGCCTTCAAGCCGACCAGCCGCGCCCCACCGCCGCCATGCACCTGCGCCCGCCCAAGGCCCCACCACCCCGCAAAGCCCGTGCGGCGGCCGAATGCGAACAGCTGGAACAACTGCCCAACATCGGCCCTTCAATTGCCGCCGACCTGCGTTCGCTGGGCGTGCAACACCCGCAAGACCTGGCCGGCCGCGACCCGCACACGCTGTACCGCGCCTTGTGCGACAAAACCGGCAAACGCCAAGACCCTTGCGTGCTGGACACCTTCATGGCCGCCACCGCCTTCATGGCCGGCGCCGCGCCGCGGCCGTGGTGGGATTACACGGCCGAACGCAAGGCGCGTTACGGCGCTGTCTAACGCTTCAACTGCACGGTCTCAGCCGGCCACCTCAGCGCGACGCAGTGGCGGGCTGGATGACCAGCTTTTGCGGCGCTGAACTTGGTGCTGAACCCGGTGCTGCACCCGGTACTGAACCCGGACCTGCGCGCGGCCACAGCGGCACGTACTGCACCGCCAGCCAGGGCTGCAGGAAGCTGCGGTAGAGCGAAGAAAAGACGATGCCGCTCTGGCCACTGGAGTGCATCACGCGCGATTGCTGCGGGTCGGCCAGGTCGTACAGCGCGCGCAGGCTGGGGCCGTGGTCGCTCAGGTACAACTCGCCCGTCACCGCATCGGGCCGCAGCACCACGCGTGAGACGTTCACCGTCTGCGTATCACCGCCCACCGGCGCCCGCATCTCGAAAAGACGCGCCAGCAAGGGCACGCGGCTGAAGGGCCGGTGTTCGGCGCGCACCTGGTGGGCGCGGCCCCAGCGCCATTGCGACACATCATCACCTTGCAGTGGCTGCAACTCTTGCAGCGCGCGGGTCAGCGCCGCCCCCACCTGGTCGGCGCAGGTTTCTGCGACGGGTGTGCGGCGGTCGTCGCACCAGGCGGCATCGTCGCGTTGCAGCACGCCTTCCAGCGCGTCCTGGAAGTTGCGGCCTGACAGCGTCTTGTCCCACAGCGCCGCGCTGACATCGTCGGCAAAGATCGCGCGCGCCAATTGGCGTTGCCAGGCCCAGTAGATCAAAGGCGCGGCGCGGTCGGCGGCCATGGTGCCGTCAAAGCCGGCCAGTTGCGCTTGTGCCGCGGTGGCCAGCGGGTGCACCGATTTCGCCTTTAGCAACCACGGCAACAGCGCCGGCACGGCCAGCGATTTCACATCGCCTTGCAGCGCTGCCAAGTCTTCGATGCTGTGCCGGGGTCTGGCCGCCAGCAGTTGTTCGATGCGCTGTTGGCGATAGGGCAAGGCCCATTCGCTGGTGATGAAGTGCGGGTAGCCGGGTGCGGTGATGCGCTGGTTGGCGGTGGCTATGAAACCGCTTTCTGGGTCGGTCTGGCGCGGCGTCTCGTCGGCGGGCACCCAGCCGGCCCAGTCGTAGCGCGCGTCCCAGCCCGGCGCCGGGGCCAGGCCGTGCAGGTCGTTGTCGGCGCGGCGCACCGGCACGCGGCCAGGCGACACCACGCCAATGTGGCCGTCAAGGTCGGCCACCACCATGTTCTGCATCGGTGCCACCCAGCCGCGGGTGGCGGCGAAAAACTCGGCCACCGAGCGCGCGCGCTGCATCGCCAGCGAAGGGCCGACGGCGTCGTTGTCGGCGTCCAGCGCCGTCCAGCGCAGCGCCAGCACATGGGTCGGTTTTTCGCGCGGGCCGAGCACGTCTGCGGCGGTGCCGGCGTCGCTGATGACGGGGCCGTGGCGGGTGCTGCGTACGGTCATCGTCACGTCGGGCCGGCCTTTGACCTTGATGGTCTCGGTGAAGGCCTCGAATGCCGCCCAGCCCTGCGGCGTGCGGTAGCGCGTGGGGTCTTGCGGGTCGGTCTGCTCCAGGTACAAGTCCTGCACATCAGGCCCGGTGTTGGTGAAGCCCCAGGCGATGGTTTCGTTCTGGCCCAGCAGCACGCCCGGCGCGCCGGGCAGCGTGGCGCCGGCGACCTTCAAGCCGGGTGCTTGCAGCCTGGCGAAGTACCACAGCGCCGGGGCGCTCAGCCGCAGATGCGGGTCGTTGGCCAGCAGCGGTTTGCCGCTGCGGGTGCGGCTGCCAGACAGCACCCAGTTGTTGCTGCCCACACCCTCCACACCCGAAGGCGGGGCGATGTCGGGCAGCTTCAGCCACGCGGTGGCGGTGGTGGCGCTGTCGAGCTTCAGGCTGCGGTACAGCGCAGCGTAGTCGGCCGTGGGCAACGCGGTTTCGCCCGGATACGCCGGCAGCAGCTGGTTGATGCGCGAGACCGTCATCTGCAAGGCCAGGCGCAAGCGCAGCAGCTCGGTGGTCCAGTTGCCGCCCAGATCCCAGGCCATCATCAAAGCCCAGGCCAGGCTGTCCACCGGCTGCCAGGGTTCGGGGTTGATGCCCAGCAGCACAAACTCGGGCGGGCGGGCGCGCAGGCCATCTTTCAGCACCGCGTTGACGCCGTCTGCATAGGCCTGCAACGCAGCGCGGCTGGCAGCGGGCAGTTGCAGCCATTGGGCCTGCGCAGCGCGGCGCACGCCCAGGGCGCGCAGAAAACGGTCGGTTTCCAGAGCGCCTTCGCCAAACACTTCGGCCAGCCGGCCGGCAGCAATGCGGCGGTGGGTTTCGAGCTGCCACAAACGGTCTTGGGCATGCACCACGCCGAGGCCGAAGTAGGCGTCGTGTTCACTGGCCGCGCTGATGCTGGGAATGCCGTGCTCGTCGCGTTCGATCTCAATCTCGGCCGCCGCCCCGGCCAGCGTGATGCGGCCCTGCGTCTGCGGCAGCGTCATGCGGGCGTAGACCACCACCACCACCGCCGCGAGCACCAGCAAGGCCACCAGGCCACCCAACAAACGCCGCATCCACTTCATCGCGCAACCGCTTCGCCTGGCCCCGGAAGGCTCGCAGCGTAACGCCCGGCCGCGGCGGCGCCATCGGGTGGGCCCCCCATGAACGGACAGTGAACTGAGGGTGGAAGCCCCCCTTACTCGGGGTTTGCATCGCGGCGGCGCGCGCCACCATTGCACTCAGGTTGTTCTGCAAGCCTTCCGATAACACCACCATGCTCAGGTCACTGCCCCAACTGTCCCGCTGGCACCGCCGCAGCACGCTGTGCGACCCCAGCAGCCTGCGTGTCGAGGTCTGCCCGCCTTCGCTGCGCTGCGCGCCCGAAGGCAACGCCTGGCAGCGCCTGCTGTTTTGGCTGCTGGCGCCGGCGCCGCAGAGCAGTTCCCCGCCCCTGAACCGGCTGCCCGGCGTGCGCATTGAATTTCTGGCCACGCTGGCTGACATCGACAGCAGCGAGGCCGACACCCTGCGCCGCCGCATCAACGACACCCGCTCACTGCGCGAGTTATGGCATGCCCGTGCCGAGGTCTACCGCGTGGTCGGCGTGGCGCACAGCCAGTTCCATGCCGAACAACGCGTGGCGCTGCTGAACCGCCACTTCCCGACCCGCGCACCGCGTTCGCAGTTCGCCACGCTGTGATGCACGCCGGCATGCAAGCCACCCAGGCTCAAGCACACGTCGCCCCGCGCGACTTCACACCCGGCGCCGGCATGCCTGGCGACCGCAGCGCCCGGCTTGCGGCACGCCAGGCTTTTGTATCGTTGAAGCTGACCTTTCTGCAGGCGCTGGAAGAAGCGCCCGCCGCCGACTGGCTGCGGGTGCAGGTGCGCGCCGCCGAAGAGCCGGTAGACCTGTGGCTGCTGCGCGCTCCGGTGTTTGCCGTTTTGTGCGGCGCGGACGCTGTGTGCCGCAGCCGCCGTCAGATGCTGCGCCACGGGCTTGATTCGATATTCCCCGACCTCGACCCGCAGATCAGCGGCTTCGTGCCGTTCTGAACTTGCAGCGCTGCATCAGGCCTTCACCCGCGCCTTGAACGTGCGGCGGAACTTGTCCACCTTGGGCACCACCACCATCGCGCAATAGCCCTGGTTCGGGTGTTGGGCAAAGTAGTGCTGGTGGTAGGCCTCGGCCTTGGTGTAGTCGGCCAGCGGCTTGACTTCGGTGACGACGCGCCCACCGTGTGCGGCATTCGCTTGCGCCAGCACTTCACGCACCACGGCTTCCTGCGCCGCGTCGTGCAGATAGATGCCGCTGCGGTATTGCGTGCCAGCGTCGGCGCCCTGGCGGTTCAGCGTCGTCGGGTCGTGCACGACGAAGAAAATTTCCAGCACTTCGCGCAGCGTGATGCGGTCGGCGTCGAAGGCCACCCGCACGGCTTCAACATGCCCGGTGGTGCCGGTACACACCTGTTCGTAGCTGGGCTTCACGACATGGCCGTTGCAATAGCCGTTTTCCACCGCCACGACGCCATCGACCAACTCAAACACCGCTTCGACGCACCAGAAGCAGCCGCCACCCAGGGTGATGACTTGCTCGTTCATGTTTCGCTCCTTGTTGCTGCCCGCTTGCTGCCTGGTTGCTGCCTGGTTGACCCCGGCGACAGTCGCCGCCCAGGCCGACTCCTTACACTCCACCGGATTATCAGGAGCCCCACCATGGCCAGCAAATTCACCTGGGATGACCCTTTTTTCTTCGACAGCCAACTCAGCGACGACGAACGCGCGGTGCGTGAAGCCGCCGCCGCCTATTGCCAGGAACGGCTGCAAACGCGCGTCTTGATGGCCGCCCGGCATGAAAAATTCGACCGCGAAATCATGTCAGAGATGGGCGCCCTGGGCCTGCTCGGCACAACCATCGAAGGCTACGGCTGCGCCGGTTTGAACAGCGTTTGCTACGGCCTGGTGGCGCGCGAGGTCGAACGCGTCGACAGCGGCTACCGCAGCGCGATGAGCGTGCAAAGCAGCCTCGTCATGCACCCCATCCACGCCTATGGCAGCGAAGCACAGCGCCTGAAGTACCTGCCCAAGTTGGCCAGCGGCGAATGGGTCGGCTGCTTTGGCCTCACCGAGCCCAACCACGGCAGCGACCCCGCCAGCATGCTGACGCGTGCCAAGCCGGTGGACGGCGGCTACCTGCTCAAGGGCAGCAAGATGTGGATCACCAACAGCCCGATTGCCGATGTCTTCGTCGTCTGGGCCAAACGCGAAGACCCCGACGGCAAGGTCGGCGGCCAGGACAGCATCCATGGCTTCATTCTTGAGAAGGGCATGGTGGGCCTTACCGCGCCCAAGATCGAAGGCAAGATGAGCTTGCGCGCAAGCATCACCGGCGAGATCGTGATGGACGGCGTGTTTGTGCCCGAGGCCAACGTGCTGCCGAATGTGAACGGCCTCAAGGGCCCATTCGGATGCCTGAACAAGGCACGTTACGGCATTGCCTGGGGCGCATTGGGCGCGGCCGAATTCTGCTGGCACGCAGCGCGCCAATACACGCTGGACCGCAACCAGTTCGGCCGGCCGCTGGCGCAGAACCAGCTCATCCAGAAAAAGCTGGCCGACATGCAGACAGAAATCACGCTGGGCTTGCAGGCCGTGTTGCGGGTGGGCCGGCTGATGGACGAGGACCGCGCCGCGCCAGAGATGATCAGCCTCATCAAGCGCAACAGCTGCGGCAAGGCGCTGGACATCGCCCGCATGGCGCGCGACATGCACGGCGGCAACGGCATCCATGACGAATACCACGTCATTCGCCACATGACCAACCTCGAAACAGTCAACACTTACGAAGGCACGCACGACGTGCACGCGCTGATCCTGGGCCGTGCGCAAACCGGGCTGCAAGCCTTTTTCTGAACGCGCCCTCGCCGCGCTGCACACCCGCTGATGAACGAAATTTTCCTGACCCTGGGCATCGAACCATGGAAGCCGGCCCTCACCGCCCTGTTGCTGCCGCCGGTGCCATTTCTGATCTTGATACTGGTCGGCGCACGGCTGATGTTCAGGCGCCGGCTGCTGGCCTGGTTCCTGATTGTGCTGTCGGTGGTGTGCCTGTGGCTGGCCTGCACCACCGCGGTCGGTGGCCTGCTCATCAAGGGCCTGACCCAGCCGCCGCCGGCGCTGCTGGAAGCCGACATCAGCGGCCTGAAGCGCGCGTCGCGCACCGCTATCGTGGTGCTGGGCGGCGGGCGCCAGGTGTTGGCGCCCGAATACGGCGTTTCCACGCTCAACGCACGCAGCATCGAGCGCCTGCGTTTCGGCCTCTGGCTGTCGCGTGAAACGGCCTTGCCGTTAGCCTTCAGCGGCGGCGTGGGCCATGGCGCAAGGCCGGGGCCCAGCGAAGCCGAGATCGCCGCGCGCATTGCCGAACACGAATTCAACCGTCCGCTGCGCTGGATCGAAGGCGAATCACGCGACACGCGCGAGAACGCGGTCAAGACCGTGGCCTTGCTGCGCGAACAAGGCGTCGAGACCATCGTGCTGGTCACCCACGACTACCACATGCGCCGAGCGCTGCGCAATTTCCAGCGCGCAGCCGTTGGCAGCAAACTGAAGATCGTGGCCGCGCCCATGGGCTTGCCCATGGCAGGCCGCCGCAGCTTCCTGCAATGGCTGCCCGGCATGGTCGGTTTTGAAGACACCCAGCTTGCGCTGCACGAATGGCTGGGCTTCCTGGCCGGCGCCTGAAACAGCACGCTGCGCGCTCGCGCTGCTACTTCAGCAACGGCGGCAGCAGCAACAAACGCCGCCTGTCGGCTTCTTCCTGGGCCCGCGCTTCGGTGCGTTCGCGTTCGGCCTGCGCCGCCTGAATGGCCTTCACGCGCTTGGCGTGGTCGGCGGAATTGGAACGGCGCAGGTCGTCCATCAACACCGCATCGACCTTCATGCCGCGTTCCGTCATGCGTTCACTCAAACGCAGACCGGCTGCGGGGTCGCCGCCCAGCGAAGCCACGACCTCGTTGGCGAACAGGTCGGCACTGCCGACGATGCTGTCGACGGCGATGGCCTTTTCGGCCTGCGCTTCGGCGGCTGACAGCAGCATGCCCACGCCCGGCACGGCAATCGACAAGATCTTGCCGACCAGGAAGCCGGTGCTCACGCCTTCGCTTTTCTGCGAAGCCGATATCGCGCTTTGGCTGGCCTGGAAGTAGGTGCCAAAGGCCGCCAGCCAGCGAAATTCATCGGCGGTTTGCGCTTCAATCATGGCGTTGGCTGGAATGCGGGCGCGCAGGTTTCCCATGCGCCAGAAGGTGTCGGGGTCGTTGTCGAAGTAGCTCGCGGTGACGCTGCCGGCGCAGCCTTTCTGGGTTTCCACTTCCAGCTTGCGGCCGTCTTCCAGCGTCAGCACGAAAGGCTTGCCTTCGCTGGCTTCTTTGCGGGCCTTCAGCACCACGTCCCAGAAACCCTGGTCGTCGTTGGAAAACACCGAACCGCCGCGGAACAGCGCGCCCATCTCAAAGCGGGTGCCGCCGCCGGGCAGCGGCCGGCCGTTGACCTGCGTCACGACATCGCGCACATGCAGGTCTTCGGGCGCGCCTTCGTCGGCCCAGACGACACGCCATTTGTCGTCCATGCCCGTGACTTCGCGGAACAGCTTGATGTCGCGTTCGTCCAGGCGGCGGTGCAAAGCATGCACCGACAGCAGCACAAAGGGCTCGACCTGCGTGGTGCTGTCGCACAAGGCCTCGGCGCCCCAGGCGACATGGATGGCGGCGGCGCGGAACTTGACTTCCTGGTCGAAGCGGGTTTTGTACAACTCACGCTCGAACACGCGGTCGTATTGCGCACCGGCGCCCACGCTTACAGCCAGCGTCAGGCCGGCACAGAATTTGATACAACGGCTTGCCATTGCTTGCATTTTGCCCTGCCCAGGGGCCGCCGAAGAGCGTGCTTTGTTGGGCGCATCCACAGCCCCGAGTATTTTCGGGGCCTTGCGAAAACCCGCTAGGCCCCAAACTGCAGTGCCCTGACAATTCGCGCCACGGTGCCCACCCGGGCACCGCGCTGGTTGTTCAGCCTTGCAAGGAATTCCGCAATGAAACTCTGGTTGATTGGCGCTTTGTTGGTGGCCGTGGCCGCCACGTCGGCCCCCATGGATGTGCAAGCCAAGCGCCTGGCCGCTGGCAAGCCCGCGGGCATGCAACGCAACATGCCGGCGCGCACCGCGCCAGACGCGCCGGCGGCCAAGCCCGCCACGCCTGCGCAACAAGCCGCGCCCGCCGCCGCTGGCGCCACGCCACCGGCCGCTGCCGCGCCCAAGCGCAACTGGATGGGCCCGTTGGCCGGCCTGGCAGCGGGCCTGGGCATTGCCGCCTTGCTCAGCCACTTCGGCATGGGCGGCGCTGCCGCCAACTTTTTGATGATCGCTTTGCTGGCCGCTGGCGCCGTGTTCCTGGTGATGTTCCTGCTGCGCCGCTTCGGGCCTGGCGCGCGCAATTCGGCGCTGGCGGGTGCCGGCACGGGCGCCAATGCCGGTGGCGCGCAGGTTAGCTGGCCCGCGCAGCAGCGCGTAGAGCCCGCGCCACTGGAACCCCAAGCCCTGCAGCGCAGTGGCTTCGATACCGCACCCGCGGTGGCCCCACTGCCCGCTGCGGCGGCGGTTGCAGGCGCCGCCGCAGCAGCAGCCCCGGTCGACAACGGCATCACGCGTGTCTTCGTACCCGCAGCCTTTGATACCGAAGGTTTTGCACGCACGGCCAAGATGATCTTCATCCGCCTGCAGGCCGCCAACGACACCGCCGACCTGGACGACCTGAAGCGCTTCACCACACCCGAGTTGTATTCGTCGATACGGCTGGACATCACGGAGCGTGGTGACGCCCCGCAGCAGACGGACGTGGTGAAGGTCGAAGCCGAAGTGCTGGATGTCGCCAACGAAGCCGACCGCCAGATCGTCAGCGTGCGTTTCCACGGCCAGTTGATCGAAGAAAAGGGCGGCGCACCGGTGGCCTTCAACGAGGTCTGGCACCTCGTCAAGCCGCACGATGACAGCCGCGCCTGGGCGATTGCCGGCATTGAGCAAATGGCCTAGCCAATGGCCTAGCCAACGCGCCATGCCGGCTACGATGCCGGCATGAAAACCCCGCATCTGTTTTTCAAGCTGATCGCCGCCTTTGCGGCGATCGGTGTTTTGGCGGCTTGCAGCACGTTGCCGAGCACGTCGCCAGGCACACTGTCCGCGCCGCCCGCACCCGCGGTCAACAGCGCCGTCGCGGCGCTGTTGCCGGCACCCGCGGCGATGCACACCGAAGGCGTGCCGCCGCTGCCGCGCGAGCAGATCGACGCCGCGCAGCGCTACAGCCTGGTGGCAGGCCACAACTTCGCGGGCTGGCACCCGCGCCTGCGCGAAATGCTGGTCGCCCACCGCGTGCCCGGCGCCAGCACCACGCAGCTGTTCCGCCTGCGCGCACCGATGGCGCCGCTGGAGCCGCTGACCGACGGCGCCGACCCCGTTTCAGGCGCACGCTGGGAGCCCAGCGAAGGCCGCTACATCGTCTTCGCCCGTGGCCGTGGCGGCGACGAGGCGTTCCAGCTCTACCGGCTGGACCCGGCGACACGACAGACCACGCAAATCACCGCCGAAGGCCAGCGCCACGCGCTGCTGGGCTGGCTGAAGCGGCCACAGCCGCAGCTGCTGGTGGCTGCGCTGCCGCTTGACCGCACGGCCGTCGGCGGCACGCGCGCCGAGGTGACGACCACGCTGTCGCTGATCGACCCGATGGACCCGGCCAGTGCCCGCGTGCTGGCCGAACTGCCGGGTGGTGGCTGGTTCAGCGCCGAGGTTTCGCCGGATCAAAAACAACTCGCGCTGACACGCTACCTGTCGGCCGCCGAATCTGAAATATGGCTGCTGGATGTGGCCAGCGGCCAGCGCCGGCGGGTGCTGCCCACGGCCGCTGACATCGCGCCAAAGGCCACGCATTTCATCAGCGGCTGGACACCCGACGGCCGTGGCTTGTTCATCACCAGCGACCGCACCAGCGAGTTCCGCGAAATGATGCGCTTCGATATCCACAGCGGCACCTTGACGCGCCTGTCGGCAGCGACGCCGTGGGACATTGAGTCGGGCACCGTCAGCGCCGATGGCAAGCACCTGGCTTTTGTGGCCAACGTTGACGGGCGCGACGAATTGCGCTTGCAAGACGCCGCAACCGGCGCGGCCATCCCGCTGCCGCGCCTGCCCGCCGGCAGCGCCAGCCACAGCGAATTCCACCCCAGCCGGCCCGACCTGGCACTGGTCGTCAACAGCACGCAAGGGCCTGCGCAAATTCACAGCCTGGACATCGCCACCGGCGCCGTCACCGCGTGGACACAGCCAGTGGGCACGGCCGGGCTGGACCTGCAAAGCCTACCCGAGCAGCAGGTCGTGCGCTGGCAGAGTTTTGACGGCTTGACCGTCAGCGGCATCCTGAGCTTGCCGCCGGCCAGCTTTGGCAACCAACGGCCCGTC
The DNA here is from genome assembly GCA_031371275.1 of Betaproteobacteria bacterium. Taxonomy (GTDB): domain Bacteria; phylum Pseudomonadota; class Gammaproteobacteria; order Burkholderiales; family Burkholderiaceae_C; genus Rubrivivax. The sequence goes on from JANMJI010000035.1 coordinate 34,350, forward strand.
GTGATGCTGGTGCACGGTGGGCCCGAAGGCCAAGCGAAGCTGGGCTGGCAAGGCCGCTGGAATCACCTGCTGACGCAACTGGGCGTGGCCGTGTTGCAGCCCAATGTGCGCGGCAGCAGCGGCTACGGCAAGACCTTTCTGGCGCTGGACAACGGGCGTTTGCGCGAAGACTCGGTGAAGGACATGGCCACCGCCATCGACTGG